>DHHD01000049.1:20440-29678 GCA_002403105.1 Anaerolineaceae bacterium UBA4781 | reverse complement strand
TGCTCTACCAACTGAGCTATCTCGGCGGAAACGTGATGAAATTCTACATGCTTGTGAAGGTGTTGTCAAGCAAATCGACACTGTTTGACAGAAATCCTGTGTCTATTAAAATGAAGGTACACTGATAGTAGGAAAGCATTGTGAAAAAACCATTTGTAATTGGAATCTCAGGGAGCATCGGCAGCGGCAAAAGCTTGATCCGGCATTTGTTGGCTTTGCGTGGCGTGCTGACTATTGATGCGGATGAACTCACTCATTTTTTATTAGTGGAAGGCAAAGCGGGATATGAAGCCGTATTGCAGATTTTTGGTGATCGGATCCTGACTGAAGATGGCAGGATCGATCGGGTTCGATTGGGAAAGGTCGTTTTTAACGATCCACTTGCATTGAAAAAATTAGAAAGAGCCATGCACCCTCTGGTCGCTGATGCTTTGCAGGCGATTTTAGAGAACACTACCTGCCCTCTGGTTGCAGTTGAAGCGATCAAGTTATATGACTCCGAACTGCTGCATGTTGTAAATTCCCGGTGGTTTGTTACTTCCACCGCAAATGCCCGGATGGAACGTTTGGAAAAAACGCGTGGAATGACCCAGCATGAAATTACAGAACGTTTAAATCAGCAAATATTCCCTTCTGATATGAAAATCGATCAGTACATTGAAAACAGTGAGCGGATCACTGATACCTGGCAGCAGCTCGATCACATCTGGCGGGAGATGTCACAGGAGCTTCCTGAATTCAAGATAGCACAAGAAGAATTATCTGCAAAAACATCAGGCTTCATTCTTGACCTGCCAGAATTGGAACAAATCGATAGTAGAACAGTTCAACAAATTGATCAAGCACTGCAAAAAGAAAAGAGCGAGGCTCATGAAGAAGGTATCATACTGTCTCGTGCTCTCCTCACACCCCTGGCTGGTGGAGAGGCTTGCCTTATTTGGAGATTCGACCATTTCAATACCATAGTAGAAGGAATCTCACACAATTGTACTGAAAAGACTATTCTCGACGGGCTCGTAAAATTAGAGACGATTACAAAATTCTGGAGTGGTAACTGCTTGGATGTTCACTTCATGAAAAACTCGGGGCTATTAGGAAAAAACCTGTATTCTCATGGATATTTTCATCTTTCGTCATTCGATGAGTATGACCTTCCGTTTCTCATGCGTGATTCGTTGAATGAAGGTACAATTGAGACCCATTGGGTCAAACCTATGACTGATGGTATTTGGAGGTTGATCCCATAAAGAGTGGGATTGATGTAAACTTAAAAAGATGCAAGATATTATCTCAGAAGTTATTTTTCTTTTCCAACGTTTCAATTGGCTGACGGTCGTTGATTTATTGATCGTAAGTTTTATTTTTTATACCATTTTACGGTTGCTTCGTAATACCCAGGCGCAAACCTTATTCCGTGGCATGATCTTTATCATTATCATCATCATGCTTCTTACAACCCTGGTTGATCTGCCGGCATTTTCTTATCTGATTCAAAATACCCTGCCAGCCATGCTTTTTGCCATCCCGGTTATCTTCGCACCTGAGATTCGTCGAGCTCTTGAAAGATTGGGGCGTGCCGGACCGAAGCGATTTTTCTCGCGTAAGGTAATAATGCCGCAAGATCAAATAAAAGATGCAATTACAGCAGTAGCCGCTGCGGCAAAACGCTTGTCATCTCTACAGCATGGTGCTTTGATCATTTTTCAAATCACGGATAATTTACAGGAATATATCGATACGGGTGTTGCGCTGCATTCAAAAATATCTGCAGAATTGCTTTTGCAGATATTTTACCCGAATACACCGCTGCATGATGGGGCAGTAATTATTACCACAGATACTATCAGCGCAGCCTCATGTGTGCTGCCTTTATCTTCTGTAGGAATTCTTAATAAAACAGCCGATCACCAGATGGGTTTGCGTCACCGGGCAGCATTGGGCATTACTGAATCTTCCGATGCGGTCGCAGTCGTGGTTTCTGAAGAGACCGGTGATATATCCATTGCACACCTTGGAAAAATGATCCGCGAGATCAAACCGGAAAATCTGGAAAACGCTCTGCAGCCCTTCCTGCTGGAGGAGGAACGCCTTGTGCAATCCACCGATCTTGGAGAGCTGTTGCGAACCTGGTTAGGAATTGAAAAAGATGAAGGGAAGAAAGAATGACGCAGTTTTTTAAAAAGGTTACGCAAAACCTGCCGACTTTCCTGACCGCACTTGCATTGGCTATTACGATCTGGATCATGGCTGTCAATGCCACTGACCCGGTTGATAAGCGTACCTATCCGGAGGGGATCCCATTGGAAGTGGTTGGGTTGGATTCTGATCTGGTTGTCACCAACGAGCTGCCGGCAGAAGTGATCGTCAGTTTGAGCGCACCGACCTCGTTATGGCAAACACTGATTGACAGCCCTGATCTGATCCATGCCAGCATCGATCTAACCGGTTTTAAAGAAGGTACTCACGATGTATCCATACATGTTGAAGTGGATGCGAAACCGGTAAAAGTTGAAACAATTGGCCCGGCGGACCAGCAGGTCATTGTGGAACCGCTTTATTCGAAATATTTGCCCATCCAATTAATGCAGCCCTCCCAGCCTGCAGTTGGGTATGAAGCAGGAGAACCGGTTCTCAGCTATAGTTATGCCACTGTAAGCGGACCTTCTTCGTTGATTTCTGAAATCACAGAGATCAGAGCTATTGTGGATGTGAGCCAGGCGAACCAGGATATTGATCTGAATATTCCTTTGATAGCCTATGATGAAAATGGAATTCCGGTGGAAAATGTAACCATTGATCCGGCGCAGATTCATGTGAATCTTCCCATTACCCAGCGAGGCGGATATAGAAACGTCATTGTGATACCGGTTGTGATCGGTCAACCAGCCAGTGGCTACCAATTAACGAACAAATCCGTCTCTCCACTAACCGTAACATTATATTCTTCCGATCCAACGATCGTGAATGAATTGCCCGGGTATGTGGAGACGCAACCCTTGAATATCAATGGTGCAAATGCCGATATTACCGAATCACTACCATTAAATTTACCGGCGGGCGTGAGTATCGTGGGTGAATCAACGATACGAATATCAATTACCGTTTCACCGATTGAAGGAACGATAACATTGAATAATTCCATGATCCAGCTCTTGGGATTGAATCCTGAATATACGGTGAATATTTCTCCAGAATTCGTTGAAGTCATTCTCTCGGGGCCGCTACCCACTCTGGATGACCTGAACGCGAGCGATGTACGCGTGATACTGGATCTGACCGATCTGCAGCCTGGAACCTACCAGTTGAATCCACGGGTCGAAGTGAATATCCCCGGTCTTCTGGTTGAATCCATTCAGCCAGAAACTGTTGAGGTCATCATCAATATCCCACCGACCGCGACACCTGAAAGTTAACCATGACCACACCAATTGTTGCTATTGTTGGAAGACCCAATGTAGGGAAGAGCACCCTTTTTAATCGCCTGGCTGGTGAACCATTGGCGATCGTTGATGATACTGCCGGAACCACCCGCGACCGACTCTTTTCAGAAACGATCTGGAACGGGGTACGTTTTCAAATTATTGATACCGGTGGAATTGATCCCAGCGAGGGTGGGAAGACACCGCTCAGTATCGCTTCTGCAGATTATATTAGCGAAATACGTGATCAAGCCCTGCTGGCTGTTGAAGAAGCGGATGCCGTTATTTTTGTCACCGATGCTGCTGAGGGTATTACTCCAGCGGATCAGGAAGTTGCAGATCTGCTGCGCAAGTCTCAAAAAATGCGCACAGGTGTCCATTTTCCTCCCATTCATCTGGCGGTAAATAAAGCAGAAAATGCAACACTGCGTGCTTCAGCGATGGAATTTTATGCCTTGGGAATTGGAGAACCCATCCCAATTTCAGCTATCCACGGTACGGGAACGGGTGATCTGTTGGACGTTGTGGTAGCTTCTTTTTTGCCCGATGAGTCGCAAGAAGAAGATGATTCGATAAAGATCGCGATCGTTGGAAAACCGAATGTTGGCAAATCCAGTCTCTTGAATGATTTGGCGGGTGAAAAACGCGCCATTGTCAGCCCCATTGCCGGAACGACCCGCGATGCGATTGATACCAGGATCGTCTTTGATGATGTTCCCATCACATTAATTGATACTGCTGGGATCCGCCGCAAAGGGAAAATTGACCGAGGAGTAGAGAAATATTCTGTCATTCGCTCCATGCGCGCTATCGAACGCTGTGATGTGGCTTTATTACTGATCGATGCCAGTCAGGATATTTCTACCCAGGATATCCACATTGCAGGTTATATTCTTGAAAAATGGAAAAGCACGGTTGTGATTGTTAACAAGTGGGATCTTGTTGAAAAAGATACCTATACCATGGAAGCATATACCAATCAAATCCGCACTCTTCTGAATTTCATGGATTATGTACCGATCATTTTCATCTCAGCATTGACCGGTCAACGTGTTGATAAAGTATTACCTTTGGCATTACAGGTTCAAGAAGAACGCATGGTTCATATCAGCACCGGAAAGCTGAACCGGATTCTCATGAATGCACAGGATATGCATTCCCCGTCTTCAAAAACCGGGAGGCTGTTGCGCATCTACTACGGCACACAGGTGCGTGCCGATCCACCAACATTCATGCTGTATGCGAATGACCCAGAATTGTTGCATTTCACGTATCAACGTTTTATTGAGAATCAAATACGCCTGACCTACCCATTTAGCGGCACACCCATTCGTTTTGTCGTGAAAAAAAGAACATAGAAATTTAATTTTTGTCTGGAGCACTTTGTATGCAGAATTTGCCAAATATTGAAAAAACCCAGAATAGTTCGCGAAAAAAACAAATACCCTCTGTAATGCTAGAAATTTTTCAAACGATTCTAATGGCTGCTGCCCTGTACTTTGTGGTGGATGTTGTCATTGATAGGGTTGAGGTATTTAATGTCAGTATGGAACCCACTGTTGTACAGGGTGAAGTGATCTTTGTAAATAAATTGGCTTACCGGCTCGGAGATGTAGATAGAGGTGATATTGTAACTTTTCACTACCCCGATGATCCTGAAGTGGATTACATCAAGCGTGCCATTGGCTTGCCAGGGGATGAGGTGAAGATCAGTGACGAAAATGTTTTCATCAATGGAATAGAAATCGATGAACCTTATTTAAATAATGTCACAATAGATGAAAGCACCTGGATAGTTCCGGAAGACATGTACTTTGTGATGGGGGATAACCGGCAGAATTCGGTCGATTCAAGGGCGTGGGGCTTTGTACCGGAGGATGATCTGATCGGAAAAGCTCTGGCAGTATACTGGCCGATCACCCATATCAGAATTTTAAAGCACGTTGATATTTTTCCCTAAAGAAAAGTAATAACCCGATTCCTAAACCTTCTTCGTTAAGCGCATGTAGTATTTATAACGGTCTCCCCGATATAGAATGCTCACAAATTCGATGGCTTTGCGGTCCTGTGAATACAGGATTCTTTCATTGAGCAGAAGTGGGCTGCCTGCTGGAATAGAAAGCAAGGCTGCCTCTTCTTCGGATGCCAGGGTCACTTCCAGGGTTTCATCCGCTTCTGCCGGATAGATACCAAATTTTTCCTGCAGAATGACGTATATTGAACCGCGCTCTTCCAGTTCTTCTTTTGTGATTGTTTTTTTCTCGGGTAAATTGAGGTATGAATCCTGAATTCCGATCGGTACATCATTACCGGTGCGGATGCGCTTTATACGCAGTACCTTTTGGAGTGGATCAGTAATATCAAGGCGGGTCGTTATCTTCTTGGGTGGGGTAATAAGCCCAAACTCCAAAAATTCTTGTCCGGGTTCCAATCCACGATTGCGCATGTCTTCACTGAAGCTGGTGAGTTCAAGGATGCCTTTTTGCAGTTTGGGTGGTGAGACGAAGGTTCCTTTTCCATGAATACGGTACAGATAGCCCTGCGTGATGAGAAGGTCAATAGCCTGGCGGATGGTTGGACGGCTGAGATTGTATTGCTGCTCGAGCTGGCGTTCTGACTGGATCGTTCCATTTGCTTTCCAGGTGCCGTTCTCGATCTGTTCACGTAAGATATTTGCCAGTTGGTAATACTTTGGAATAATATTCGAAGGGTCGATGGCTCTTGACATTTTACCTGTTCCTGTTATACTAAAGTCATAAGGATGTAATGTGGTCATTACCACTATCTATAATAGATAATAAAAAGCGATTTGTCAACCACAGGATGCAAGATGGATTATATATCAGATTCTGAGATTCAAGCCATCGTAAAGAATGTTTTGGAAAAGTTTGGTGAGGACGAAAATACTCCCCAGCCAGAGAAGTATGCATGGATTGTTGCGATCGGTTCTGACCATGGGGGTTTCAGCATGAAACAAGCGCTCATTCCATACCTCGAAGAATTAAATTGTCGGGTGATCGACTGCGGACCTGCAAATGCAGATTCCGTTGATTATCCCGATTTTGCTTTTAAAGTTGCTGAATTGGTCAGTACTGGAAAAGCTTGCCGTGGGATCATGATCGATGGAGCAGGTATCGGCAGTTGCATGGTAGCAAATAAAGTCCCGGGTGTACGGGCAGCCATGTGCTATGACTTTGCAACCGCTTCCAACTGCCGTGAGCATAACAATGCCAATTATCTTACCTTGGGGGCGGGATTGATCGGTATCAACCAGGCTAAGATTATTGTAAAAACGTTCCTGGATACCGAGTTTGGCGGTGGCCGGCACGAAAAACGTGTGGAAAAAATTATGGAAATCGAAAGCCGTTTTTTGAAAAAAGGATAAGCTATGGACGCGAGTAAAGAACAAATTCAAACATTGGCAGAAATTATTACCAAAGAGATTCTCAGCGTCATGCGCGAAGAGAACAGCGCCGCAGAAAAAGGTCAATTCTGCAAGGTTGAAGTTGTAGATGGTCTGCAGGTAAAAACTTGCTTCGATGAATTCGGCGAGATCATCAGCGCCGGAGCCGAACGACTCACCACCACGCTGGGTAATATCCCTGAAAATTTGGAAATGGCAGGGAAAATAGACCATACTTTATTGAAACCGGAAGCAACGCGTGAAGAGGTCTCACAACTCTGTTTTGAAGCTCGAAAATTCAATTTCGCTTCGGTTTGTATCAATCCAACCCAGGTGAAATTGTGTAAAAGCTTGCTGCGCGGTAGCGGAGTGAAAGTTTGTACCGTCATTGGTTTTCCACTTGGAGCAACCACACCTGAAGTGAAAGTTTTTGAAACACGCCAGGCCATTGAAGAGGGTGCCGAAGAAGTGGATATGGTTATCAATATTGGTGGTATGAAAGATAAAAACTACGAGCTGGTGGCGCGTGATATCTGCGGCGTTGTCAAAGAAGCTCATTCTCACGATGTGCTTGTAAAGGTCATTCTGGAAACCGCTTTATTGACCGATGAAGAAAAGAAAATCGCCTGCCTTTTAGTAAAAGAAGCAGGTGCGGAATATGTAAAGACATCCACCGGATTCTCCAAAGGTGGAGCCACCGTGGAAGATGTGGCGTTGATGCGACGCACGGTTGGCCCACTGATGGGAGTAAAAGCTGCCGGTGGTGTGCGAACGCGTGAAGATTTTGATAAGATGGTCAGCGCAGGCGCTACCCGTATTGGAGCGAGTGCAGGAGTAAAGATCGTAAAGGGCGATACTGCACCCCAATCTACTGCAGCGTCTGCTGCACCAGCCAAGAATTATTGAGAAAATAGGAGTTAAATATGCTGATTGCCCGGGTTATTGGCACAACAGTCTCAACCATAAAAGATCCATCTCTGATAGGTCAGAAACTATTACTTTGCCGGCAGACCGATGAAACAGGCGCAGCGACGGGGAAACCCTATGTTGCTATTGATAGTGTGGATGCCGGTGTGGGCGATCTGGTTTTAACCGCACATGGTTCCAGCGCTCGTCAGACCGAGATCACAAAAAATAGACCGGTTGATGCAGTCATTATGGCTGTTATTGATACCTTGGAAGTAGAAGGAAAGGTTGTCTTCCGAAAATAGCAGGAAGGGTATGAACTATGCAGATTGACAAAGATTTGCTTTCCATCCAAGAAGCGCGTGACCTGGCAGCCCAGGCGTATGAAGCTCAATTGATCTGGGGAAAAGCTAGCCAGGATCAGGTTGATCGTGTTTGCGCTGCCATGGCTGAAGCCGGTTATCAAGCTTCAGATCGCTTGGGGCGCATGGCGACGGAAGAAACCGGATATGGCGTAGCAGCTCATAAAAAATTAAAGAATGAATTAGCCTCACGCATTCTTTGGGAAAGCATTCGGGATGTCAAAACGGTCGGTGTGATCAACCATGACCCCGAGAAGCGAGTCTATGAGATCGCCTGGCCAATGGGTGTTGTGGCTGCTCTGACCCCCAGTACCAATCCCACTTCTACGGTTTTGGCAAAAGCAATTTCTGCGGTGAAAGCCAGGGATGCTATTATTGTGGCTCCCCATCCCTCAGCGATCAATTGCAGTAGTGAAACAGCCCGTACTTTGCAGCAGGCAGCCGAAAATGCGGGTGCCCCGGCTGGGTTGGTCAATTGCATGCGTACCATATCCCTTGCCGGAACTCAGGAATTAATGAAACACAAACGTGTGCGCGTGATCCTGGCAACCGGCGGAGAAGGAATGGTGAAAGCTGCTCATTCCGTTGGAAAACCTGCTTTTGGGGTCGGCCCCGGGAATGTACCTGTTTATGTTGATCGCAGTGCGGATCTTGAAAAAGCAGCGCGTTATATTGTTTCCAGCAAATCCTTTGATTATTCCCTCATTTGCGCTTCAGAACAAAGTGTGGTTGCAGATAAACCCATCGCGGCGCAGTTGGAGCGGTTGATGCAGGCGAATGGCGCTTATTTTGCTGATGAAAAAACAGCAGATATCCTGCGCCACATCCTCTTCAATCCGGATGGCTCCATGAACGTTGCTACGGTTGGAAAATCTCCCCAATTCCTGGCTCAGTTGGGCGGTTTTACAATTCCTGCGGAGGCGCGCATCATTGTAGTGCGGCTGAATCGGGTAGGACCTGAAGAACCGCTTTCACGTGAAAAACTTACCACCGTGTTAGGATGGTTTGAAGAAGATGGTTGGGAAAAAGGTTGTGAACGCTGCATTGAATTGATCTATTTCGGCGGAAGAGGGCATTCGCTTGTCTTGCATGCTACTGATCAAGATGTGATCATGGCATTCGGGCTTGAAAAACCGGTCTTCCGCATT
>DHHD01000049.1:10615-20325 GCA_002403105.1 Anaerolineaceae bacterium UBA4781 | reverse complement strand
ATGGTTGGGTCAGGAAAATCTTCAGGACCCACCCAGCAAGAACTGGAAAGCATCGTCAGACAGGTGATGCTGGAAGCTCTAGCAAAAAAATAAAGAAAAAGAAAGGAATAAATCATGGCAGTAAATCCTGAATTAATCGCGTTAGGCATGGTGGAGACCAAGGGTCTGGTTGGCTCAATTGAAGCCGCCGATGCAATGGTCAAAGCCGCGAACGTAACCCTCATTGGCTCTGAATATGTCGGTGGTGGTTATGTGACCGTTATGGTGCGCGGTGACGTGGGTGCGGTGAAAGCCGCTACGGATGCCGGAGCAGCCGCTGCAAAGCGTGTTGGCGAATTGGTATCCGTTCATGTCATTCCTCGGCCCCATAGCGATGTCGAAATGATCCTGCCGCAAAAGGAAAAGGGCAGCATTAGCGGCCGCTCTACCTCTGCGAAATAGTCACGGCTCAAAGTAGATTACCGTGCTGGGCAAAGTAGGTGAGTTCGATCTCACAGAATACCTGACGCGTGCAGAGCAAGTTATTCTGCCGAGTCAGATGCAAAATACCTCGCCAGCGCCTGTCGATGAAGGACCTCTTTACGTGGGCGCTGATTTGGGTACGGCTTATCTGGTGCTGGTCGTACTTGATAAGAATTTACAACCGGTCGCTGGCGAGTACCAGTTTGCCCAGGTGGTAAAAGATGGATTGGTGGTCGATTATTTTGGTGCAGTCGACCGCCTGAAAGATATGAAGCAGCGTGTTGAAGCACGCATTGGAAGAACATTAACAAAAGCAGCCAGTTCCTTTCCCCCGGGTGTTCCGCAGGCAGAAGTGAGTGCCACAGCCAATGTGGTCGAAGCTGCGGGATTGAATTGTGTGGGATTGGTGGATGAACCGACCGCAGCCAATAATCTGCTGGGCATTCAAGATGGAGCCATAGTGGATGTGGGCGGCGGGACAACGGGCATCGCGCTGGTGGAAGATGGCAAGGTGATCTTCTCGGCTGATGAAGCCACCGGTGGAACACATTTTTCTCTGGTGATCGCCGGTGCGCGGGATATCAGTTTCGAGGAAGCCGAAGAACTGAAGATGAATGCAGCCATGCAAAAAATGCTTTTCCCGGTCGTGCGTCCGGTGATGGAAAAGGTTGGCAGCATTATCAACCGGCAGCTCGACGGAAGAAAGGTCAGCGCTATTTCAATGATCGGTGGAGCAGTGTGTTTTCCGGGTATGGCAGATGTGGTGCAAGAATATACAGGCATACCCACGCATGCTCCGGAGAATCCGCTCTTTGTAACACCGATCGGAATTGCCATGCACCACGCGCAAGTGGCTGCAGAAATGGAGAGTATGAATGGCAGATAAATTTCAATTAAGATGTTATTGCTTGCTCGATCGTATGCAGGCGCAGTATGCTGCTTTTGTCGGAACGATTACCCAGGGTGATCTACCGACCGAAGGAATGGCATCCCTGTATATTGAAATGGCTCCGGGCAATGAAGTGTTCCGCACAGTGGATATCGCGGTTAAAGCAACCGAAGCCAAACCGGGTGCGCAAATTGTGGAACGTGAATTTGGCATGTTCGAGGTGCATTCCATGAACCAGGCAGCCGTTATTGAAGCCGGGCGGGTTGTTCTGGACCGGCTGGGATTGCAGATTGAAGACCGTGTAAAACCGCAGATCGCATCGGTGCAGGTGATTACCCGCATTGATTCCTATCAGGCACAGCTCATGAACCGCTTCCGCCGCGGCAGTATGCTGGTTCCCGGCGAAACCATGTTGGTGCTTGAATGCGCTCCGGCAGCCTATATCAATTATGCCTGCAATGAAGCCGAAAAGAAAGCTTCCATTAAGATCGTGCACGTTGCCAGTGTTGGCAGATTCGGGCGCATGTGGCTTTCGGGTTCTGAAGCAGAGATCATCAATGCCAAAAGCGCAGCCATTCAGGCGCTTGAAAACCTGGAAGGCAAAGCCGAATAAGAACCGGGAGGTTTATGTATGGCAAAAACTTTTTATACCGAACGGGATATTGAAGACCTCTTCCGGCAGGGTGTTATGACCGTCACCCTCACGGATGACATCGTCATGACCGATCTGGCTTATGAAAAAGCCAGAAAGCTGGAGATGAAACTGGCACAGGCGGAAGACACTCCACCAGCCGCACCCATCCGTCCGTATATCAATACACCCGCAAAAACAACCTCAGCCAGATCTGCTGTTACTTCGGCACCCTGCAATTGCGGGGATGCGTCGCGTGTGGACGCCATTAAAGTCAAAGTACACGAAACAGTAAAAGCACGCTTGGGATCCAATGTGGATGAAGGCATGCTGGATGCGGTGATCGACCGGGTGGCAAAAGATCTGGGGCTTGGCTAGCCATGCTGTTTGGAAAAGTAAAAGGCACTGCAGTTTGCACCTTGAAATACCAGGACCTGGATGGCTTGAAATTATTGATCGTCCAGCCGCTGGATAAACACCTCAACCCGGTTGGTTCGCTGCAGGTGGCAGTGGATGTCGTTCAAGCGGGAATTGGTGACCTGTGTGTGATGGTGCGTTCCAGAGAAGCGGCTTTAGCCATGCCTGAGGTCAAATTTGTTCCGGTTGATCTCGCTTTGGTTGGCATTGTGGACGAGTTGGAGGTCAAACCGGATGGTGAGTTTGATTTCACGCTCAAGTCTGGATGGAATACCTACACCTAAGAAATTGAAGGACAGTTATGATCGTTGGAAAAGTAGTTGGCACCGTGGTCACTACCATCAGCCATGCACATTACAAAGACAGGCGTCTTTTAGTAGTGGAGCCGCTGTATATGGAAGGCGATAAAGCCGGGGGTGATTTTCTGGCGCTTGATAACAGCCATGCCGGCATTGGTGACACAGTTCTGGTGCTGCGCGAGGGGAGCGGTGCACGCCAGGTGATGAACAATCCGGATGCTTGTGTTGTTTCCGTCATCGTTGGCGTTGTGGATTCCATCTCAGTGGAATTTTCTAATTAGATATTTTCTCAATGAGAAGCGGTTTCTTTTGTTGGTAACCGTTTTTTATTTAAAAATCAAACTGGTATAATTTTGATATGAATGGTAGTATTACCGCAATGAGGGCGAAGATTTGAGAACATACAGTGAACCACACAGTATGATCCCATGCAGCGAATGCAATATTGGGCAGATGCATAAAACCAGCATGACCTATTTCACCTGGTTGAATGGCGAAATGATCACTGTGCCTGATTTCCCGGCTTGGGTTTGCGATATCTGTGGAAAACGTGAATATGACCATGAAGCCATTGATCAGCTTGCAATGCTGCTCAATCCTTCCAGCGAAATGCATCATGCCCGCGTACATTCTCCCCGGCAGACGGAACAGGTACATAGTAAGCAGCGCACATCCCCGATAGAATAGTTTTTTAATAAATCAATTCGTTGACGCATGCGCCAGTGCATGTTAAAATAACACTCTTTGGGCGCGTAGCTCAATGGCAGAGCAGTAGCCTTTTAAGCTATTGGTTAAGGGTTCGAGCCCCTTCGCGCTCATTTTTGTTTTAAATAACTTGGTACAGGAAGAAAGCTTAACATTTTTTCTGGTTAATGAATAGAATATATTAATAATAGTATAAATTCCGATAGTAATCGTAGGTGTAACATATTTTCTGTAAATATTGATTAAGGATATCGTTTTCAAAAAAGCAAAGCAACATTTTTAAATACCAAATTTCAAGAATGTATTAGGAGAAGAAATGGAAAACTCAATCGGGGAAGTATTAATTGCAATAGTACAATGGATAATAATACCGGGAATTATTATTTACTTCTTCTACTTTTCAATCAAGATATACAAATCAATAAAGGATAATACAAATAGAATATCTGCCAGATCCGGGATTCTGGCGGGATTAGTAATATTTGTGATTTATTTTATAAGTCAATCTAAAAATTCAATGTTGTTAATTAACCGCATCAATCAATTTCCAAAATTTCAAATTCTTCCATTCTTAATTGGTATAGTGTTTGGAATAGGTTTACTGTTATTATTGAATATAATAATTTCATCCAGTTTCATTGGAGTGATTACATTAATCTTTTCTTCAATCAGTTCAGTCGGATTATTTTCATATTTCTTTCTTAATAATTTGCGAGCGCCAACTTTGTTCTTCATTCTTGGATTGGCTCTTGGGAATCTCTTGTTCTCGATTGTGAAACCCGAAACCCTAAAAGATGTATTCAATTTCGACTAATGTTACTTTAAAGGATGGGATTATCCTTCGAAACCTGATGTACCAAAGGTTTTTTTAAAGATAGCCAAAATAACTTTTGCTCAGTATATTCATTTAACTAACAAGAGGATAAGAAACATGAATCTAAAAACATTTTACAAGAAAAAGAACAATAAGCAATCTAGCTATTGGTTGAGAGTTTGATTCGATCTTTTCTGCGTTCCTTATTTATGTTATCAAAAATTCAAATCCCATTTATATTTTAAACAACCTGATAGAAGTTCCCTTTTACTTTACTTCAGATCGATATTATGATCCTTATCCACTGTAAAAACATATTTCTCTTTTAACCCGGGTTTTGCGCTGTGCGCAGCCACTAGCACCCGCTTGCCATCCGTGCGGATGTGCACAATACCGTGGCAGGTCTTTTTATAGGTTTGCGATTCCAGATATTCCGTCTTGGTATCTGGCACCTGAACACCCTTTACCTTTTTCGTTTTGGTGACAAATGCTATTCCGATCTTTTCAAAGAAAGCCGACATTTCGGTAACAAAGATTAATGGACGTGTGACGTTGGGGCGGGAATATTTTCCCAGCGTTCCCACCAGGCAGGCGCGCGGGTGGATGTGCTCGTAAAAGGGATCTTCATCGCCACTGCTGATAACGCTGACCACCGGTTGGACGAAATCAAAGAATTCTTCAATATAATCATCCGAGCCGTGATGCGGTGCTTTCAATACTTCTGCCTGCAATTTTCCACCTGCTTTGGGATAAGCATCCATCAGGTGCAGTTCTGACTCGCGGTTCAGGTCCGCTCCGAAAAGGATACGTACCTTATCGTATTCCAATTTCAAAATGACAGAATTTCCATTGATGGTGTGGCTGCCTGAAAGCGACTTGCCGGTGGGGCTTTTATGCAGCCAGGGCAGCAATTTTTCTCCATCTATGGCTTCTGCGAGTGGTCCCAGAACTTCGATGGAAATACCCTCATTTTCTGTAAATTGGAAAGCCTGATCATCCCCGGCAAGCAGGTTCTTACAATCCAAATTGGGATTGCATTTTTGTTGAAACGTGAGCACCTTTTTCCAATCTTGCATGATCTTGGGCAGCACAGCATCTGGCAGATCGCGCGGGTCTTTCACGATCTCCTGGATGTATGTTTTTCCGTCCTTTGTCTTTGCAATGCCAAATAATGCCGGATCATCACTACCTTTGTTTGCTCGTTTGACCAGACCGTTGTGGTAAATACGCTCCGCTTTCACCATCGGTTCATTGAGCAGATGATTCTGTTGGTCAAAGCGTTTCTTTGAAAGTAATTCATGCAGCCCAACAATATGATCTTCATCACCGTGTGTTATTACCACCGCTTCACACCCGATCGATCCTTCCCGTAGCACATGCGAATAGGCTCTCTGCATATATTGCCGCAGAGCTTCATTTTGACCGCCATCCACAATGATCATCTTCTTGGCTGGAGTTTCGATGATGGCTGCATCCCCCTGTCCTACATCCACAATACGCACCTTTAAGATAGCACTGCTATTGCAAAGTTTGGTTTTAATGGGAATAGCAGCTTGAAAAAATTCCCAATATGGTCTCGAAATTCCATCTGCCTGCTTTTCCCATACCTGTTGAGCCCAATCCAGGATGTAATTCTTTGCATCTTGACCGGTTACCCTGACCTCATCCCCCCACATTAATGTGGCGATCAAGTCTTTGGTACTTGCCTCATTTTCATAACGATGTACCTGCACGATATCGTCATCGATGATCTTTTTTTCCATAGTGTTCCTCCCTTTGTTAACCCGCTTATGAATCCAGCATAGCAAATTCCAATGCACTTTGCAATCGAGGTTCATTCAAGGAGAAAATAACGAATTTGTGAATGTTCGATCGATTGAGAATGTTACGAAATGGTCACGTTTTCTAAACGAGGGGTAGGAACGCTTTGATGCGGTTCAGCAGAATGGCAGCGAACCTTTGCGTGAGAACAGTTTTAGGGAGGGTTTGAATGATCTCTTTCCCTTCCACATAATATTGTCTGGCGACAACGGTTGACTTCTGTTTTTCAAACTTATAAACGGAACGAAGTTTCATCAGGGGAACAAAGGTAACATCCGATGGATGGAAGAGTGAATTGAGATACATTTCAATGCCATAGCGCATGGTTTCCATTTCTGCTAGATGAGGGAGCAGGTCCTGCTTATGGTATGCGCGCTGCCCTGAGATGAACTCAACCAGGTTCAAATGGATTTCTGAAGACTTACAATAACCCACTACTGCTGCAGCTTGGTCTTCAAAAAGCGGATCAAGCAGTGTTTGTACATGTTGTTGGGATAGATTAAGGAGATCCGCATCCAAAAAAATAACAATGTCTCCCCGGGCTGCTTTGATCCCTGCAGCCAATGCAGAGCCTTTCCCTTTATTGATTGGAAAATGGATGATCTTTATTTGATGGGCATACAGGTTAAGGATATCAAGCGAATGGTCTTGTGAACCATCATCCACACAAATGATTTCATCGATATTCTTGAAGCTGCTTAGAGAATGCAGAAAATTTTCAATATTTTTCTCCTCATTGTAAATAGGGATGATGGCGGAAATGAAATGTCGTTTATCCATTGAATTTTCGGAATGATTAAAAAAATGTCGATCAGTCATTTCAATAAGTCCTCTATACCCATGTAATACCATAAAAGAAAATAATTAGATTTCCATTAGAAATACGCAAAAATTAATGAATAGTTGTTTATCATACCTTCAAAATAAAGCGATTACACCTGCTTATTTTTATTCCTCTTTTGAAGAATAAAATCATAAAGCTGCTGCAGCAGCTCTCTATCCAGAATGGTCGCGGAAAAAGTATACAGATCCTGTGCGAAGTAAAGGCGCATGGCATAGGGTTTTTTACGCGGCAGCAGAATGATTCTCTCGATCTGATCGTAAAATCTTTGTTTAATGTGTGTGACATTCAGGTCAAGATGGGTTTCGTATACGGTTAAGAAAGGATCAAAACGATTGCGGTTGAATTCTATCGAACCCAGTCCTTTTACCCCCGAACTGGTTTCCATTGCTTCAATTTTATAACCTTCAGGTGGTATATGTTGAAAATCAGGGCGAAAATGGACCAAAATTTTTTTCATCGATAAACCAATCCTCTGTTTCAAGGAATGATATCAGAATTATACAGATGACCGATTATTCTATTGAAATTCTTTTTATAATAAAAGTACCTACAGGGAGAACGAAATGCAAAAAAATCCAATTGTTTTCTGGGAGTTGGCATCGCACGATGCAGAAAAATCAGTCAAATTTTTTCAAGATGTCTTCGAATGGGATTTGAAGATGGATGAGCGGCTTGGATTCTATGTGATGGAAGTGGGGAAGGATGCACCTGAAGTGGATGGAGGGATCTTTACATTAAAACGAGCCAGACTGCCATTTTTAACCCTGTATATCCTGGTTGAGGATATTGAAGCGATGGCAGATAAAGTGGTAGATCATGGTGGTTTTCTGTTGGAAGGAGTGCAGAAGACTCCCGGTGGTTCCAAGATTTGTTTGTTCAATGAACCCTCCGGTGTTACCTTTGCGATGATAGAGAAGAAAAAATAGACGATCGATTTTTTATCTACCTGAATACGAAACGCGGTTGTAATGAACAACCGCGTTTCCAAGAGAGGAGATGAGATATTCAATCGCGTTCTATTGATTTATTCTCAACGTAATTCCTAAAACAGAAAACAACAAACCAACAAACAGCAGGCTGGTAACATTGATCCGGTTTACGGATGGCTGCATGGTATTTTTTGTCGCGGCGAACACGATCCCTGAAAGGATCGTGATACTGCTGAGCCCTAAGAAAACGCTCGAAACCGTCTGCACTGTTGGCATTTTTACTCCTTATTCTGTGCGTAGAGCTTCTACTGGTTCCAGATTGGCTGCTCGATTGGCCGGGTAAATTCCGAATACCAAACCCACTCCGACCGAAAATAGCGTTGAAAGCAAAACCGAGGATAAGCTGATCTTTGGACTGAGTACCGTACCGCTGATCACGGCAATCTTGCCGATCACAGCTGATATGCCTGCGCCTAGCACCACACCCAAAATTCCACCCACCAAACCTATTACCAGTGCTTCAATCAAAAATTGGGTTAAGATATCACTTTTGCGAGCGCCGACTGCTTTGCGTAAACCGATCTCACGAGTTCTTTCCACGACTGTCACCAGCATGATATTCATGATTCCGATCCCACCCACCAATAAAGAAATGGCTGCGATACCTCCTAAAAAGACGGTTAATACCCCTGTGATGGAACTGGCTGCTTCGGTGATGGTTTCTTGTGACATGACCGTGAAGTCATTTTCTTCATCACCCAGTATGCCGTGTTGACCCTGCATGATCTGTGTGGCTTCTTCGATTGCATTTTCTACTTCTTCCGAACTGGTAGCAGAAATGGAGATCATGTTCACTTCGTCATGCGTGTTGGTGCGAGAGATGATCCTGGCTTGAGCAGTGGTGATGGGTATATAAACCTGATTGTCTGAGGTTCCAGCAGAGGAACCTCCCTGTTCTTCCAATAACCCGATCACAGTATAAACATAGCTTCCCATGCGGATCTTGTTCCCGACCACATTCTGGGTGGTGTTAAAGAGTTCTTCTGCGATATCCACTCCGATCACTGCCACGGTCGACCGTTCGTCCACCTGACTCTCAGTGATAAATGAACCTTCGCTGACCGATGTGTTGCGGACGTACTCATATTCGGGCGTGACACCGTAGATCTGTGCTGTAATGGAATTCCCGGAATAGGTAACGCTCATATTGTTTTGAACCGAAGGTGCTACCGCAGCGATATAGGTAGTGTCTGCTTCGCTGATGGCGGTCGCATCCGCAAGCGTGATAGCTTCCGGGTTGCTGACGTCACTGTTCTGTGAGATAAAGATCAAGTTCGTACCCATCGATTCAATGGAACTGGTGATTGATTCTTGAGCGCCATTCCCAATTGCCATCATGGAAATCACTGCCGCAACGCCGATGACGATTCCCAGCATGGTCAGGAATGTTCTCATTTTATTCGAGACAAGACTGGTAAATGCCTCTTTGAGAAATTTCATCAAATTCATTTTTTCACCTTTCCATCGATGATGCGAATGATTCTATCTGTCATCTTTGCGACTCCTGCATCGTGGGTAACAATGATCAATGTGACATCATCTTCTTTATTGAGTTCGAGCAGCAGCAGCATGATCTCATGACCGGCTTTCGAATCCAAATTTCCGGTTGGTTCATCTGCCAGAATAATGGATGGATTGTTGATCAATGCTCTGGCAATTGCCACGCGCTGCTGCTGACCACCGGAAAGCTCAAAAGGTTTGTGATTTATCCGATCTTTCAATCCTACGCGTTCCAGGATGGCAACCGCCAGTTCTGTATGGTTGTTGCCATTATCCCTTTTATAGCGCAGCGGAAGCATCACATTACCCAGCGCATTCGTCCTTTGCAGCAGATTGTAA
>DHHD01000049.1:0-10610 GCA_002403105.1 Anaerolineaceae bacterium UBA4781 | reverse complement strand
AAAATAATTGCCTTCTGTAGGGCGATCCAGGCAACCTAGAATATTCATCAAGGTTGATTTTCCGGACCCGGATGGTCCCATGATCGCCACTACTTCACCTTTTTGTACTTGCAGCGATAAACCACGCAAAGCATTTACCTGTACTTCACCCAGCTGGTATGTTTTGACCAGATTGCGGGCTTCAACAACATTCTTTTTCATATCAATCCTCTATGGTTGTTGCATTCCCTGTGGTGGTTCACCGGCAGGTTGTTCATTGCCATTACCCATTGTTCCACCACCCATCATTCCACCCAGTCCAAACATTCCGAATGCGGCATCACTGGTACTTGCATTGACAAACACCATGACCTGATCGCCAACCTGCAGAGCGCCATCTCTTACGATCGAATAAGAATCTGAGCTGGCTTCAACTTCAACCGGTACCGTAGTGATATTGTTTTCAGAGTCTACAACCATGACAACATTCGAACCATCCATGGTCTGGATCGCCAGATTAGGAACCAGAACTGCATTTTCCACTTCAGTGATCATTACAGTGGCTACGGCAGTAAAACCGGGTTTGATCTCTTCATCTGCATTGGTGATGGAAATGGTTACAGTGAATTCCACGATACCTGAGGTGTCATCACCTGCCTGAGATACTTTTGAGATAGCCCCTTCGTATTCTTTATTCGGAATTGCATCAAAAGTAATACTGACGGATTGCCCGATCTCGATTTCGTTAATATCGATCTCTGATACGGAAATATCGATAACCAGATTGGTCAGATCGTCCAATTGAACAGCCTGTGTGCCATCCGAAACGATATCACCCTCATCCACCAGGATATCTGTTACCACTCCATCGAATGGGGCAATGACATAAGCTGAATTCACCGTATTTTGAAGCGCCTGTACATTTGCTTGTGCAGCAGCGATTTCTTCTGAATTGTCCTTATATTTTTCATACGTTACGCGTGCTTCTTCCAAAGCTGCTTCAGCCTGGTCAAATTCAATGAAATCTGTTTCAACGGTATGGTCATAGGTGCGACCGAGCAGGTAATTGATATTGCGATATGCTTTATCACGGGCTAATTGGGCAGCATCCACTGCTTCATCAGCAGCGATCTTTTTCGCATCATCATCTGCGAGGTCGCTTAGTGCTTCATAAGCATGTTGCGCATTCCATAGATCTTCTTCTGATTGCTGGTATGCCGCTCTGGCTGCATCAATTCTTTCTTCGGATGTATTATTGAAATTCCAATAATCTCGCATTTGCTTTTTTGCCGCATAATCATATTCGGCATCATCCAAAGCCAAAGCTGCTTCTTGCAGCAAAGAATCAGCTACCATTAACTTATCCAATTCATATTGTGCGTCCAAAAGATCAGACTGTGCTTGTAAAACGGAAGAAGGAAGGGAACTGGCATCTAAGGTGAGC
Organism: Anaerolineaceae bacterium UBA4781; assembly: GCA_002403105.1. Lineage (GTDB taxonomy): Bacteria > Chloroflexota > Anaerolineae > Anaerolineales > Anaerolineaceae > UBA4781. The sequence goes on along the minus strand of DHHD01000049.1, from coordinate 9,187 downwards.
AAAACATCTCCTTGCTTCACTGAATCTCCCACGCTGATCTCTAGGGGGCTGACAATACCGCTGGTTTCAAAAGCCAGTGTGGCTGATGGAACAGCTCGAACGGTTCCAACCACATCAATGGTTTGTGAGAACGTTCCACTGGTCAGCGTTACGATCTCTGCTTGAACTGCGTTTTCTTCTTGTCCGTTTCCACGGGTTGTTAAAAAGACGACCAGCAGTACGACCAGAATTAGCGCAGCACTTCCCAGGATGATGGATTTCTTTTTATCCTTTCCGTAAAAGGCTGCGATTTTTTTACCTATATTTTGGAAAAAAGATTTTATTTTCATTCATGATCCTCCATTTTCTACTCACTATATTCGAAATAGAAGGGTAGGTTGGAGTGGAGAGTATCATGTTAGGCTATTATTTTTTTGTAGAAAGAGGGTGATTCCAGTAACGGAAGCATATTAATAAAATCACAAGCAGGTTCGAAATGGTTTGTGTTAATATGAAGATATGAATACCACTGAAATAGGACCACGCGAAATAAAATTATTGCGATTTTATGTTCTGTTTCAATTTTCTATCTATTCACTCAGCTTGGTTGCACGGCTATTTTTACTTCAGGTGATTTCCATTGAAATTATCAGTTGGGTTCGGTTTATTCCAGCGGCAATTCTGCTTGTTGTTTTTATTGTTCTTAATCTTGAAAAGTACAAACGAGGTCTTACAAGAACAGGGTTTTTAAATCTACTGATTTTGTTGTCTGTGACAACCATTGTTTCAAGATTTTTAACACCCGATTTTTCCATTGACCGGGTTCAATTAATGCCGGGTGTTTTCAATTTTGGTTTTGACCAGATCTTTTTCCTGATCCTGCCGGTTTTGTTTGTAGCTTGGCAGTTTTCGAGAAGTACCATGTTTTTATATTGTGGATTTATTACGGTGGTTGAAATAACCATCTCATTGTTATCAACCAGGACGGATTTTTTCAGTTTCTGGATTCTCATTGTTACCATTGTTTTTCGCGGCGTGATCTTTGGCATCATGGGATTTTTTGTCAACAGTATGAGTGAAGTCCAACAACTGCAGCAGGAAAAACTGGAAAAAGCGAATGTGCGGCTGCGGAAATATGCGATCAACACCGAACAGCTTGCCCAAACTCGCGAGAGAAACCGGCTGGCACGTGAACTGCATGACACGCTAGCACATACACTGAGTAGTGTTGCTGTTCAATTGGAAGCCGTCAAAGCTTTATTTGATACTAACCAGCAAGAAGCAAAGAAGGGGCTTGAGCGGAGTTTGGTTACGACCCGTAATGGCTTGAATGAAACTCGCCGGGCTTTGAAAGACCTGCGAACATCCGAACTCGAGAATTTTGGCTTGTGCCAGTCGTTGCGCAATCTACTGCAGAGCGGTGCTGCGAGAAGTAGTTTCAAATTTACTGAGAATCTTACAGAAACTCTGAATTTACTGCCAGATGAGGTCAGCCATGCTGTTTATCGAACGGTTCAAGAAGCTGTAGATAACACGGTAAAACATGCAAAAGCAAAAAACGTGGAGCTTCAAGTAGACCAATCTGAAAAAACACTGCTAATGGTCTATTCTGATGATGGGCAGGGATTCACTCTGGAGAATCTTGACGAAATCAAACATTATGGACTGCAGGGTATGCAGGAACGAATTGCTCTCTTGGGTGGAAAATTAACCATTCAAAGTGCACCGAATCAGGGCACCAAGATTATTCTTACAATGGAGTTGGAAAATGATTAAAATATTGATCTGTGATGATCAAGAGTTAGTCTGTGAAGGGTTGAATGCCATCTTGGGCACTTCCAATCTTGTAGAGGTGGTTGGAATGAGCTTCAATGGATTGGAAGCGATCGAATTTTTGGAAAAACATCCGGTGGATGTGGTTCTGATGGATTTGAAGATGCCTGTTTTGAATGGCATTCAAGCTACCAAACAGATCAAAGAGAAATTTCCAAACGTTCGTATTCTTGTACTAACCACCTATGATGCTGACCAATGGGTTTTAGACGCCATTCGCTATGGCGCGGATGGCTACCTGTTGAAAGATGCCCCCCGCGAAAAACTGCTGCAGGCCATTGACGAAGTGAATTCCGGGCGAACGCCGGTTGATTCGAAAGTAGCCGGCAAGATCTTTGAACAAATATCAAAAATGCCGCAGAAATCTCCCACCACCATTGGATCAAATCTGACGGAACGTGAAAAAGAAGTATTGATGCTCATCTCTCATGGAAAATCCAATTCTGAGATTGCAGAGAATCTTTATCTCTCTGAAGGGACTGTACGGAACTATGTCAGTTCGATCCTGGAAAAACTTGATGTGACCGACCGTACACAGGCGGCTGTCATTGCCATTCGCAGTGGTCTGGTGGATTAGAACAAGTCAAAACGAAATCAGCCAGTGTTGAAAAGAGAAAAATAGACTCCCACATGGGAGTCTATTTTTCTTTACTAATCCAATAATTTGATGTGGATCCTTTTCTTCTTCTTTTTTACTGAAATATTTGCCCAGATGAGTGGGATCACCAGCAAGATGAGCAGTGCTCCCAGAAGAATAGAGAACAATACCCAGTTGGAAGGATTGGGAACTTCCGGGATGAGACCGCCCGGATTATACGAAGAAGAGGAACCGCTCACATGATCTTCCCAGGCGCCTGCCAAACGTACCGACAGGGAGCGTTTGACACCATCCCTTAACGCCTGGGGAGTGATGTAGCTGATCACAACTTCACTCTGCAGCGATTCGCGGATGGTTGCGTATAAATGCTGCAACGCTTCTGGATCTTCCACATAGCCATAGATCCCTCCGGCCTGTTCTGCCAAATTGGTCAGGGTCTGCTCGTCAATTCCTTCGTACTCATCAGGGGTTGCCCCTGCTTCTGGTTTTGCCCCAAAACCGATGGTGGAGATCGAAAGACCTCCCTCGCCAATTGCAGAAAGAATCTCTTCGGGAGTTGCAGAACTTTGATTATCCATTCCATCCGTGAGTACAATGATGGCTTTACGCCCGCTGATGGGATTCAGCATTTCAACCGAAGTCAGCAAGGCATCCCACATCGCAGTGTCATCACGTGCCTGAATACCATTGATCCCTGAAAGTAGTGCTGGTTGATCAGAAGTGATCTCTTGAATGGTCTGCACCTTGGTATTAAAAGTGATGATGCCTGCCTGGTCGGTAGAACGCATTTGTTCAATGTAGGATGAAGCAGCCTGTTTGGCAGAATCCAGTTTATCTGAAAAATTCATGCTGCCTGAATTATCCATCACCAGCAAGCTGGTGAAAGATGTCACTTCATCCATACCTTGAATTGCCTGGGTATCGATGGGGGAACCATCTTCCAGGAGTTCAATATCCGTTACCGGAACAGGTACAGGATTGCCAGCTTGGTCCTTTGCAGAAACGTACACGTAAACAAGCGGGAATTGGCTGGTATCTACCTGGGTTATTTGCAGCGAGACCGCCTCTGAAACAGTACCGGTTTGTGCATCGCCTTGAGTGCAGGCACCGGCCAGCAGTGAAATAGTTAGGATCGTTGTTAAGAGGGCATATCTTTTCAATTTACCCATAGTCTTACCTCTTTTCATGATAGATCATCTCCGTTTTCCCCATACGGATACGCTGATTATTCTTTAGTTTTGCGACATCTACTTTTTTCCCATCCACAAATGTTCCGCTGATGCTCAGATCTTTGAGTGTGAAATAAGAGTCATGCCCTTCCAGAATGGCATGTTGTGGATCAATGCCAGGGTCAGGGATGGCGATCTCAGCTTTTAACGGACTGCTGCCTAATGTGGCAGATGGGCCATTCGCCTTCAGGAATTTATCCAGGATAAATTCCATACCGGTGATCTTGCCGCTGGTGACCTCCAGCCATGTTCTGGAGAGGGCGAAGCTGATGAGTGCCGTGAAAACACCGGTTGAGAATCCGAGCAGCATTAAACCAGCGGCTTTCCCGAGCGCTGGATCTGATAGGATCGCTCTGGCAGCTTCAAGTAATGCACCCCCCACCAGACCACCAATGAAACCCCCTAATCCACCTTTCCAGAGTTGTGAGCCTCCAGTGATGGAAGTGGCGAATCCAATGAGCAGTCCAAAGAGCGCCCATCCAAACGGACGGCTCCATACGTCGCCACCGATGGCCAGGAACACGCTTTCAGCCAGCGGTAAGGCAATGCAACCACCGATTGCACCTAAAAGCAGAGCCACTGCTCCTTTTTTAAAGCCCACTCCCCACGATTGGGCTAGCAGGCCTTCACCAAGACCGATGAAGAGTCCGATCAATCCTCCGATCAGAGCCCCGATGATCAATTCACTTACAAAAAAGTTGGACGTAAATGAAAGGCCAAGGATATTGCTCAACTGCCATCCAAGCAGCCCACCCATCGCTCCTGTAATTCCCAGCGTATAAAAACGCATATTTCTTTTCATACAACTAATACCTCCGTTTCAAGGGTATTTAAATTCCGTTTTGGCTCCAGGTTTTTCCAAAACACCTTGCTTTTCTTTTCCTGGTTGATTAATTCATGGAATCCAAAATAAGCCTGAGTATCCATGGCTCCGTTTTTTTGGCGGATGAAAAAACCGCCGGCAGAGGTATAGGGCTCCACAACCAGCGCAACCTGCCACGGTTTTGAAAAGAAATTCTTATGCAGCCATTCATCCCAGGATGAGAAGAAAACTCCCATTCTGGGGTGGGTATGATACCAACCCACGAGCACTTTATCAGGATGGTATCTTTCCAAAAAATCAAACAGGGCAATTTGAGTATTGCTTGTAAATGTAAGATGTGCGGCACCCTGCTCGGTGTATGGAGCAGCCAGGATAGTATCGATCACAATAAATTGATCATTGGTAATATCGTCCCTGCAATATTTTCCAGCCATCCAACCCCCCACTTCATTATCGAGGTCACTTCCGGCGTGAGCGCAAATCCGTATGTAAGCGTTTTGCGTGATAAACACTTTTACCAGTGGATCCAACAAGCTTACCTGTTTTTGCCTGGGTATCCACTCCAAAGCATGTCGAGTCGGGATGCGTGAACTACGGGGTGCCATTTCTATTTCCTGTTTGAGTTGAAGACCGAATTTACTTTCCAATGAAATCTCTCGCTATCTCGCGAAAAGCTTTTTCGTTTACCCTGCGGTAATATCTGCGGTGATCATCAAGCGATCATTATCTGGAATGCCGGCTGAAGTAAGGGTTTCATCCTCTTTCAATTCACGCCCGAGACCTTTACTGTCAAGACGATAACTCACCGGCCTGCCATCAGGACCAACGGTGGGCAGTTCGAGGGTGGTGGCTAATTCAGGCAGCAGATCTTTGATCTCAACATCATCCGGTACTTCTGCATTGCGAGATCCACCAGAAGGTAAAACGAGGGTTACATTTTTATCAGACATTTTTCTCTCCTTTTTATTTCAACTTGATCTTTGGTTTTATTTTTGGCGGCTGGACTTTCTTTTCTATCTTGATGCGCTCGGGACGCAACAATTCCCGCTTATCTACCGGGAAAGCCCCCGGATGAGCTTTCCGGTATTTCTGACACCACTGCGCTGCTTCCATATCCCATGGAAAGGGCGGTTTTTTCGGATCATCATGATAATTCTTGTACTGCACCATTTCTCCCAGCATGATCACCAGGCGGTCGAGAGAGCGGCTGGCTGACCACCAGGCTGCATCGATGCACACACTGCCATTGGCATGGTTGATATTGGGGTGCCAGATGGGGGTCAGCCATTTCATCCCCGGCCAGCGCTGGGGATATTGATTATGCAAGTAGATCTCTACTTCGTGCTTATTGCCAAATTTTGGATTCCCTTTTCTGTCAATTCCAATGATCCCTTGGCAGAGAAATGTGATGATGTATTTGTCGGGAGGGAGATTCCCCTGCATCCTTTCTGCTTTTACCTGGATCAAATCACTGCGTGCGTTGAGCTCCTGGATCAATTCAAAATCCTTCTTGAGGCGGCGCATACGGGGGCTGGAAGAGACAGATACAGCTCCGGCTGTGATATCGGTGGTGATCATCAATCGATCATCATGGGGTATTTGAGCCTGTTTGAGAGTCTCCGTTTCACGCAGTTCTCTCCCCAATGCTTTGCTATCAATGCGGTAACCCAGAGGGCGACCATCCGGACCAACGGTGGGCAACCCCAGCAAAGATGTTAATTCTGAAAGTAAATCACTTACTTTAACATCATCTGGCATATCTGCTTTTCTTGCTCCGCCACTAGGGAGCACCAGCGTTACTGAAATATCTGCCATACACTCCTCCAAAGATGATTTCTATAATTCATGTTTATGCGCTATCTGGCAGGAACCGGTAATTTCCCAACAATCCCGGTGATGCCACGTTCCACAATCAGGGCAAATGACGATCCCGCGCGGATCATTCTTATGGACCTTTTCCAGACAATATGGGCAGCGATGATCTTCGCTACCGGTTAATTTCACATTGTTATCGTTGCTGCGAATTTTGTTTCCAAAAGCCTTTTTTTTCATCGAAGACGATTTGCTGGATGTTTTTACTTTAACCGTCGGGGCTGCATTTTTAACAACTGGTTTGGGAGCATTTCTTTTTTGAGTTGTTTTTTTAACCGCTTTTGTCTTCGCCGTAGATTTCAAACTGATCGCGGGATGTTTGGTTTTCTTTTGAGTAACAACCTTGGATGGTGAAGGCGCAGGTTTTTTCTTTGAAATGACTTTTTTCAACTCGGGTTTTGAGCTTTCTCTTTGAACGGGGGTTGTCTTTTTCCTTCCAATAATAGCAATGAAGAGTGTTGTGAGCAGTAAACACCCGATCTGGGTATATTCTGCAATCGACCACTGCTCTATGCTGAATATACGATCGTGAAGCAAGCTATAGGCTGTGGGAAAAAACCAATCCAGACTCAAAATGCTGAGAAGGCATCCAATAATTCCGAAGGATAACTTTAAAAACCACATCCTGGATGGAATTGCGAACCGGCACACGAGACCAATACCGATGCTTGCGACAAGCAAAACCAGAACACGCGCAACCAACTGCCCAATTTGGGTCTGTGGAACAAGATAGTAAAGGATGAGATATCCTGAACCGATACCCACGCTGAGGATCAGCAAGAAGATTAGAAAAGCTTGCAAGAAATTTATTTTTCTCATTGATCCGGGTCGTCTGATTCTATTTTAATTCTGGTCTCGCGTACTTTAATGACAGTTTTCTCTTCGGGGTTGGATATTTTAATTACTGGTATATCCCCAAGTTTGATCACTGGTTTTTGAAAATGGCTGAAATGAAGTGCATTTTCCAGGTCAGCGGTTAATTCGTAAAAAGCATATTGATCTGCGTTATAAGCGCGCAGGATATGAAGTTTTGGAATTCCTAAACTGGAAAGAGTACGGTTGAGGAATGGTTCTTCACCGGTAATGGTATGCGTCATTTCAGTTTCTCGAAGCATTCCGCAGCTAGGGCAGTGGGCATGATTGAACCCAACCTGCGAAATCGGCTGCAGAATATCTTCTTTTGTCTGACAGTTGCGGCAGTAGAGGGAGAGAATGAGCTCCTGGTCAAATTCTAGAACTGCCTGCGGACCCAAGTCGCGATGGATGATTTTCAGCATATCTTCCAATGTGGTCGTGTCGGCTCGCAAGGGTAATTCTGTGATCTTGCCATAAGTCCAATGGCTTTCGCAATCATCCACAGGTGTGTAGCTGGTTTTATGCATTTCATTGGTCATCCCATTGAAATGGATGACCTTGCCCGCTTCAACCGGTTTGTTGTGGATGAGCTTTAACGCTTCTTGCGATTGGATTGCACCAATGATGGATGCAATGGTCGGCGTGGTGGGAACTTTACCTAACAGCACATTCTCTCTGGCAAGCAGAGGGCATGAATAACGGATAGAAAGATCGCGCCGGGCTTGCTCGGTGAGAGTGCATTCAAAGCAGGCGCCTTCTCCCGGGACAAATACACGTGCCAGACCAAAGAATTCTTGAATGGCGCCATCCACCCAGGGTTTATTCATCCAGTATGCAAAACGATTGACTGCCAGGCGTGCTTCGCGGTTATCAAGACAACCCACAATGACATCCATACGGCGAAAAACTCCCAGCCCTATTTCTGTCGTTACATCTCCATGCATATATTGAACATGCACGTTCGGGTTGATCTCTTTGGCGCGGGCGGCTGCTACTTCGGCCTTTTTACGCCCTTTATCACTCTCTCTAAAAAGAACGGAACGGGAAAGATTCGCCATCTCAATGGTGTCAAAATCAACGATATAAAGATTTCCGATCCCCATGAGAACCATATTTTTTATGACTTCATTCCCCAATGCACCGGCGCCGATGATCATTACTTTGGCGTTTTCCACCTTTTCGCGTTCCCACCAGGAGATAAAAGAAAAAGTTCCCAGGCGGTCTTTTTGTAAATTAGGGATAATGAGTGGTTTTTCTGGATTGACCGGGAGACGTTTTGGACCTTCCGGAACTTCCTCGATGGGTATGGATTCGGATTCCGTATTGTAATTTTGTCCGGCTGCTTTATCGGCTATTTCATGTGCTTTTAATAAACTGACTTCCGTCAGTTCTGCAACAAAGGAACCAACGCCATGCCGCACTTCGATCAATGCAGAATCTTCCAGCAATTTTAAAGCTTCCCGCAGAGTGCTCCGGCTGACTCCAAATTGCTTGACCAGATCACGTTCTGCCGGGAGTTGATATCCACTGCGGTAGACTTCATCAAGGATCATTCCGGCGATTTTCCCTGCCACGATCTCAGAAAGTGAAGATCTTGAAATTGTATCCATATACACCTCGGCGCGGTGGTACGTTGGTCATACCACTGCACCATAGTATAGACTTTTTCTAAAAGAATGTCAATATGAGCAAAAAAGATAATTTCAAGAAGTTAAATCGAGCAGTATAATCTATCCGATAATCAACTTGCATGGAGGGCTGCATGCTCCGTCTTAAAAATATTGTAAAAACAGGATTCATTATTTCAGGAATATTGCTCATGGCATCTTGCTCATTAATGGAACCCAAAGTGGTGGAAGCAACCGTTCTTGTTCCACAGACGGTTGTGGTGACGCAAGTAGTAGAGCGGGTGGTTACGGCCACCATATCCGCTGCTACCATTACTCCGCTTACAACTCCCGCTGCAACTCAAGCAACACAAGCAGCTTCACAATCGAC
>DHHD01000111.1:1481-11513 GCA_002403105.1 Anaerolineaceae bacterium UBA4781 | reverse complement strand
GTGCTGCAGTACAGCTACCAGTTGAATTTGGAAAAAATGTTGAAACCGCAGCCCAGCAAAACCTATCCTTTGCCGGAAGCGGAAATGACCGGGGTGGGTGTTTCGGCGGAAAAAGAACTCTTTTTGGCTTTTGGAAACCAATTATACGTAGGGGATCTGCCTTGAGCGTATCCGTTAGTCATTGATGATCTTCGATGGCTTGAAGGATCTTCGCTTCCTGTTTCTCTCCGATACCCGGCAAGGTATGTAACTTCCCCGATTTCGCAGCCGCGTGCAGTTCCGCAAGCGTAGTGATACCCAGTGTTTTCCAGATCAAAGCGGTGGTTTTAGGTCCCACACCCGGCAGTTCAAGCCAATCCAGCAGGGAAGGGGGAATCTCGCTTTCCAATTTCTGAAGAAAAGCAAGTTTTCCGGTTTGATTTAATTCTGTTATCTTCTCGGCAATGGCTTGCCCAATCCCGGGAATGGTCTGGAGAGATCGGATATCCATCTCTGCAAGATTCTCAGCGGTATTGCGGATACTGTCGGCTGCGCGCTCATAGGCAGTGATCTTGAAACCGCTTTCCCCTTTGATCTCCAAAAGCCTGGCAATGCGGATAAGAATGCGAGCGATGTTATCATTATTCATGCATTAATTATAGCGAAAAAGGAAACGTGATGAAAAAGAACGTTTTGGATGTGGTTCAAAAGCCAACGCTGCTGGTCGATCTGCAAAAAGCCAGCGCCAACATTGATGCAATGAGAGCCAAAGCTGCACAGAACAACGTGATCTTGCGCCCGCATTTCAAGACCCATCAATCGGCGCGTATCGCGGAATTGTACAGAGAAGCGGGCATCACGGCGATCACGGTTTCTTCTGTGGAAATGGCGCAGTATTTCGCAGCAGCCGGCTGGGGGGATATTCTGATCGCTTTCCCATTGAACTGGCGGGAAATGGATGCAGTGAATGCCCTGGCGGGCGAGATCCAACTGGCGGTGCTGGTGGACAGCATTGAGAGCGCTGATTTCTTGACTGTGAAGGCGAGCCATGATATGGGAGTATGGATCAAGGTGGATACCGGGCTGCATCGATCCGGCATCTGGTGGCAGGAAATGCAAAGCATAGAAGTACTTGCTAAAAGGATCATGCAATCCTCCAAGCTCCACCTGCAGGGCATTCTCACGCATACCGGGCAAACGTATCGAGCAAATTCACCGGAAGCGGTAAAAGAATCTGCATATGCCAGCAAGCAAGCCATGCTGGAGGTGAAGAAATACTTATCGAAACAAGGATTAAAAGATATTCAGGTATCCATCGGAGATACTCCTGGCTGTCGTTTGCTGGATGATTTTAACGGTGCAGACGAGATCAGACCTGGCAATTTTATTTTCTTCGACCTGGAACAATGGCAGTTAGGCGTCTGCCGCCCGGAAGAGATCGCTGTGGCAGTAGCCTGCCCGATCGTTTCCAAAAACATTGCTAGAAATGAGTTGGTCATTTATGGGGGAGCTATCCATTTTGCAAAGGAAACACTGCCATACAAAGGGAGGGCCATTTATGGTATGGTAGCGGGAAACCCCAATACTTCCTTTGGCGTTCTCCAAGCCGAGTGCCTGTTGACAACGACCACGCAAGAACATGGGATCATTGAAGTAACCCCTGCTGTTTTTTCTCAATACCAGGTGGGGGATGTGATCCAGCTTTTCCCTGTTCATTCCTGCTTGACCGTTCAAGCTTTAGGAGAATACCTTGAAATCCACAGCGGGGAGCGTATTTCCAGCATGGTAACAAAAAGGAATGGCTGTTCATAAACCATTCCTTTTTTTCAACTTATTGTTGATGCTATCCGTAAAGTATTGTGATCGGCACGGGGATGAAGATGAGGATGAAAACAAGGATCATCACAACCCCGATCCATTTGCGTTTTGTATCAAGTTGAGTGATCTGATCCAGCGGTTCGGCATAGGTTCTTCCCATCAGCAGGGCAAGCACAGCCCAGAACCACCAAACATTCCAGAAAAAACCCAGCAAGACCAGACCAACGATGATGAGGGGGAGAATGCGTTTCGAATTCTTTGTCCCAAAGAGTGATTGAAAAATATGACCACCGTCCAATTGACCGACCGGGATCAAATTCAGCATAGTGATAAAAAGACCTGACCAACCAGCCCAGGCGACCGGATTCAACATCACATCCAAACCTCCCAGAGGGATGGGGTGCCCGGTGAAGAAAAATTTAAACCAATAAATCAGCAGAGCCAGACCACTTTGACCGGCGGGTTGTGGCAGCAGTTTTCCGAAACTGATGTATTTTAAGAGAAGGTAAAGCAGTGAATTGCCTTCCATCTGCAGTCCACTGCCAGCAGGCAGCGTTTGTGGCAAGGTGTAGACCTCGGAAAGGTTCAACCCGATCAACAGGACGACGATGGATACAATCAGACCGCTCAATGGACCTGCCACAGCAATATCAAACAATTGTTTTTTATTCTTGGGGATGGAGCGCATATTGATGAATGCTCCCATGGTACCGAAAGAATTGAAGGGAAATGGAATGAAATAGGGGAGGGTAACATCCACGCCATTTTTCTTACCGGCGAAATAGTGGCCAAATTCGTGGGTAGCGAGAATGGCGAGTAAAGAGACTGCAAAAGGCCAACCATTTTTCAAAATGGCAAGAACTGCCTGCCAAGTATCCTGCGGCAGAGCGGTATCCAAACCATACAGCCCACCGGTGAAGAGAACGCTGATCACCGTTAGAATGAAGAGGATCAGGTTTGTACGCGGATTGGCTTGTTTGGGTTTGGCAATTTCGGGAACGAGAATGATCACCTGTTGTTCTCCCTCGATGCGAAAAGCCGGGATGAGTTTGAAAGGTTTTAACGCTGCTTCCAAGGCAGCATAGGCACTTTCGCTATCGGGATTCTTCAATTGCCCGGTGAATTTTGCAATGTAAGGATTGGTCTGGGTCGGGCCGTATGTAACGCCACTGATCGCAAATTCTTTGGCGACGATATCGTAATATTTCAATTGATCATTTTCCATGGATGCAGTTTCCTATTCAATTGAGCGTTATTGTACTTAGTTAAGGGAAAAAAGGGCATAAGAATTTTCTTAATGTAGCGGGAATGGATGGGAGTCGAACCCACCACGGCCTGCATAACAGCCCGTCACCGGTTTTGAAGACCGAGGGACCCACCGGGGCCCTACCATTCCCGGTTAAAGGATATACCAGAGCATAGTGATTGTAAAGGGAAGGTCTTTATTCTTTCGTGAGGGTAATTTTTTCGACCCCATGTACCTGTGAAAAAGAAGCGCCCTGTGAAAGGAAACGCTGCACCGTATCCACATCGGTGATACGGACGCCTGCCAGAATATCCAAACCGTGCTCAAAAAGGATGGGAGACATGGGCGTGCTGGGTCCCAGCATGACCTTGAGGGCAGCGGAACTGCACAGGCTGATATATCTTTCCGCCGCATTGGTGAGCAAGGTGTTGGCGGTCATGGCAACGATATCCGCTTGCGGTAAGAGACGGGGAGCATCGGATGGGTTGAATTCGCCTGCGGTTGGATTCAAATCGATCACCCATAAAGTTTCTGCAACGTTTTTTAATCTGGGAATGAAAGGAAAATGACCGATCAATGCGATCTTCTTCCCTTTTCCTTTTTCTTCAAGCACACTAACAGCATTGACCGATCGTAGATTTGTTGGAGGAGGTTCCAGCAAAGAATTAATGGCGGCCAATCCAATTCCGGCTTCGAGAGAATTCGAGGATGTGCATAGTACAGCGAGCTGCAGAGCAGTTTTTTTCAATAGACTGCCGGCCTGTGAAATCTGTTCTTCAGCATGCGGTTGACTGCTCAGAATGGTGGATGCCATGCCACTGAAGCGGCTGGTTACCAGAATAGAATGTGCATAAACACCCATACTCTTCACGGGACAGTCTTCCCGGAGATGATCCAGAAGATCCTGTAAAATTGGTTTCATTGAAAAATCCTCCCTTTTGATCCTAAATCAAATTATATTGCATTGGTATAGAGAGCGGATGGAGTGGCTTATCGAAAGAAAACCCATGGGAAAATTTGGTATAGAGATGGTTGCAACCAAAGCATGCAAAATCCAAGCACTATACCCAGCGCCCAGCCTGCGATGACATCACTGAGATAGTGCACGCCCAGGATAACCCGCGCGAAGCTCACCAGAAAAACCCAAACGGTAAGGATGATGGCCAATGGTGTTAGATGCAATCCCCAAAAGAGAACGGCCAGCATGGCAGCCCTGGTAGCGTGACCGGAGGGGAAAGAATGCGGATCACTGTTACGATAGATCGCTCCCCATTCACCAACCGGGCGGCTGCGCTTGATGATGAATTTTATTGCCAGTACCAGAACAGCCTGAAATAAAATGGAAGCCGCCAGAAAAGCGGAATAGGTATGCCAGATGGATCTTGAAAATATCCAGATCAGAAAGAGCAACGCCAGCCAGTACCAGGAATCCCCGGAATGTGCCAGAAAGACTGCCAGAGGGTGCAGTATTTTATTTTCTCCCAGACTGCGTAATTTCTCAGATTGGGAGACATCTTTCTTTAGAATATTCTTTATAAAAGCTTGCATGCAGACAGGATTCCCTTCCGTAAGATGGAACCCATTTTAACATTAATCAGCAGGGCTGGCGGTGCAAAGATTTCGCGTACAATAGTATCCAATTAAACTATTCAGGAGAGCAGCATGATCCAATTATTTCAAGTGGATGCGTTCACCAAAGATATCTTTCATGGCAACCCGGCGGCTGTGTGTTTATTAAAAACAAAAAAGCTGGCTGCCTGGATGCAAGCTCTGGCAGCAGAAATGAATCTCTCTGAGACTGCCTTTTTAATCCAACACGAAGATGGTTATGGACTGCGCTGGTTTACGCCAGCTACTGAGGTGAAATTATGCGGGCATGCCACACTGGCAAGCGCCTGGATCCTTTTCAGTGAGAAGATCATCCCAACCGAGCATGTGATCCACTTTCATACCTTGAGCGGATTACTCACTGCGCGCTGGGAAAGCGGTGCGGTGGTATTGAATTTTCCTGCGTTTCAAGGAGTCCAATCGGTTGAAAAACCTGCACTCTTAGATGCGCTAGGCTTGGAGCAGGGCACGATCTGGCAGGCGGGAACGCATTGGTTGGTCGAAGTAAAGGATGCTGATCTGGTCAGAAAAATGAAACCTGATTTCAAGAAAATGGTCGAAATTGGAAATGGCGATCTGGCGGTAACCAGCCGGTCAGATGACCCGGCTTATGATTTCATATCACGTTTCTTTGCACCTGCGCTGGGGGTGAATGAAGACCCGGTCACCGGCTCGGCGCACTGCAGCCTGGGACCATTCTGGATGGAAAAACTGCATAAAAATCCCTTGCGCGCATTCCAGGCATCGGCACGCGGCGGCAGCATGCTGGTGGAAATGAAAGGCGAACGTGTTGAACTGCATGGAGAAGCAGCAACCGTTTTTCGTGCAGAAATCTCTGATTAACGGTTCATCAATTTTCAGAAAGCTAATTCATTCGATGCCAAACCCCGGTCCATTCCGGAATAATTTGCCATCCTTTTGTATCAATAGCCTGGGCGAGTTCTTCTCCGAAGAAGAAGGTGGTCTTTTCTTTTGCATCATGCAAGGACTTGAATTTGTAATCGGTACGGATCACCTCGCGGTGGAAACCCCATTTTGATTCGATGTGTGCATAATATTTTGCCAGCGCCGGGGTTGGGGGAGCAGGGGTTTCTTTGCCGGTACCCAGTGTTTCCATAATAAAAAGAGTACCCGAGGGTTTGGTTACGCGCTGCATTTCTTGAATAAAGCGGTCGATCTCTTGCTGCCAGGTTTCGGGGTACCAACCACAAAAATGACCCGCTGCCCATCCGGCGGTGGTCACATCCGCCCAAGCATTTCGAATGGGAAGAATGCGGATATCACCTGTTACCAGATCCCATGTTTCCGCAACGAATTGTTTTTGAACTTTTTGCTCCAGCAGCATCGGATAGCTGATATCCAATGCAACCAGTTCCGGTTTTTGTTCTCTGAAAAGCAGAGGGAGCCTACCTGTACCGCTGCCCAGGTCAAGAACAGTGCGGGTATTGATTGAGGTAAATTGCAGGATCGTTTTGAGAAGATTATTCTCGAAATCTTCGGCATCGATCATTTGATGATAGCTGTGTGTTTGATTTTGATAAATTTCAATAAAATGATCCATTTTAGTTCCTGTGTGTAGTATCGACTGCAATCGATAATGTTGTATTGGCTAATCTCTCGATGATCCCGATGACAGCGGAATTATCCAGATCTTGCATACCGTTCTGCAGCATGGCTTGGTAAAGCTGTGTGGTTATGGCGGTGAGGGGGAGCGGTACTCCAAATTCACGAGAGGATTCCATGATGATATTGAGATCCTTGGCTTGTAGACCGGCTTTGAATCCGGGAGTGCGGTTCCCGTCAAAGAGGCGCTGCGGTTTATTATCGAGCGTCCAGCATTGGGCAGCTCCTTTTTGAATTGCTTGAATAACCTTTTGCGGATCTGCCCCGGCTTGTTGTGCGAAGATCAGCAATTCTGCCATGGCAACCATCTGTGCAGCGACCATGATCTGATTGGCAGCTTTGGCAATTTGACCGGCGCCGCTTTCTCCAACATGGGTGATGGTCTTTCCGATGGTGTTGAGAATGGGGCGTACTCTTTCAAGGGCTGCCTGCGGTCCACCCACCATGATGGAAAGCGTTCCATTGATAGCACCAATCTCACCACCGCTGACAGGAGCATCCAAACTCATGACACCCTTTTCTGCCAGTAATGCAGCAAGCTGGCGCGCGACCATGGGTTTGATCGTTGAATTATCCACATAGATCAGACCGGTATGCGCACCTGCCAGAATGCCATGTTCTTGCAGGACAACTTTTTCCACATCCGGTGAATCAGGTAAATTGGTGAAGATCACATCCACCTGTTCTGCGACTTCTTGTGGAGAAGAAGCGCGCAGCGCCCCTGCATGAACAAGTTCCTCTACCGCGGCCTGGCTGCGGTTATACACAACCAGAGAAAAACCACCTTTTAATATATTTTTGGCCATGGGTTTTCCCATGATGCCCAAACCGATGTAACCTACTTTCATATCTTTCTCCTATGAAAAAAAGCATCCAAATTCATCGAATAAGGTAGAATTTGGTAATCATTATAAATTGAAAGACATTAAAAAAATGCATACACATGAACATGAGCATACAGCCAGTACAGTTGGAAATATTAAACTGGCATTCTTTTTAAATCTCATTTTTGCAGTCGTTGAATTCATCGGTGGATTGTTTATTAATTCCGTGGCTATTCTATCTGATTCGCTGCATGATCTTGGAGACAGCATCTCATTAGGATTAGCGTGGTATTTTGAAAAACTATCGCATCGCGACCGCAATGGAAAGTATTCTTACGGTTTCAGACGTTTTTCTTTACTCGGTGCAGTGATCAATGCCATCATTTTAGTGATTGGATCTTTTTTTATCGTGCGGGAGGCCATCCTGCGCCTGGCAAACCCGGTTCAAACCGATGTAAAAGGCATGGCAATTTTCGCGTTGATCGGCATTGCCATCAACGGTTTTGCAGCCTACCGCATGCAGCATGGAAAATCGATGAATGCCAAAATGCTGACCTGGCATTTACTGGAAGATGTTTTAGGGTGGGTGGCAGTTTTGGTAGTAAGCATTGTGATGATGTTTGTAGACCAGCCGGCGCTTGACCCGATCCTTTCCATGGGATTATCGGTCTTTGTGCTATATCATGTGATCAAGACTCTGATTGAGACTATTACCCTTTTCCTGCAAGCTGTACCGGCGGAAGTAGATATGGATGAAATTGAGCGAAGGATAAAACGTCTGGAAAAGGTTGTGGACGTGCACCATACACATGTATGGTCTTTGGATGGAGAAGAAAATGTCTTAACCACCCATATCGTACTGGCTGAAGGATCGAAGAGCCCGGAGATCCGTATTATAAAGAATTCCATCCGCGAAATCGCAAGGGAATTTCACTGCGAGCATACCACGGTAGAATTCGAATACCTCAAAGAGGACTGTTCGATGCCTTGCTGAGAAGATTCCAGCAAGTCGCTACCCGCAACCATTCTATAGATTTTGCGTATATTCAAGAAACGATATGGAATTGATCATACAGGATGGTGGATGATGGCAACAAAAAAAGAAAAAGTAATTGATGTAACACCGCTTGAGGCTGAAGAAAAAGCTGCAGCTCCTGTAAAAGAAGCTGTACCTGAAAAAAAGGTTAAAGGGGAAGCATCTGCAAAGGCAGTACGAAAAAGCGAGCCTGAAAAAGAACAACCCAAGAAATCTGACACCTCTTCATCTTTCTTGCATGGACCTATGCTTCTGGGAGCAGGGTTGCTCATTTTGGGTATTGTTCTGCTGGTGGGTGAGCTGCTTGGTTTTCGTTTCGAATCGATCACGTGGCCATTCATCTTTATTATTCCCGGTGGTGTGATCTTTTTGAGCGCGATTTCCACAAAAGATTCGCATGCAGAAGGATTAGCGATCCTGGGTTCCATGATGATGGCACTTGGTCTCATCTTTCTCCTGCAGCAGCTTTTTGATATGTGGGCAAGCTGGGCATATGCATGGGCTTTGCTTGCTCCGACCTCCATCGGGGTGGCACAGGTCATTTATGGAAAGAGGCAAAATCGAGCATCCATTGTGAAGAATGGGAAGGGATTGATCGAAGCTGGTTTGACCATGTTTTTCATTTTCTTCGTATTCTTCGAACTGATCTTGAATATCAGCAGCAAGAACTTGGTTCCAGCAGGACTGCCAGCCTTTCCGGTGGCGTTGATCGTGGTGGGAATTTTTGTCATCTTACGCGCTGTGCTACGCAAAAAATGATCAAAAATGCAGGTTCTTTCGAAAGAACCTGCATTTTTTATTTATTTCCTCAAAACAAGATAATATAATTGAATAACATGAAATTGCTACTGGGAGTTTAAAAATGAATCTGGCGTATCTTGTTGTCGGAATTTGCATGCTGATCTTGGGGAGAAAATTTTTCTGGTTGTTCACCGGCGGAATTGGCTTTTTTATTGGTTACAGCCTGGCACCTAAACTCTTGCCAAACCAATCGGGTAACGTGATTTTGATCATTGCGGTTGTTTTGGGGTTATTAGGAATATTTTTGGCTGTATTCATAAAAAGCACGGCGATCAGCATTGCCGGATTCGCAGCAGGGGCTTATGTGATCTATGCGCTGCTGCCCATGCTTCATTTCGACCTTGGCAATTATTATTGGCTGGTGATCATTGTGGGTGGAGTGCTGGGAGCAATTTTAGCTGGAACGATGTTCGATTGGGCGCTGATTATTTTAACTACTGCCTGCGGAGCTATTCTTATCTCAACATCCTTGAACCTAGCATCTCCACTTTCCATCGTTGTGCTGGTAGTTCTATTCCTGATCGGGTTAATTGTTCAAGGGAATATGAAATCAAAAGATTGAAAACTGTTTGAAAAGTAGAGCCTCCTTGATAGAATTAAATAGATGAGCAAGGAGGATAGAATGAAAAAACGATCCATTGCATTAATCCTGTGTTTCATACTTGCCCTATTGCTGGTAGTTACAGCATGTTCTACCGGTAAAGCGGCAACACCAGAAGTTGCAGTTCCTGAAGCAGCAGAAAAAGAAGAATCGACAGTAGATGAATCGGAATCTGATGAAGTTGCTGTACCCAACGGTTTGGCGGAAGAAGAAATTGAAATCGAATTCACAACCTCAGATGGCAGAACATTAACAGGTACCTATTATCCGGCAGCAAATCTCAATGCTCCGGTTGTGGTTCTGATGCACTGGGCAATGGGAGAAAAAACTGATTGGGAACAAATAGCATACTGGCTGCAGAATAGGGGGTTAGCCGGGATCAACGAAAACGCAACTGCGGATATGCCCTGGTTGGATTCAAGCTGGTTCCCAAGCATGCCGGTGGACAAATCTTATAATGTTTTCACTTTCACTTTCTATAACTGTGAAGATGGCG
>DHHD01000111.1:0-1359 GCA_002403105.1 Anaerolineaceae bacterium UBA4781 | reverse complement strand
TCTCTCTTTCACCAGGCAGCTACCTTACTTTAAACTATAAGGATGTGGTGGATGAATTAATTGATATAGAGCCTGTTGGTGTACTGTGTTTCTACGCCACCGGTGATGCTGAATCAGCGCAGACCTGCGAATCGATCGAGGTGAATGAAAACTACACACCTGTTAAATATGAAGGAAACTATCACGGCATGATGCTCATTCAACCCGAACTGGAGCATGAACCTTTAACAATGATCATGGAATTTCTAGACGCTACTGTTGGATGGGATGAGGGTTATTAAATTACGAAACCTGAAATATGAATTTTCGTATATTCAATATAAAGATAACCCAATAAAGGTGGTGGAAAAAATGGCGAGATCAAGGATGTTCGGAACGATAATGAATCCCATCATTAAAACAATATTAAAATCACCACTCCATCCGCTTATGAGCGATCATTCTCTTGTAATTCGTTTCATGGGGAGAGAATCGGGGAAAGAACATTCCTTTCCTGCATACTATCATCAAGCCGGGAATTCACTGCAGGTACTGGTTGAGAAGACAGAAGATGGGTGGCGCAGTTTGAAAAATGGAGCAAATGTACGGGTTACCATCAAAGGAAATAATCTGCGCGGATGGGCAGAAGCCATTCAGGACTCTCAATCAGTGAAAGAGAATTTCACCCAACTGCTTCATGTAATCCCCGAATTATCCACGGAATTGGACGTTCGGCAGGATGAAAATGGCGTTTTTTCTAGCGAGGATATCGAAAAGAATCTTCAACAATTGGGATTGTTAAGCATCGCACTGCAAACAGAAACCGCATGATCATCTATCACATCACCCCCCTCAACACATGGCGTGAAGCATTGGAATTTGGTTCATACAGCGCGGACTCGCTTGAGAAAGATGGATTCATCCATTGCTGTACCAAAGATCAAACCGACGAGATACTCAAAACATGGTTTCAAGGAGAATCGGATCTGGTTCTCCTTGAAATTGACCAGACGCTGCTCTCGGCTGAGGTGAAATATGAAGACTCGCATGGAAGCGGAGAGTTGTTCCCGCATATTTACGGACCGCTCAACTTGGATGCTGTGATGCGAGTCACTGTTTGTGCATAAAGGTGAAGAGATTGTTAAAACAACAAATCGATATAGCAGAATTTAATGAAAAAATATTTTCAGTATGGGATGACCGCTGGTATCTATTAACCAGCGGAGATTTTGAAACCGGGGCATATAATTGCATGACGATAGGGTGGGGTAGCATGGGGAGAGTATGGAGCTTGCCTTTTGTGCAGGTCTTCGTGCGCCCCACACGGTATACCCTGCGTTTCATGGATCAATATCCCACTTTCACAGTGAGCACGTTTCC
>DHHD01000023.1:641-4705 GCA_002403105.1 Anaerolineaceae bacterium UBA4781 | reverse complement strand
TTTGTCCTGGAAACTATCGGGGATTGGTTGATAATCTACGGTAACAGATGGGCATACAGCTTTAAAGCGTTCAATGGAATCTTTGTAGATTTGCTGCTCAGAATCATCACCCCAACCAGAGAAGACGATGGTAGCCCCTTCTTCTACGGGTAACGGGCATGTATCTGCAACGGTTTCCGCTTCCGCAGCGGTTTCTGCTTCAGGTTCGGCAACAGTTTCAGTGACTGCTTCACCAGAACCGCAAGCAGTTAAGATCATAGCGCTTACGATCAAGCAGCTAAAAAATACGAGCATCTTGCTTTTCATGTATCTCTCCTTTTTCTTGAATAATTTTTAAACTTAACACTGTCACGATTAGGTTTTCCCGATTTGCCTTTTTATTCACCTCCTCTCTCTTGTCTTTTATTCCTTTTTTTAAGCAACCCTTTCATTCTGGGTTTCCAAAATTTACATGTCTTTTTTATCCAGTTTTCCAATCAATGTTTTCCAATCAAGTTCGAGAAAGTCTGAAATGACTGCATGCGCAGCTCCTACCCGTTCTTTCGGACCAATCCCCACCGCCCAGAAATTACCATCCAGAGCTGCTTTAATACCAGCTTCTGCATCCTCGAACACGATGCAGTGTTCGGGTTGTAGTTGTAATTGATCGGCTGCATGGATAAATAGATCAGGGGCAGGTTTTACTTGTATGACACTAAATCCATCGGAAACAGCATCGAATTGATTCAGTATTCCCAGCTTTTCAAGCACCAGGTGTGTATTTTTACTGGCTGAACCCACCGCGAGTTTTACACTATGCTGCTTAGCATCTTGCATAAAACTCAAAACACCTGGCAGTAAATTATCCCTGGTCAACCCTGATAAGAACTCCAGATAGTAATTATTCTTGCGTTCCATCATGCGCTGCATTTGTTCTTCAGAACGTTTTCGACCATTCAAAATCTTTTGCAGTGATTCCAATCTTGAAACACCTCGCAATGCTTCATTCATATTTCGATCAAAAGGAATTCCTTCTTCATCCGCCAACCGTTTCCAGGCTAAATAGTGAAATTCAGAGGTATCGGTGATCACACCGTCCAGGTCAAAGATCGCACCGGAAATGGAAATATCCATACTGGGCTTTTTGATGTAAATTTCCTTTTTCATCGGAAGAACATCATTTTTTGAATCTGCATGCAGGTCAAACTCATACCGTTTGCCGCGATATTGAATACCAAATTGAAGACGTTTCCATCCTGCCGGGAGATGCATTGATGCAACTGGTCCATCTGGTGTGAATTTCAATCCACCAAAACCGAATACACAAGCCTGCCAGAGACCACCATGAGTAGCCGCATGAATACCTTCCGCTGCATTTCCGCGTTTATCTTCAAGGTCAGTACCTGCCGCCAGCATAAATAAGCGGTAAGCCTCTTCAATATCCCCATCCCCTATCCGAGTCGCCATAATAGCTTGAATGGCTGGTCCCAGTGAAGAGCCATAGGTAAGATCGGTGCGCTGGGCATAGTAATCCCAATTTATCTTCAAGATCTCGTCATCGTACTCATGGTCAAGCAAGTACAGTAGCATTAACACATCCGGCTGCTTGATAACCTGCACTTTTTGCGCACCCTCAATGCCCAGCATGGATTGTACAGAGCGTGTGCGAGGTTCCAAAGATGGTAGATCGAGGGGTTGCAGATCGAAAAATCCTGAGAATTGTTCGAATAAACCTGTGGTTTCATCAAAGCCGGTATAGATCTTTTCAGTGACCGCTTGCCAATCTACCCGCCGCTTTGAGGTAAGGTCCAACTTCTTTTCAAGAAGGTCTGCTTTTTCAGGTGACTTTGTTTTCAACCAGGCAAGAATTTCCAAACCTTTTTGCAGATTCCAGCGCACCATATTATTGGTGTAGGCGTTATTGTTTACGTGGTCGTGGTTTTCATCCGGACCGATCACATCGCTGATCTCATAGCGATCTTCGCTTGCATTCCATTCGACCCGGCTGCCCCAAAAACGGGCTGTATCCAGGATGATCTCTGCTCCATAATTGAGCATGAATTCATCATCATCAGTCATTTGCCAGTATTGGTAAATGGCAAAAACCACATCCACGGTGATATGCAGTTCAATATCACCACACCAGATATGCACCAAACCGCCATCCGCAAGCAGCGCCCAGCGCGGTGTGGTTTCTTCGCCGGTCGCAGCGCTCTCCCATGCATAACAGGCACCTTCAAAGCCCTTCTCTTTGGCTTTCTTGCGCGCGCCTTCCAGCGTATGGAAGCGATAACGCAATAAATTACTCGCAATTTCCGGGCGTGTATAGGTAAAGAAAGGCAAGATGAAAATTTCCGTATCCCAAAAAACATGTCCGTGATAACCAAACCCGCTTAATGATTTCGCGGCAATACTAACCCGATCATCATGGCGTGGCGCTGCGATCAACAATTGGAAGAGACTGTAGCGCATCGCGCGATCCGCTTTATCATCGCCTTCGATCAGGATATTACTGTATTTCCATTCTTCTTCCCATTGCGCGCAATGTTCCTTCCAGAGCAATTCATATCCCTTTTCCTTTGCGGATCGCAAGGTTGAAATCGCAGATGTCTTTGGATCGGATGGTTCACGGCTGGTGAAAACCGAAACCAGTTTTTCCACGCAAATCGCTTGCCCCGATTGAAGGGTGGTTTTCAGTACCAGTTCCGGTGCACCCATACTGTCCCAATACTCCTCTTGTATGGGTATCTCTCCAATTAGCTTTAAGTGAAATGCTTCACACAGAGTGATTTGGGTCTTTTTGGTCTGTAAACAGAGGGAAACAATATTTTCTTCGGTTTTCCCCTGTCCCTGCCAGTTCCAATGCGTCCATCCATTATTCTCAACATGCCCCGCCAGGCTGGCACGCATCTCGAGTGAGCCGCGATAATCTACAGATGTGATACGGCAGCGTAATGCCAGCAAATGTTCATTGGCTAAACTGGCAAACCGTTCAAACTCAAAGCGTACTGTATTTCCAGCAGGGGAAAGCCAGATCACTTCACGCTTTAATGTAGCTGTATGCAAATCCAGGGTGCGCGAATATGATAGAATTTTCCCTTCATCCAATCGGAAGATCTGCCCATCGAAATAAAAGCGCATATCAAGCCAGTTGGGGGTATTCGCCAATTCCGTAAAACCGATCGGGGTATCATTGAAAACACCATGCAGGAGTGTAGCCGCAGTTTCACCCGGGAATCCTTCTTCATACGTTCCACGCGTTCCGAGATAACCGTTTCCAATAGTAAATACAGTCTCTTTTGAGCTCAGGTTATTTGTTTCAAAGGGTTCTTCAGATATGATCCAGTTATCCATTATTCTTCCCGTTGATGTGCAAAGTTTTTTCAATTTCAATAATGACGCCTTCGTTTTCCCTTAATTCAATATCATTCGCCACAGCCATTCCAGCTCTATCCAGATATGTCGATAAAAGCAACTTTCCATTCGAAAAACCAGGTATATTCACCTTTATCGATCTCTCAGAAAAATTCAGAGCGATGAGGTAACACTCTTCGATATGGTTGCGTTCAAAAATGAAACAATCCAGGGGTTCAACAGAAACAGGAGTATAGGAACCAGCGTATAGAGCAGGACGTTGCTTTCGCAAGTGAATCAGTTCTCGATAGAGATGGAGCATGGATGTTGGATCACTGTTTTCTGCCTGTACATTTTTGGTTTGATAATCCAGAGTCAGCGGCAGCCAGGGCTCGACAGATGAAAAACCGGCATAGGAACCATTCGTCCACTGCATAGGTGTGCGCCCATAATCGCGGCTGAATTCTGCACCCAGCCGAAAACCTTGCGGGTCTTGCATCTGCTTAGGAGAAATCACTCCATTCTTCATCCCCAATTCTTCGCCATAATACAGGGTGGGTGTACCGCGCAAGGTTAATAGCAGCATGGCTGCCACCCGTGCTTGCTTTTCTCCAATTCTGGAAACCAGGCGCTCTGCATCGTGGCTGCTCAGCACATAATTAGGCCATGCAAATTCGGGTAATGCCTGTTCCATTTCATCTACCGATTGCTTAATGGCCTGTGCATTCCAG
>DHHD01000023.1:0-484 GCA_002403105.1 Anaerolineaceae bacterium UBA4781 | reverse complement strand
GATCGGATTATCGTGCAGCGCTGGATCTTTGAGAAGCATGCCCACCACGTCCATCCTAAAACCATCCACGCCTCGCTCCAGCCAAAAGCGCAAAACGGCTAGCATGGCATTTTTCACTTCGGGATTCCGCCAGTTGAGGTCGGACTGCTCTTTGAGAAAAGAATGCAGATAGTATTGACCTGTCAGTTCATCCCATTCCCAGGCAGGCCCGCCAAAAGCGGAACCCCAATTATTTGGTAGCGAACCATCCGTTTTGGCATCCCGCCAGATGTACCAATCGCGTTTCGGGTTATCACGACTCGAGCGTGATTCAAGAAACCAGGGATGCTGGTCAGATGTATGGTTTGGAACGTAGTCGAGAATGATCTTGATATTGCGGTGGTGTGCTTCAGCCACCAACCTGTCAAAGACTTCAAGATCACCAAATAACGGATGGATATCGCAGTAATCTGAGACATCGTAACCAAAATCAGCCATGGGAGAA
>DHHD01000003.1:31730-51714 GCA_002403105.1 Anaerolineaceae bacterium UBA4781 | reverse complement strand
AGGATGATGTGCGCATGATCTGGGAAAAGACCTGGCAGGCAGAGATCTTATTTCTTTTTGTACCCAATTATGGAGGCATGCCCCCTGCGCTGTGGCTGGCATTCTCGCAGCGCTCACAGGCATTCTTCCGTCAGGCTCCCGTTGAAAAACTGAAACGCTCTGTAGTCAGCGCAGTGCTGCTGGCTTCTCCCCACCAATCCAGTGGTGCGGCCTGGGTGCTCTCCTTTATGGCAGATGAGGTGAAGGGATTGGATAGAAAAGTGGCTGGTTTTGAAGTCATCAACCCTCCGCAATTTCAAGAGGAATATACGTTCACTCGATTGATACAAAATAGCGAGATCCAGCGTAGGTTGGATTTTCTTGCAAAACGGACATTGCAATTTACCCGAGTATTGAATTGTGAGAATTCATAAGAAAAGTGAATATGCAATACAAGAAGTGATATTTTTAGACATTGTATAATCATCTTGGATTTGAAACTATGAATTTCGTTTTCACGACCTACTCACATTATTTTCTCATCGCCATTGTGCTGAGTGTCATTGCACTGGGGGTCGTGCGATTGCGAGCCAATGTTCAGGGTAAAAAATGGATCACACTGGCAATGCTGGCGATCACACTCTGGAATTTGTGCGCCATGCTCGATATTTCAAGCACCACTCTAGGGGGAAGGCTCATCTGGTCAAAAATAGAATATCTGGGTGCCAATACGACCGCACCACTGCTGCTGCTTTTCTTTCTCAATTATCCCTCTGTACGTATTCGTTTGACAAAATTTCAAATTGCCATGCTGTTCCTTTTACCAACCATAACTATAACTATGGCAATGACCAATGAATGGCATTATCTATTTTGGACAGGTTTTACTCCCCTGCCTGGGATCATCAATGGTTACGATTTCCGGCATGGATTTTTTTACTGGCTGGCATTGGCGTTTAATTACTCCTGCGGAACGATCACTGTTTTCCAGATTATAAGGAATGCTATCCAATTTCGTGGCATATACCGCCTGCAGTCGATAACTCTGCTCATCTTCAGCATTTTTCCTTATGCCGCCGGATTGGCGTACTCATTAGGAACCAATCCTTTTCCGGGATTGGATATTCTTCCACTGGCTTTTTCATTAGGTGGATTGGGCATTGTGATCTGTGTAGTCTTTATGCGCTTGTTTAATCTGGTGCCGGTAGGGCGCAACGTTCTTGTTGAAAATATGCAAGATGGTTTGATCGTGGTCAACTCATCCCTGCAGATCGTGGATATTAACCCGGCTGCTTGCCGGTTGCTGGAACCCATCCATCTGCGCGTGGGAGAATCAATCATGAAAGCAGGCGAACTGATCTCTGATCATTTTACAGAGAAGGAACCTCGAGTTGAGATCGAATGGAAGTCAGATCCGCCGCGCTGTTTGGAATTGACCACTAACACGCTGAACGATCAGATGGGCAACGAGGTGGGGATCATGGGCATCATTCGCGATATCACAGAATTAAGCGAAATGCGCCAGCGTTTGCAAATCATGGCAACCCACGATGCATTAACCGGTTTACCCAACCGGCCCTTCTTTTATGATCGTTTTGATCTGGCATTGGCAAATGCACAACGTTCGAATAAAAAATTCTGCATTCTCGCTCTGGACCTGGATCAATTTAAAAGTGTTAATGACAATATGGGTCATTTGATGGGAGATGAAGTACTGTTGGAAGTTGCCCGACGTTTGAACTCAACCTTACGCGGGGTGGATACAGTGGCACGTTTTGGAGGTGATGAATTCATCATCTTGTTGTGGGAAATTAACAGCCACAGCGATGCCATTAAAGTAGCAGAAAAATTGCTTAATATTCTCCGGAAACCATACCAGATCGAAAACAAGCAACTCAATTTGTCAGCCAGCATTGGTATTGCTTTGTATCCCGATCATGGTATAGAGATCATGGAATTAATAAAGCGCTGCGATGAAGCGATGTATCGTGCCAAAGAAAGCGGGCGAAATACGTACCATTGCGCCCAACTCAGCAAAGACCCATGAAAGAAAAAAAAGCACCCTACAGACGAAGAGCTGTTGTCATTGTTGGATTCATTCTGGGACTCTGCGCATGGTGGTTTTTTTCAACAATTTCTCAAATGCCTGAAGAAACCAGCAGGTCAAGGAATGAAGCAACGAAAAACCTCCCCAGTATTCAAGAAAATGGGTCTACTACTCAAAATAAAGCTCCAATTATGCTTGGCTATTATACAGGTGATGTGCACTCCTTCAACTCGGTGCGTACCTTTGCTCCTTATATCAATATTGTTTCCGTCGATGTCTATGCCGTTCAAGCAGATGGCAGCATCAACGGATCGGATGAATTAGATGTTATGGAATGGAATGACTCGCAGGGTATTCAAACCTATGCCTGCATCAGTAATTACAACGGTGATCCGGCTGTCGACGATTTTGATCCGGCACTGGCATATGCAGCGATCGTTACGCAGCGGGATCTTGTAATAGATAATTTGGTGGCTCTGGCTCGTGAAGGTGGATATGCGGGCATTAATATTGACTTTGAATATTTGGCATATTCTGAAAATATCGAAGATGACCGTTCGGCGTTTACCCTTTTCATCAGGGATCTGGCTGATCGGCTACACGCGGAATCGTTAAAGCTGATCATCAGTGTTCCCGGAAAAGAAGCTGATTCGATCGATAATACCTGGTCTTATCCTTATGATCTGGCAGCACTGGGGGAAGCGGCGGATTACCTGCAATTGATGACCTATGACCAGCATGGTGCATGGGGCGGGCCGGGATCGGTGTCAGGTGCAGATTGGGTGGAAGAATGCCTGCGTTATACCACATCCGTGGTGGATCCGGCGAAACTGCTGATCGGGCTGCCTGCTTACGGGTATGATTGGGATTTGAGTTCTTTGAATGTTGAGAATGGGAGCTATGCTGTCAGTGATATTTCTTGGAAAGATTTCCCGCTGCTGCTTACCAAACCGGATGCACAAGCTGGATGGGATACCTCTTCGCAATCACCTTTTGTTACATACATGGAAAATGGGAATGAGCATGTTGCCTGGTTCGAGAATGAAGAAAGCATCCGCATTAAAGTGAACCTGGTTCAGAAATACAATCTGGCAGGAGTTTCCATGTGGGCATTAGGGAAGGAAGATGAGCGTTTCTGGCAGGCAGTCGAAGAGGGTCTGAAATAAAAATTATAACCAATACAATACAGTGATAAAAAAACCGCAAACTCTTGGTTTGCGGTTTTTTTATTGCTATTCAACCTGCCACATTTGTACCGATCCCTCTGTGGTACAGGTCAGCAGGTGCGTGCCATCGGGCGAGAACTGCACCGAATCCACGTATCCGGCATGCGTATTGATCTCTCCAACGGATTGATAATTCGATACATCCCAGAAAAGAACTTTTCCATTATTTCCGGCTGCCAGTAAGCTGCCATCGGGAGAGAAAGCCAGGGAACTGAAATAATCAGCGTTGCTGAAAACAACCAGCGCTTCCCCGCTGTGGGCATCCCAGATGGTGACGATGGGTTTAAATTCTCCATCCACCGTACCAGCAGCAGAAGTGGCGAGTAGCTTTCCATCCGGTGAAAGAGCGGAGCTGCTGATGAAATCCTCGTGGCTGATCTCAGGCCCAAGCTGGGCGCTTTCGATATCCATGGGTTGGATAGTCGCGCGTGCGATCCATAAGATCGTTTTTCCATCTGCTCCAAACTGGAATGAATAGACTGGAGCAGCCGTCTCAAAGCCAGTAAGTGTTTGGGTAGCCTGTGCGGTAGCTACATCCCATAATGTGATCTCCCACACATCCGAACTGGCTGTTCCCAGCATGCTTCCATCGGTGGAGAAAGCAGTTTGTTGTGTGAAGGCATCCTGTGGAATACGAGCCACTTCCTGCTGGTCGACCACGTCAAATAGAATGATGGAGGGTTCATCCAAAGCATACGCGATCAATCTGCCATCCGGGGAAGTATCATACAGCGCACCATACTCTCCGACGTCATACGAAGCTGTTTTTTGCAGCGTTTTACTGTTATAAAGGGTTGCCGTGCTGAGACCTTCCAGCCAAAAAGCTTTTCCATCCAGCGTCCATTTGGCAGTTGTCGCTTCTGCAAACTGCAGATCGTGGGTACTGGCGAGGCTATTGATATTATCTGTTGAGATAAGCGTATTGGATGTGCAGGCTGCGCAGAGCAGAAATGCACCAAGAAAGAGAATCCGCAAGCTCTTTTTTATGCTGTTCATAAATCACTCCCATTCATTTCTATCATACTATACGTTTTCATTGGGTTCATTGTTCCAGGTTGAGGGTTTTATCCAGCCATTCCATAAAGCTCTCTTTCAACATGCTGAAGAGGCTTTCTTTCTTTTCATCCACCCAATTTTCCACTTCCTGGCTGGCTTTTTCTTTTTGCGATTCCACAATGCCCTGGGCGCTGCTCTTGAGCGATTGTCCGGCTGAAGTGACAAGTCCCTGCGCATACAAAGATGCTCTCTCTTGCAAATCTGTCGGAATGGCTTTCACAAGCACCGGTCTTTCACTCAACATGAAAGCAGTTTCTCCGCTCTCGCTGATGGTCAATTCCATTCCTTTTCCATTTTTAATCGAATCTGTATCCAGCGAGAACGCTTCCAACTGGTATCCATCTACATTTTGAAGGGTAAAAGGTAAAAATTCATCGCCGCCATAACCGCGCCAGGTGAAGATATCCACCGTTCCCGAGGTCGTCAGCCGGTATTGATAAATTCCGTTGAGAACATCGCTGGCATTCACCGCGCTTTGAAAACCCTGTAAACTGGCGGAAAGATTCTTGAAAACCTGCTGGCTGAAGATCCCAAAAGAGGATTCAACCATGCTATCTGTATCTGCATACTGCCAGAATATTTTTTCCACATTATGCTGACCAAGCAGCATAATGGAGGAACGGCTGAGAAAATCAGCGCGCACCACATCCGGCAGAGTGCCGCGTTCTGAGGCGATGGTTGAAAGGTCACTTTCCTGCCACTTTAGAGCGGTAATCCAGATCGGTTTTTCGCCATACTGGCTGCCGGCGGCATCCACCAGCGCCATGATTTCTGCCAGGTTAAATCCACTTTCTGCGCTGGTAAGGCAAACACCCGAAACGGTATCATACGTTTGGTACATATATTTTCCTTCGGGTGGGATGGAATAAGTATTCAGATCAATACCGATCACATCAAATGTTTCCCAGGCTTCCAGAGTATTGATGCTGTTCAAAAAAGCACTGGGTTGGTTGAGACAGTTACCGGTATCGCTGCTGATCCCACCTAAAATGACGAGGTCATTGCTTGAAGCTGTTTTAATAGCACTCGAAGCCAGTTTTAACCTTTCAGCATAAGTGGAGGGGCTGGCAAGAACCGCAGCCGCGACGGATTGATCCTGCAATTCAAAAGGAAGATTGACGGATTCCCCGATCTGCCAGGAATTCACCGTATTTCCAAACTGTGCGACGGCTGCTTTGACATAGCGTTCCCAGCTTTCTAGATAAGTAGATGCGATACTCTCCTCACTGAGATTTTCGTACTGTAAGTAAGGTGGGAACCCTTCCAGAATAATGGTGATAGAAAAGCCTGCCTGGTCGAGTTTGTTGATCAGGTCTCCCAGATCGATCTGAGTTCCCTGCGGATTAATGGACCAGGTGAACAATCCGGCGGATTGCTCCACTTTCTGCCAGGGGATGGCGATCTTGAGCGAACTGACACCCAGCGCTGCTGCGGTATCAACGAATTGGTCACTATCCTGTGCACCATTCAATAGATAATTGCTCATGTCCAACCCAATAGGGGATGGACTGGAGATCACAGCGGAGCCCTTGTATAAAAAGACATACAGCACCGCTGCCAGCAGGGCGATCACAAGCAGAAAAGAAAAGAATTTTTTCATAATCAATCCTTATAACTTCAAATACAAACAAATTGTAGAAATAAGGTTGCAATCTCCATGCCAAATCAAGAAATGGAACAATGATTAAAGAAAAACAGGATAGAATAAAATAGTATTGTGAGAGAGATGGCGGAGGAAAAAATCAATACCCACGAACAAAATACCGTACCCCGTTTTGCCGTTCTGCAGCTTTCGGGTTGTGCAGGTTGTGAAGTATCTCTTCTTAATGCACATGAATGGACGGAGAAATTTCAACTGACCTACATGCCGCTGGTTTCGAGTGCGTATGACGTCCCTGAAGTGGATATTCTGCTCATCAGCGGAGGGGTACGCACCGATGAAGATGCCCACCATTTGAAAAATGCAGTAAAAAATGCAAAGCGGGTGGTGGCGGTTGGCACGTGTGCCATTTCAGGCGGAGTGGCCAACCTTGGCAACCGTGACGAGGTGCGCCAACTTTTTCTCAAACGGCAGGATCGCCTGGATGTGCCGCGGCTGTTGCCGCGCTCAAGACCGGTGGATGATTTTGTACCGATCGATCTATATTTGCCGGGCTGCCCTCCTACCCCTGAGCTCTTCATGGCAGCTCTGACTGACCCGGCGGGCTATCAAGCCAGCCTGATCGTTTGCCAGGAATGTGGACGCAAGAAATTAAAAGACCAAAAGCCGGAGCATTTACTGGGTTTTCAAAAAGGGAATGTTGACCCCGAGATCTGTTTGATCAATCAGGGATATGCCTGCATTGGAACCAGCACACGCGGCGGCTGCCGCGCTCCCTGTACAAGGGCAGGACATCCCTGTGTGGGATGCCGGGGTCCATCCAACGTGTTAATTGAGAAAGATTCGCAAGCTTGGCTGGAATCAATTCAAAAAGTATTTCACGCCATGACGAACATTCCGGATGATGAACTAAAGGAGGCTCTGCTTTCACCGCAGTTGGCGCTGTTCTTGTTTCAATTTTCTGATTACGCGGGTGGTGACCGCCCTCCACGCCCCAAAGAAAAGGTGCTTTAATGACCACCCTTACATTTCCCCTCAGCCGCATTGAAGGTCATGCGCGTGTTGAAATCGAAGTACAGAACGGCAAGGTTATTTCCACCCGCTTCAAAGCTACCGAGATGCGCGGTTTTGAGATCTTTGTGCAGGGCATCCCGGCTGAACAGATGCCGGTCATTGTTCCCCGCATTTGTGGTGTTTGTTCCACAGCTCACCATGTAGTAGCTGTAAAAACACTGGAAGATGCATATGGAGTAACACCCCCGCCGCTTGCCTCCAGGATCCGTTCACTGCTGCTTCTTGGGCAGCTCTTGCAGAACCAGGCGACTTCGTTATTCATATTTACCATGCCTGATCGAGTGGGCGCTGACAGCCTGTTTGAAATGGATGATGTAGATGTGATCAAAAAAAAGCATTTTGAAATGGCACAGCGTGCACTCAAGATCCGTGAATTGGGAACAGACCTGATCACTTTGGCCGGTGGGCAGTTCATCCACCCCGTTCGTGCTGTGGTGGGAGGGGTGAATGCGGGTATTCCTGCTGAGCGAGCTGAACTGATGCTCAACCGGCTGCAGCAAGCACTCCCCATGGCATGTGAACTGTTTGACGCATACTGGGAATTGACCATACGCATGAAAGATCGCATTGGCAGTTGGGGGGATGACCAACCTGCCTATTACATCACTTCTACCGGGAAAGTACGCCCGGATTTCAATAGTCATGAGATCCGTGTTATGAACCCGGAGGGTGAATGCTGCGAGATCTTCTCTCCACGCTCGTTCCGAGAAGTACTGGAGTTCAAAGAAAGCGAATATTCGTATGCCGGTAAAACATCTTATAAAGGGGGAGTGATCCGTGCCAACTCACTGGCACGCGCCAACCTGACCGCCCACATGGGTACCAAAGTAGCCAATGGCTATCTGCACCGGCTGCGCATTGAGTTTGGGATACCCGCGCACCCGATCATGCTTTTCGAATTAGGGCGCGGCATTGAGCTGGTATATGCCATTGAACGCGCCGCTCAAATGCTGGAGCAGCCTTTGGATGGAGAGGATACGGATGTGCCATATACGCCCCGTGATGGAGAAGGATACGGGTTGGTGGAAGCCCCGCGTGGACCATTGATCCATCACTATGTGATCGAAAAGGGCAAGATCGCCAGGGCGGAATTTATTATCCCCACTGTTCATAATATGGGCTCGATCGAGAGAGCTTTAAAAGTTGCAGCAGAGCGTTATATTACGGGGGATACAGTGAATATGGAATTGGAAAAAGCTGTCGGTCGGGTGGTGCGGGCATTTGATCCCTGCATCGCCTGTGCAACGCATTAACGGTTCATATAAATCTTTAAGATGGGATATGCTTGTTTTCCATGCTAATTCCGTTAGAATGGAAATAATCAAAAGATTGGAGGTTTACATGTATTACAGTGATTGGGAACCGAGTGTTGGATTTTTATTCTTTTATTTTCTCTTTATTATTGCTATCGTGGGTTTCTATCTGTATTGCAACTGGCGTATTTTTGAGAAAGCCGGTCGGAAGGGCTGGGAAGGGTTGATACCCGGACACAATACCGTGGAAATGTTCGAAATTGTTGGGCGACCAGGCTGGTGGTTCTTCTTGTTATTAATACCCATTGCCAATATCGTCATTGAGATCATGATCTTATTTGAACTGGCAAAAGTGTTTGGAAAAGATACCGGATTTGGATTCGGGCTTCTTTTCCTGTCTTTTGTTTTTCTACCAATTCTGGCGTTAGGTGATGCCGAATATCAGGGCCCATTAACCCACGAGGCATAGTGTAAATTAAAAAAGCAGCCGATCGGCTGCTTTTTTGTTGGCAAAATTCCTTATTGAATGGGGACCAGGGTGAATTGATTTAATGCATACAAGAGTATCTTTCTCAGTTCATAGTTGTCCAGAATAGTGTGTGAGATCTGCCCTTCCAAATAGAGCGAGATCAAACCATGAATTTGCGACCATACTACCACAGAGGTCAGGTCTGCATCGGCAGCTCGTAAAATACCATTTAATTGGCAGATGGAAACGACATTAACGACCATTTGGAACGTTTGTTGAACCACATCCACCAGATCAGGGTAATTCTTCTCTTTTTCCAGGATACCGGAGAACATGACTTTGAAGGTATCCTTTTCCTGCAGTGCAAATTCAAAATAAACCCAAGCCGTTTCCAATAATAATCGATCAGGGTTGGCCCGGTATTTTTCAAACGTATTTTGCAATTCAGCAAGCAGTTTTTTAAAGCCTTCGATCGAGATGGCAGCGATCAGCGCTTGTTTGTCTTTAAAATGGGCATAAGGCGCTGAATGGCTGACACCCACTTTTTTTGCCACTTTACGCAAGCTTAACGCACCAACACCTTCGCGTGCCAGAATTTCAACCCCCGCACTGATCAGTGCGTTCTTTAGGTTTCCATGATGATAGGTATTCTTATTTTCCATGTTTTTTCTATCTTGACACTGTCTAGATTATATTGGATAATTAACTGCAATTCAAGTGTATCAGAAAGGGGAAGGAATGGCACCTTGCAGTGAAGAAAAGCAAAAAGTGGCAGAAATCTGCCAGATTTTACTGGAGCGCGGGTATTTAAAAAGCACTGAAGGAAACGTGTCGGTACGCATTCAAAATGAACCCGTTTTTGCCATCACCCCCTCCAACTACGATTACGTGCTCATGCAGGTGGATGATATTTGTGTGCTTGATTTTGATCTCAATCCAAAAGAAGGAAAACGCAAACCTTCCATTGAAAGCGCTATGCACGCTGCCGTCTATCAAACACGCCCTGATGTGCACGCGATCATCCATACTCACCAACCCTATGCCAGCGCCCTGGGTATTATGAATAAACCAATTCCGCACCTGTTCGATGAGCAGGTGCGTTTTCTTGGGCGGTCCGTAGAGATCATCCCGTATGCACCTTCCGGAACCAGCTTCTTAAAAAAGAATGTCCAGAAGAAAATAAAAAGCGGTAATAATGCTTTTATATTGCAAAACCACGGTGTGCTGGTCTTCGGCGTAGATACCCAACGCGCTATCCATAATATGGCACTGTTGGAAAAATGCGCGCTCGTTTACCTGCTGGCTGTACTGAGTGATGAAAAAGTCTCTCGCATACCGCTGGCAGTGCGTGAAATTGCATTTTCCAAATTGCGCGCCGATGAGAAAAAATTTGCTGCCGTAGATTAATCAATGGAGTCGAAAATGAACGAACAAAAATATGCCATTTCACAGTATCCGGATGTCAATGCGGTTTATGAAGGTTTAAATACGCTGATCCGCCAACCGCTGCGCCCTATCAGGCGCGAAAAGATGCAGGAAATGCTGGATTATTACGATACGAAATGTGTACGTTCTAAACAGCTTATTGCAGAAGCTAAAAAAATCATCCCCGGCGGGGTTCAACATAATCTGGCTTTTAATTATCCTTTCCCGATCGCCATTGAAAAAGCCCAGGATGCTTATTTATGGGATGTGGACGGCAACCGCTATATTGATTTCTTACAAGCCGGTGGCCCAACCGTTTTAGGCAGTAACTATGCTCCGGTGCGTGAAAAGGTATTCGAATTGCTGCAATCTTGCGGACCAGTGACCGGATTATTTCATGAATATGAATTGAAGCTGGCACAGTTGATCAGCCATTACATGCCATCCATTGAAATGTTCCGCATGCTTGGCTCGGGCACCGAAGGTGTCATGGCTGCCATTCGAGCTGCCCGCGCTTTCACAAAGAAGAAATATGTTATCAAAGTTGGGGGAGCCTATCATGGTTGGAGTGATGGAATGGTCTATGGCTTGCATGTGCCGGGTACCGGGCGCTTGGAAGCAAAAGGTATTCCCCATGGCGTCAGCGCTTCGACGCAGGAGTTTTTCCCCAATTCGCTGGCATCCTTACGCCGGCACCTGATCCTCAACCGTGTACGTGGAGGCACCGCAGCGGTCATTTTGGAACCGGTCGGCCCGGAATCGGGTACACGACCCGTTCCTTATGAATTTAACCAGCAGGTCAGAGAATTATGTGATGAATTTGGGGTTTTATTGATCTTTGATGAAGTGGTCACCGGCTTTCGACTGGGAATGGGAGGAGCGCAGGGCTATTTCGGGGTGAAACCCGATCTGACCGTCTTTGGCAAATGCATCACAGGCGGCTACCCGATGGCGGGTGGTGTAGGTGGGCGAGCGGATGTGGTGAGCTGTTTTGCTGCCGGCATCGGTGGTACAGGAGAGCGAGCGTATATCGGGGGAACTCTTTCTGCAAATCCACTTTCCTGTGTGGCTGGCTACTATGCTCTCCAAGAAATGGAACGCACCAACGCAGCCGTGATCGCTGGAAAAGCAGGTGATCGGCTCACTGCAGGCTTGCAGAAGATCATCGACCGTTTGGATTTGCCCTTTGTCGTCTTTAATCAGGGCAGCATTGTGCATTTGGAAACATCAGGGGTGATGCTGCTGGATCTGCACAACCCTATTCGAACGTTGAAAGAGTTGAAACCTCGCAAACACATGATCGAGGAGATGGGCGCAGCCTATATGGCGAATGGATTGATCACTTTGGCTGGATCGCGCATGTATACTTCTTTAGCTGATACGGATGAAGTTATTGATGATGCACTACATCGCTTTGAAACGGTACTATCATTGATTGAAGGTGTTCATTAATTAAACCAAAGAAGAAAGAGGAGGGTTCGCGAATGGCAGAAAAACTCAAGTTGTATAAATATCGTTGGGTGGTTTTGGCAGTTTTCATGTTTTTAAACCTAACCATGCAAATGTTATGGATCACCTATGCCCCCATCACCGGTCCTGCGGCTGCGTATTATGGGGTTACGGATTTGAAGATCGGGCTGCTATCCATGGTCTTCATGATCGCTTTTATTCCGCTTTCTATACCGGTATCGGGGATCATTGATAAATATGGATATCGCAAAGCGGTTTCCATCGGAGCTATCTTGATGGGTGTGTTTGGGTTGGTGCGCGGGTTCGCGGGCACCAATTATTCGATGGTGTTGATCAGTACCATCGGTATTGCAGTTGCCCAACCATTCTTGTTGAATGCCTGGACGACATTGCCTGCGAAATGGTTTAAAAAAGAAGAACGAGCCACCATCGTTGGATTTATCACGCTGGCCAATCTGGTTGGTACAGGCGCAGGCATGGTGCTCACCCCTATGCTGTACGAAGGTGGGACCCCTATTTCTACAATTCAATTAATTTATGGTGGTATTGCTGCGCTGTCATCTTTACTTTTCATTATTTTTGCTCGCGAAAATCCACCCACGCCGCCCAGCGCCGAAGATCAGGAAGTACGCGCTTTGATGCTGGATGGGTTAAAACATGCTTTAAAAGTAAAGCCGTTTTTAATGTTCCTGGCAGTTTCTTTTGTTGGTCTTGGAATTTTCAATGGTGTCACCACCTGGGTTGAGGGGATTGTCCGACCGCGTGGGTTTACCCCTACCGATGCAGGCACCCTGGGTGCATTGATGCTGGTTGGGGGAATATTAGGAGCAGTGGTTCTGCCCGCCATTTCAGATAAACAACAAAAACGCCAACGTTTTCTCTATTTAGGTATCGCTCTGGCTATTCCGGGATTGATCGGAATTACTTATGCGACCAACCCATTGGTACTTTTTGCATCCGCATTTTTTCTGGGCTTTTTCCTGGTCAGCGCAAACCCCATTGGAATGCAGTATGCCACTGAAGTAACCTACCCAACACCCGAAGGAACTTCCAATGGCCTCATTCAACTATGCGGGCAAGCTGCGGTTGTATTTGTGTATGTCATGGAAGCTATGCGGACAGCGGATGGATCATTTACCCCCTCGTTGCTATTGGCAGCGGTGCTATTGGGAATATGTCTACTCCTTATTACCCAAATGAAAGATGTTGAAAAGAAAAGCTAAAAAGAGGATCATACATGGCATCCAATAAGTCAATTCTGGCAGTTGATCTGGGAACCTCCGGTGTAAAGGTGGCTCTGATCACCGTGACCGGGCAGGTACTGGGTTGGGAAAGCCAACCCTTGCGGCTGATCCTCACCTCGGATGGCGGAACAGAGCAGGCACCGGATGAATGGTGGCAAGCTTTCATGGGCGCAGCAAAACGCCTGATAAATGAACAAAAAAAGAATGCGGGTTCCATCCTGGCAGTATGTTGTTCCACTCAAGGTGAAGGTACCCTACCGGTAGATAAAAATGGAAAACCTCTTTCAAACTGCATTCTCTGGATGGATATGCGAGGAGCAGACAACCTAAAAAAACAGTTAAGAGGACTGCTGAATATTAATGGAGCAGCTTTATCCAAAGTTCTCCAGTTTATCAGGCTGACAGGTGGAATGCCATCCATGACCGGTAAAGATCCCGCCGGGCATATGCTCTATATCCGTGATGAACTACCTGCTATCTACGAAAAGACCCATCAATTTCTTAATGTTCTGGATTATATGAACCTGCGGTTAACAGGGCGTTACACAGCTACTGTTGATTCCATTCTCACTTCCTGGGTGACTGATAACCGCGATCCGGATAATATTCATTATGATGATGCCCTGATTCGAACACTGGGGATCGATAAAGAGAAACTACCTGAGATCGTATCTTGTACCACAGTATTGGGAACACTGCTGCCGGAGGTGGCAGCAGAGCTTGGGTTGGATACCAATGTGAAAGTGGTAGCTGGTTCGATCGATAATACAGCCGCTGCCATTGGAGCTGGCGCGGTTGAGGATTATGCCATGCATCTTTATATTGGAACTTCCTCCTGGATGGCAGCTCATGTTCCCTATAAAAAAACCGATATTACCTCCTCTCTGGCTTCTGTGCCATGCGCGCTACCGGGGCGCTATCTTCTGACTGCCTTGCAGGCTACCGCAGGTGGAAATCTCACTTTTTTACGCGATAAGGTTCTTTACCATCAGGACGAGCTGCTGCAAGAAGCAGATGTCCCGGATATCTTCAAAGTACTGGATCAAATTGCAGAAAGGGTACCCGCTGGCAGCCATGGCGTGATCTATACTCCCTGGATCTGGGGAGAGCGGGCACCTGTGGATGACAGGAATGTACGTGCTGGTCTTTTCAACCTTTCACTCAACAACAATCGTGAAGATATCATCCGTGCATTTTTGGAAGGGATCGCATTCAACACGCGCTGGATGCTGGCGCCTGTAGAAAAATTCCTTAAACGAAAAGTAGAAACCATAAATATTGTTGGCGGTGGAGCGCAATCCAATGTTTGGTGCCAGATCTTTGCAGATGTGATGAACGTGGAGATCAAACAAGCGGATGACCCCATTTGCGCCAATGCGCGCGGAGCAGCCTGGATCGCAGCGGCAGGATTAGGAGAAATCAATTTTGCAGATATTCCGGATTTGGTGAATTTTCAACATTCTTATCAACCAAAAACGATCAATCGTAGCATTTATGATGAACGCTTTAAGATTTTCTGTTCTGTTTATAAACAGATGAAAGGAATCTACAAAAATTTAAACGATTGAACCGATTGGGGAATAAATAGATTATTCCCCAATGATCTTCACCAACACTCGCTTTTTCCGTTTTCCGTCAAATTCTCCATAAAAGATCTGTTCCCATGGACCCAGATCCAACCTTCCGTCTGTAATGGCAACCACGACTTCACGCCCCATGATCTGGCGTTTCATGTGTGCATCTGCATTATCCTCCCCGGTACGGTTGTGCTGATACCCACTGACCGGTTCATGCGGAGCGAGTTTCTCCAACCAGGAATCGTAGTCTTGCAGTAGACCATCTTCATCATCATTAATATATACGCTGGCGGTAATATGCATGGCATTTACCAAGCACAATCCTTGCTGAACACCACTTTCATGGATACAACTTTCTACCTGTGGAGTGATATTAAGAAACGCTCTACGGGAGGGAATATTGAACCATAACTCCTTGCGATGACTTTTCATTTTTTACTCCTGTGAAAAGATTTTTATTTTTCCATAAAAATAGCTGCTGTTGATGGGTTGATCAGACACATTTTGTTTATGAAGAAATATTAACACAGAGAAAAAATATTGGTAGTTTCATTTACAAAAAATTAAAATAAATACAGTACACTTAATGGTTGAGGAGACGATGGGAAACGAGTAATTATTTACTGTACATATGCCAGAGGTAGATGTTCGTCCCGGGTTAGATGAAATCTTTGATCAGGCAAAAAGCCTGGCAGAAGAGGAGACAATTCTGGCAGATGGAACACATCTGCGGCGAGTTGTGATCGTATCTCCGGGAAGACTGCTGCTGATAAAAGACTCCTATCCACCTGATACATTACCTCTTGAATCACGGATCGTGCTTGAAGAATTAATGCCGACTGATCGTTCTCTCAAGATAGCCGTTATTGCTTATACCTATATGGAAGCGCTGCGAACTGATATCCGCCATGCCATCCCATTTTTTGATTACCTGCTGGGTTTCGCGTATCTGGGGCATGCCGTGTGGATTTTTGAAGGGCATGACTCTGTATTGGAAATAGGCTGCCGCGGAGCAGATTATGTGCTGGTGGACCAACGCATGCTGCCATTTCTGGAACAGGACTGGGAACAGATCGTTAAAATAAAAGCTGGTATGGTTAATGTGCGTATCCTATCCATCCCCAATTGAACAAGATTTCACTTTTGAAATAAAAAGACCTCGCTGTTTCAGCGAGGTCTTTATCACTACAGATTTTGATCTATGGATAATCGTTATTCTCAAATAGATTGTAAGTGATGTAATCTTCATCGAGGTTATAAAATTTAATGGCGATCTTTTCTTTCCACTGCAGTTCTGTCGGAATGGTAAAGGTTGCTTCAAATGATCCCCCATCTGCTGAATTCAACCCAGCCACATAATACCAGGTTTTTGCAGCGGAAGCCCCATCTTTCATATATACACCAAACATGTCATCCGCCGGGAAGTATTTGGTTTCTACTGATACTGATTCACCCTCAACAACACCAATGATATTAAAGGTTGGAAAGTCATTGGGTGTGTATGGGCGAGGAGCGGTAGAAGTACTGGTTGTATACGTGGATGTATAGGATGTGGTGTTATAGAAAAAATTGTAACTGTAGTATGGGGTAGTGGGGCTTTCAAGGCGGATAGCGATGACATCTTCTCCCTTGAGTTCATCCGGGATATAGAATTTTGCCTTGAATGTTCCACCGGAACCAGTCCAGATCTTGGTGACAAGAATACCATTGATACCCAATGTTCCGTTGTATCCCATATAGACGTAATAGAGTTCATTAGCAGGGAATAAATTGGTGCTGATCGTGACCGATTCATCCACAACGACGCTCAGAATTCCAAAAGTGGGGTAGGTAGCTGCTTGGACGGGGGCGCAGATTACCAGGACCAGCAGCAATGCTATAAGTAGAGCAAATTTCTTTTTCATGATTTCCTCCGTAATCAAACCTTTCAAGGGCAAAAACCCTTCATGTAACAAAAGCGGCGCAGCAGGAACAGCACATACCCCTGCTTCAGCTTTCATTATAGCTAATTTTTAAAGGTTGGCAATATCATTAATAGAGGTGCAACTATTATGCCAAATTGTGAAGAATACCTTCTTTTACATAAGTATTGAGTTCTGCAATACTGAGATCCTTAATACCCAATTTATCCACGGTTCTTCCGGTACGATAGTAATCTGTTTTGTGGATGATACAAGCCAGGCGGATCATGCTGTCAATACCACGCACTGAAATTCCATATTGGCTACCCAGCGAAGCAATGGGAACTAGGCTCATGGGCACATCTTCAAAAATATAACGATGCGATAGGGTAGAAGGCGCTTTGATACCATAGTATCCGCTCTGATTATGGATAGCTTCGCGCAGATCTTTGCCCTGCACATTGTAAGCGAGTTCCAACCATTCCTGAGCAGTGCGGGCACGAATACCCACCGATGAAGCAACAGTCACGCGTTCGCGGTCCAACGCTTCAAGCACATACCCAACGGATGGAGTAACTCCATCAATATAGAATTCAAAGTCACCATGTGTCGATTCGATACGGCCGGCATTTAAAATTGTCAAAGTGGGGTGGAAAATTGCACCCATGTTATTCAAACCGGTATGCAAAACATCAATGCCATCAATAAATTGTGGGTACACGTCTTCAATGGCGCGTAATACAAGTTCCGTTTTATTGGCTGGCAAGGCTGCAATGGGAACAGCTTCCTTGATGCGGAAAATTCGTGCCTGGGCTGGTCCATCAGCACGGCTAGCATAAATGAAAGTTTCAGTTTCGGAAACGATCACGTTGGCTGTACAACCTTCCCGGCGCATGGTCATATCAAACTCGATGGATCCAAAAGTACGCCCCGGATTCAAAAGTATGATCTGCCCATCCCGAACATAGGGAGTGATCAATTTCGCAACATCTGCATGACCCGAAGAAGGAATGACAACCATGATCACTTCTGCGTCTTGCATCGCTTCAGCAATATCCGAAGTTGCTTTTTTGATCTTTCCAAAACCATACGGACCGCCCGGATAGCTCTCCAATTCGATACCCTTGCGTTTAGCGATCACTTCGATATGGCTGAAAGTGCGGTTGAAAAGAGTAACTTCTTTTCCCATCAACGCCAGGTGCGCAGCCATGGCTTTTCCACCATTACCAGCACCGATAACGGTATAGCTCTTTGGATATGTCATTTTGTTCTCCTTCTTTATAAAAATTGGGCAAGCCGTTGTTCTTCTGGCTGCGGATTGCCTTTTTCATCAATGACCTCACACCCACCCTCGCGGATGATTGTTTTTATTGTTCCCCTGGCAAACTTATTATTACACAGCTGTGGTGCGTCTAAAATTCCCAATTCTACAGCTTGTGCCAAAATCTTGGGATCTGTAAAAGCATCAGAGTTGGGTTCAGTGGCGAGGTTGCGGATGGCTTGTAGTGTAATTTGAGCCTCCTTCATTAAAAGTTCTTTCCGTTGTTGAATGGTCGGATCATCCAACATACCTGGCTGACCCAGAAGCGCGTTTTCGATCACCCTGTGTGCCATCAAGCTGGCTTCGATCACATCTTGCTCGGTGGCGGCGTGATGTGCTTCGGTCTGACCTACAATATGAACAATATCTGGCTTGAGAGCCATTTGTACATAAATACTTGAAGACAAGTGAGCACGGGCAGCATTTTCTTCGAGCGGATAACTAAGCAGACCAGTGCGGGTTTGCTTCCAGATGCGAAAATCTTTATCAACTAATGGTGTACTCAACTCAAGACATGCCAACATTTTTGCCAGATCCATTCTATCGGAGGTGCCGGGTGGACTATTGAACATCATCTGTGCAATGTAATCATGTGTACCAAAGGCTTTGGCATTGTAAGCTGCCAGATAGGCTGCCACGACATACAATACATCCGGGGCATCGCGCATTCCCCAGTGATGGGGTTCATTCAATTCAACAGGCACCTCATGCTCGCTGTACCAGCGGATCAAATTTTGGTGTTCTTGAATGCTAGTTTCCAGGTTGAATGGTCCACGCCCATCCATCTGGTTGTACCAAAAGAGGGGAATGGCAGCCCAGCAAATGTGAATTGTTTCGCAATACATGCTTGCCAGGCGGATTAGGTCGCTTGTCCCTGAATAGGTGCGCATAAGAGGGTAATTACCACGGCGTGAAGCTTGATAAAGGCGAATATAATCGTCAGGGCTACGAACCGGTACGCCACCTGCGCCAGTGCTGCGAGGATCCTGTTTGCCGGGATGGTAAAAATTCTCCTGTGCGTCCTGGTCGATCCCCAAAGAAATGATATCCAATACTTTAGCGTCAGCGATTTTTGCTATGCCTTCAACAGTTGCTTTGATCGTAGGTTGGCCAAAATGATGGCGCAGTAATGGGAAAGGTCTTTTCCAGAGAATCCGTTCGATAGCAGTCTGTGGATAGATCGGGGAGCCGCTTTCACTTACAGCATCACCACGCAAAAAAGTGATGATCTCCTCACGAGTCTGAGTGCCGTCGA
The DNA here is from genome assembly GCA_002403105.1 of Anaerolineaceae bacterium UBA4781. Taxonomy (GTDB): domain Bacteria; phylum Chloroflexota; class Anaerolineae; order Anaerolineales; family Anaerolineaceae; genus UBA4781. The sequence goes on along the minus strand of DHHD01000003.1, from coordinate 32,817 downwards.
AAATGGCATCAAAGAATCCTAATTTCTTTGCCTTCTCTGCCACTGGTACTGTTCCACCAAAGGCGAATTGAATACCTTGACTGCGCAGATCATCTGAAGCTTCGGCAAACTCGGCCAGAAGTCTTTCGCCGGTTTCGGGAGTAAGGCGATAAGAAACAGCGATCAAGTCAGCTTTTTCACCCCTTGCTATTTGCAGGAATTTTTCTACAGGAACCGCCGGACCCAAAAAGATAGTATTCCAGCCAAATTGTTCCGCCAGACGCAGAAAATTATAGACCCCTGCCACGTGTACACACTCCCCCAAGGCGCCGGCTACTACAGTTTTCATTTTATATCTTGCCACTTTATTTTTATTATCATGGGTAGTAAAAATCAATTATAGGACATTTCAGAAAATACACCGGAGGATTTGGAAAGTTCTATTTTTTATTAATAAACCGAAAATCTTTAATCAATAATACCAAAAAAGGAGAATTATGACTTCAATAAAAGTACTGCTGGCAGGCGAATCTTGGGTCTCCAATTCCACCCATTATAAAGGATGGGATTTTTTCTCGAGTACAGTTTATGAAACCGGTGAAGAATTTATTCGAAAAGCATTTGAAAAATCAGATATTGATTTTACACATCTTCCCGGGCATCTCGCTGCAGAAAAATTCCCTCTTACGCTTGAAGAACTTCGAACTTACGATGTTGTCATCTTGAGTGATCTGGGTGCAAATACTTTGCTGCTTCACCCAGAAACATGGCTGCATGGAAAATCAGTGCCCAACCGCCTGCGGTTATTGGCGGATTGGGTTGCGAAAGGTGGAGCGTTGGTAATGTGTGGGGGATATTATTCTTTTGCCGGTATTTATGGAGCTGCCAAATACTACCGTTCTCCTATCGAAGAAATATTACCTGTAAAGATTTACACGTTTGATGATCGTGTGGAGAGCCCTGAAGGATTAACTCCCGAGATTCTGATTCCTTCTCACCCTCTGGTAAAAGACATGGCTGGAAAATGGCCTGTACTGCTTGGATTAAATGAACTGGAAATGAAAGAGGGGGCAGATCTCATCGTAAAAGCCGGCAAGTATCCACTCCT
>DHHD01000003.1:0-31719 GCA_002403105.1 Anaerolineaceae bacterium UBA4781 | reverse complement strand
GAGTTTGCCAAATGGAAAGGCTATACAGCCCTCTGGGCAAATACGGCTCACTGGTTGAGCAAAAAATAAAGCGCAAAATAGAACCGCCTTGACTGAAGAAAAGGCGGTTTCTTTGTCATAAAACCGTTAAATCATCCTTTAAAATAAAAGAAAGATCGTCTTTTTTTATATTTCTATTCACTTTGCAGCATTCCCCTTTCACAATAAATCATTTCAGAATACCATGAGCCTGTTTTGAAAATTTTCGATGGAATCTATAAATCTCTAATTGGGACAGGTTTTCCGCAGGATATGAGACCATGAGAAAGATACGATTGGCGATTTGGTTTGTAAAGTTGAATTATTGACCCATGAACAGATGTGCAAAAAGCAAAAAGTGGATGTGGTATGAGGATTAAGTGGTCACAATATGGAATAATCTCATCTGGAAATGTATTCCAGTTGTTTGTGCCAAGCTTGTGAGGTGAGAAAGAGCAGAATACTGGATATATGAATATTTTATACATAGAGCAGTAATCAATGATGGTTAAATGAAAGCATGATAATGGTACAGGAGAATTAGAAATGGAAGAGAAGTATTTATTTTATCAATTGAACCGTTGTACAGGCTGCCAATTATGTGTGATGGCATGCTCACTGGCTCGGAGCGGCGTGTGTGGTGAAAACGAATCTCTCATATCGATATTGACACATCCACAGTTTGGAACATCACAACCGATCATAGAAGAAACCTGTATATGGGAGCAATGTGATAAACAATGTGTGCAGGTGTGTTCTCCCGGTGTTTTATATTTGGCGGAGAAAAAAGATTGGGGAGGGTTGCTGTTAAAGCAACATTGGAATCCGGTGCCTGTTTTTGTTAGGGAGGAAAAGCAATGAGCGGAGGATATTGCAATAAAGTAGCCTGGATCGATCTTACTTCACAAACGGTTTGCATCCAACCTTTGGATGAAGATTTGAAAGAACGGTATATCGGCGGACGGGGGTTCATCACCCGTTGGTTGATGGATATGGTGCCAGTAGGTGTTCCAGCTCTTGATCCGGAAAACGTTTTAATATTTGCAACCGGACCGTTAACCGGAACAAACGTTCCTACCTCGTCACGCATAGAAATTGGTGCGTTAGCTCCTGAAACGGGCATTTATTCAACCGGGAGTGCAGGTGGTAGCTTTGGTACGAAACTGAAACGCGCCGGATTGGATGCACTGGTTATCAACGGTCGTTCTGAACAACCCGTTTACATCATGATAACCGACGCTGGTATTGAAATTAAAAATGCTGCTTGTTATTGGGGAAAAGACATTTTTGAAATAGATCGTGCTATCAAGGCTGATAATCACAAATCACGTTTATCAGTGGCTTGTATTGGACAAGCCGGCGAAAATGGTGGCTTCTTGACAACCATATTGATTGACCGTGTGCGCTCTGCCGGAAGGGGAGGACTGGGGGCAGTGATGGGCAGCAAGAATCTCAAAGCAATTGCTGTCAATGGAACGGGTAGCGTTCCTATCCATGACCCCCAAACATTCTGGACTGCATGTCAAAATGTTCAAAAAGCAGCAGTGGATAAATTTTTTCTAAAACGTTGGGAAGCGGGAACATACGGGAATTTGACACGCTACAATAACGCCGGAGCACTGACAAGCTACAATGGACAAAAAACCACATTTGAATTTATTGATCAAATCTGCAGCGATTACTACAATAAAAATTTTAAGATTGCTACACGCGCTTGCATGGGTTGCCCCATGCCATGCTGGACTACTTATACTATACAATCCGGAGAATTCAAAGGTTTCGTTAGCGAGGAGGCAACTGCTACCACTTTCAAAGAATTAGGTGCTCGATGTGGATTACATGAGATGGACGCTATTCTACGGGCGCATGATGATCTTAATCGCTTTGGACTGGATACTATATCCACCCCGGCAACCATTGCATTTGCGATGGAATGCTTCCAGCGGGGAATCATCACGAAAGAAGATACCGGTGGATTGGATCTAACCTGGGGGAATAGGAATGCTGTGATCCCTCTCATCGAACAGATCGCAATGAATAATGGTTTTGGTGCGCAGCTTGCCAGAGGGGTGCGCATATGCGCTGAAGAATGGGGAGGTGAAGCTGCCAAATATGCGATGCATGTGAAGGGTATGGAGACGGTCGGCACTGATCCGCGAGGTCAGCCCTCTTGGGGATTAGGCTATGCAACTTCAAGCCGTGGAGCTTGCCATATGCGGGCGTATGCAAACTATGAATCTGGTAGCATGGCAGATGCCAGCATGATCCGCATTTCAGGTACAACCGAGATTCGCAACCGCTTTGGAATTACCGGAAAAGGGAAGGCAGGTGCATTTCTAGAAGATATGAACGCTTATGGAGATTCATTGGGTATCTGTAAGTTAATGGCAAGAGATGAACTTGGTTTGCCGGAAGTTTTGATAGGTGTATTGAATTCAGCCACTGGCAAGACTTATAGTGCAGATTCTTTATATCGAGTTGGAGAACGAATCTCCAACCTTGAGAGAATTGCAAATCTGCAACGCGGTATTACCCCCGCTGATGACACATTACCCGAGCGCTATTTGAACGAAGCAGTACCCGAAGGACCTGCCGAGGGCAGAGTATGCGATTTGGAACCTATGTTGAAGGAGTATTATGAACGCCGAGATTGGAATTCCGATGATGGTTACCCATCCTTGGAAAAACTAAAAGCGGTGGGATTGGATCACGAAGGAAATGATATTTCAACCTAATTATTCTGCCCGGTGCAAGAAGTTATTAATTATTATAGAAAATATAGCAGCAACTGTATTCTTCTAAAATTCTATTTGATTGTTGTGGAAGCAAGTTCCTTCAACCAGGACTGGATCTGCACATTGATCAAATCGCGCACTTCTCTAAATTTGGCAAGCTGCTGTTTCTCAGAATTGATAAACCGGACAGGATCTTCAAATGTCCAATGGTTCCGTTTTCCAGAACCAGGAAAGATCGGGCAGCGTTCCTTTGCATCATCGCATACAGTAATAATGTAATCAAAGGGTGGGGCATTTAAATATTTTGTGACAGATTTTGAATACTGCTCGCTCGCGTCAATTCCAAGCTCATTTAAAACCCGAATGGTATAGGGATGGATCACCAATGGCTCAAGGCCTGCGCTGAAGACCAGGAACCGATCTGCTGCATGCTTGCGGAGCAGAGCTTCTGCCATCTGGCTGCGGCAGGAATTTCCAGTACAAAGAAAAAGCACCCTTTTGTGTGATTGATATTTACCAGCCATACAAACATCCTAATGGATAAATATTAACCAACTATTACAGGATAATTAATTGAATATTAAATTATCGCGAGAATATCATTTTAGAAGGGAAAACGGAAAAACTCTACACAACAATTACGTTCACGCCCATTTGCCGGATTAATTCCAGGTCATCTTTGGGTGCATCAATATCCGTTATGATCACCGAAGCGATGGAAATAGGGCCAACCTGAATGGAGCCCATGCTGTTAAATTTCGTATGATCGGCAAGAATGATCAAGTCTTGAACAGTATCAATCATCTTGCGATCGGTTCTAACCTGTACTACATCACTGGCGGTCAAACCCTGTTTGGGGTGAATGCCTTTTACCCCACGAAAAAATTTAGTTGCAACCAAACCAGAAAGAGCATCTTCCGTGATATGCCCGATCAAGTCAAACTCACTTTGGCGCAGTAATCCCCCCAACACAATAGTGGAAATATTTTCAAATCTAGTCAATTGGTAAGCCACATTGAGCGCATTGGTAATGATCGTCAAACCTACTTTCTCAGAAAGAAAAGGGATCATTGCTTCGGTGGTAGAGCCGGTTGAAACAATGATCGTATCATTATCCTGTACCAAATCGGCGGCAGCTTTACCGATGTGCTTTTTTATTTCTGCCTGGATCAGCGAGCGCGGGAGAACAAATGGTTCGATTCTTTCATGTTTTTTCATTGCCCCACCGCGAACACGAATAAGATCTCCGGTAGATTCAAGAAAATCCAAATCGCGCCGGATCGTTGCTTCGCTAACATTAATGAATTTGCTCAACTCGTTGATATCCGCTGACTGGTGTGAAACGAGGTAATCTAAGATCTTTTGGTGTCTGGTTTCTCGCATAAAAACCTCTCAATATATATGTAATTATAAGTATGAACGCATTTGTTTTCCAGAAATAAGAAAACAAAAGAATACAAGATTGAAATTGCATATTACGATAGATATTTTACAATATATTGCAAAATAAAGCAATAACTTGACTTAATATAAAGAATATTGTAATATTTTGACATAATCACTTTTACTAGTAATTTTATTGATTTCGATTGGGAGATTTCAATGACGCTGAAAATTCGAACTATTACTGGAGATATCAACCCCGAAGAATTAGGACCAACCAATATGCATGAACACCTCATCCGCGATGCGGGAACGGTGGAAGTATTGCATGACAAAGATTTTTTAATGGATGATGCAGACAAAGCAGCACTTGAATTGGCTGATTTTCGCAATCATGGGGGTGGCGGTTTCGTGGATGCACAACCAATTGGTTGTGGAAGAAATATCAATAAGTATTTATCCATTTCCGAGAAAGTACCCGAGGTGCCTATTCTTGCCACCACCGGATTCCACAAGAGTGAATTCTATTTACCTACACATTGGGTTTTTGATTATTCCATTGATGAAATGGTCCCTCTGCTTTTAGCAGATGTCTATGAAGGCATTGAAATCAATGATTATAATGGACCGCTTGTTAAACGAAGTCATGCTAAAGCCGGAGTACTGAAATGTGCAACCAGTTATCAAAATGTTACACCAGTAGAAGAGAAGTTATGCCGGACAGCAGCAAGAGCCCAAAAAGAGATTGGTTTGGCCTTAATTACCCATACCCAACAGGGAACCATGGGACAAGCCCAAATTGATATTTTCAAATCAGAAGGACTCGATCTTTCTAAAGTCGTCATCGGACATATTGATCGGAATCCCGACCCTTTCATGTTGTTGGAATTAGCTAAACAAGGTGTAAATCTTGAATTTGATACTCCCGGGCGTACCAAATACCAGAGTGAATCAATTACAGTGAATTGTTTGCGCGCATTACTCGATGCCGGGTATGCCGATCAGATCGTTTTTGCCGGAGATAGCGGAAGACGATCCTACTTGAAGAGTTATGGAGGTGGACCGGGTTATGCATATATTTTGGAGTTCTTCATTCCACGATTGCGTCGCGAGGGTATTTCCGAGGATGTGATTAAAAAGATCCTGGTTGAGAATCCACGGCGAATTTTATCCTTCGATATATAGAAAGACGAAAAGGATGATCAATAACCAGTTTTGTGAAGAATTCTTGCAGATTGCTCGTGATTTTGAAGAAAGCCCTCTTTCTGGATTTGGACCGGGGAAAGGTTCTTTGTCAGCAAGGGATTATTCTGATTCTGAAATGATTTTGATAACCCCCAGCGGCATGCAATTTTCTACCCTGACCTCTGAAGATCTGGTCGTGCTGGATTTAAAAGGAAATATCATTGAAGGAAAACGCTCTCCTTCTTTGGATCGGATTTTTCATTTAGCTGTTTATAATGCTCGTCCGGATGTATTCGGCATCATCCATACCCACAGCCCTTATGCCACTGCTTTTGCTTCGCTTGCAAAACCGATCTTACCGCTGATCATGAGCCTGGTGATTTCTGCAGGTGGATCAGTGGATGTTGCCCCCTTTGCTTTTCCCGGTTCAGAGGAACTGGGACAACGAGTGGTGGAGAGTCTGGGAAAGAAAAGTGCGGTTTTAATGGAGCAGCATGGTGTTCTGGCAGTTGGGAAAAACCTTTCCAAAGCATTAGAAGTGGCTGGTACTGTGGAAAATGTAGCCCAGATCCAGGCGATCACTGAAAGCCTGGGAGGCGCTCGCCCACTTGATCAGAAAACGATCAATGAAGGTTTGATCTTCGAGAAAAATTATGGTCAACCAGGAAACTCAACCAAGGATTAAACATGCTGGAAAAATATTTGACCAAAGATCACATTCAATTAAAACTAAAAGCTACTGATTGGAAAGAAGCCATTCAGCTGGCCGCTGCTCCGCTGGTCACATCGAGAGAAATCGAAGTTGGATACGTTTCAGCTATGCAAGATGCTGTTCTTGATTTTGGGCCGTACATGGTACTTGCGAAGGGTTTTGCTCTGTCACATGCAAAACCAAGCGATCAGGTCCACACTGTTTGTATTTCTTTAATAACTTTAGATCCACCTGTTTGTTTTGGAAATAAGGATTTTGATCCGGTGGATATTCTAATTACTTTTGGAACACCGGATGCTGAATCACATATTGATATGCTGCGTGAATTAGCAGGTCTGTTGAATAAACCTGAATCATTCACATTAATTCGGAACGCTAAAACTGAACATGAAGTCATTTTATTATTTTCGACATCCCAAATGCATGCATGAAAGGAGGCATCAATAAAACTATTTAAATTTACAATGTAAATCATAAATCATTGGAGGCAAAAAATGATCGATGCAAAAGGGTTAAAAATAATTATCGTCTGCACTTTCGGGGCAGGAAGCAGCCAATTATTAAAAATAAATGTTGATTCCGCGATTGAAGAATTGGGAGTCGAGAATGTAAATATTTCAGTATGTGATAGCGGCAGTTATCGCGGGGAAAGATGCGACGGTATTATTACAACCACCGCTCATGAAGAGATGGTACAAGGACATCCTTACGCTAAAGCATATGTGGCTGTTACTGGTATATTCAATCAAGCCGATATAAAGAATAAAGTAAGACAAATATTGGTAGCTTTAGGAGTGGAAATTCCTGAATAAATGCATTGATGTGAATTGAAATAAACAATGCCTCCAAGCTTTATTGGAAAAAATTTTAAGGAGGATTACTGATGAAAGTACTAGATTTTATTGTTAATCAAGTTCTACGAGAACCCTCAATTTTCTTGAGCATCGTTGTTCTTTTGGGTATGATCTTTCTCAAGAAAAAAGGGAGTGCTATTCTTGTTTCAACATTAAAGACCATGGTTGGTGTACGTGTTCTGCAGATCGGTACTGGTCTCTTATCATCTTCTTCGAAGCCAATGTTAAGCATGCTGGTCGCACGCTTTGGATTGCAAGGGCGTGTCGCAGATCCATGGTCCGGTGTTGCCGAAGGTCTTGAGAGAATGGCTGATGTTCCCCTGGCAGGACAGATAGGATTGATTCTGCTCCTCGCATGGTTACTGCATCTGCTGTTCTCACGGTTTACTCCATTAAAAGTCGTGTTCCTGACCGGACACACCGCTTTTACCGATACAGTCGTTATCACTTTCTCTGTATATGCAATTTCGGGGTGGAGTGACTGGCGCGCGATTGCTCTTTCTGTTATTTTATTGGCAGTTTACTGGTGGTTGTTCCCTGCTCTGATGGCAAAACCATTGAAAAAACTAGTTGGAGATGACAATATCACCATCGGGCACAATATGGCTGCATTCGGTTGGGTTGCCATGTTGATCGCAAAATGGACTGGCGATCCCAAAAATGACACAGAAAAGCTGGTTCTTCCCGGCTGGCTGAATGTCATGAAAGACTCTGTGATTTCGTACAGCGTTATCATGGCTTTCTTGTACACATTGATTGGCATCTTATCCGGTCCCACAGCAGCGGCTGATTATACCGGCGGAATGAATTACATCTTGTTCTCATTCATGCAGGGTATTAATATTGCTGTAGGTGTTACCATTCTTCTATTGGGTGTACGCATGTTCTTGGCTGAACTGCTGCCAGCTTTCCAGGGCTTTGCGAAAGTTGTTGTTCCCGGAGCGATCCCGGCTGTTGATAATCCAGTTTTCTGGACTTATGCACCACAGGCAACCCTGCTTGGTTTGATCTTCACTGTGGTTGGAATGACAGCAGGTGTTTTACTTCAGATATTGCTAGGGTCAACTTTCATTACTATCCCAAGTGTCATCCCGATTTTCTTCGGCGGCTGCACTCTGGGTGCTTTCGCCAGCAAATACGGTGGCATTCGTGGAACGATCATTGCAACATTCGTACTGGGAATCGTGCAAGTCTTTGGCGCTGTATGGTTTTCACAGGTCGTTGGATTCCAGGTTGCAGCGGGAGCTCATATAGATTTCTGCACACTTTGGCCGGCTGTCTTCAGCGCATTAAAACTCATTTTCTAATTCCGACATACAGTTGGAAAAGTATAGAGAAGGGTAGGAAACATTTCTGCCCTTCTCCGCATTAATTTATTGGTAAATGGAAGGAAAGAAAAATGACAGTATTTCGAACAATTCTAGGTGATGTAGATGTAAATGAAATTGGGTTTACACTGGCGCACGAGCATCTTATTACGCGACCACCCAACTCCATCATTAAAGGCGATCCAGATTTATTGGTAGATGATGTAACCAAACCGATCCAGGAATTAACCCTCTTTAGAAATTCCGGCGGAAAAACATTTCTTGAAATGTCCCCACGCCATTATGGACGTAATATTCCTGTCATGGTGGATGCTAGTAAAAAAACTGGCATCCATATTGTGGCTACCACTGGTTATCTCAAAGGGGATTATTTCCCAAAAGAAGTTCAAGAAAGTACGGTCACTCAATTGGCTGATTTCATGATCTCAGAGGTCATCCAGGGTATTGACGGGACGGAACATAAAGCGGGTGTGATCAAAGGAGGGAGCAGCCACAATTTTATTTCTGATTTGGAGAAAAAAGTTTTTAAAGCTGCTGTAATTGCCTCAAAAGAAACAGGTGCACCTGTCTCTACGCATACAGAACAAGGAACGATGGGCGTGGAACAGGTTGAATTTGTTATTTCGCAAGGTCTCGACCCATCACGTATGATCGTTGCCCATGTTGACATCAATCCTGATTATTATCTGCACCGAAAAATCGTGAACCTTGGTGCATATATTATTCATGATGGTCCAAGTAAAGTAAAATATGGCACAGATGCTCAAATTATTGAAATAATGGCAAAGCTGGTGAAGGAAGGTTTTGCAAATAGAATGATGCTTTCTTGTGATATGGGCAGACGGAAATATTGGACCAGCTATGGTGGCGGCCCTGGTTTTACGTATATTCCGGAGAAGTTTGTCCCTCGATTGTTGGATGAAGGGTTCGATCCAATAATTGTGGAAATGTTCACAACAAAGAATCCAGCAGAGGCATTTGCAATAAGAAAATAAAGAAACAAAACCGCAGAAAAAAGGATTCCAATGAATGGTTATGAGATCGTAAAACGTAATATATCTTTTGACAATCCAGAGCGGGTTGGTTTGCGATTCAACAGTCTGGGCGTTAGCGATGTATTCCGTATTTTTGTCCAGCCCCCCGAACGCTGCCGCCCGGTAAATTCACCACCTGTGCGGATGGATAAAAAAATTCGCACTGCTCCGGGTCAAGCAGATGAATGGGGCTGCACATGGGAGTCTTTGGAAGAAGAAAACAGCGGGGATATGGGGCAGGTGCTGAATCCACCCCTAAAAAGCCTTGATGACCTGAATACTTTTCCTTTCCCTGATCCATACGATCCACACCATTTTGACGGTCTGGAAGAAGCGCTTTCTCTCTCAAATGATAAATTTGTTCAAATGAACAGCCCCTTTTGCATTTTTGAACGCATGCACTTCTTATATGGATTTAGTGAGACCCTGCGTGATTTGGCTCTTGAACCACAAAAAATGGAAGCTCTCATTGATAAAGTGATTGCCTACCAGATAGGGATCGTGGAAACGGCAGGTAAATTGGGCAAAGGCCGCATTCACTGCTTCGATACGACAGATGATTGGGGCACACAAACAAACATGTTTATAAGCCCTAAAATGTGGCGAAGTCTCTTTAAACCACGCTATAAAAAATTGATCGATACCATTCATGCTCATGGAATGGTTATCCGATTCCATACAGATGGGCGCATCAATGCGATCTTTCAAGATCTGATAGAGCTGGGCGTTGATATCCTCAATATTCACCAACCATTGCTGCTGGGGATTGATGAAGTTGCAGAAAAACTCTCCGGCAAGCTGTGTCTTGAAGTGTCTGCTGACATTCAACAAACCCTGCCATCTTGCGATGAGCAGCGAATAAAAAATGAAGTTAAAGAGATAATCCAAAAATGGTGTACCCCTAAGGGAGGACTGATCGGGATTGAATACCGTTACGGGAAAGTGCTTGGAATTTCTGAACAAGCGTTACGTTGGGAATTGGATGCTTTTCAGCAATATGGAAAATTAAATAAATAGAGGTAAAAAATGATTCATGATATGGAAGTACTCGAAAAAGAAGGGCCTGCGTATGAACGGCGAAAACAACGTTTTCAAAGCTGGTATGAGAGTGTTTTCAAATGGCACCCAAATTTTATGTATACCCCGAACCAGGTCATTAACTGGACTGAAATAAAAAAATCCATGTCAGAATGGAAGGTCGGATTAGTATCTTCCAGCGGTGCTCATTTAAGATCCCAAAAACCATTTGATATTGTTAGCGATGAAGGAGATTGGTCATATAGGGAGATACCGGTTGAGACTGATCCGAAGGATATAATGATTTCAGACTCACATTATGATCACAGCGATGCTGATTTAGATGTAAATTGTATGTTTCCAATCGTAACTTTAAAAGAATTGGTAAAAGATGGTGTGATCGGCTCGATTCCATCAAAATTCTATGGTTTCATGGGATTTGTCCCTGTTCCGCAGGATCTCATCACGCAAACTGCGCCTGAAGTGGCTCAAAAATTAGCAGATGAAAAAGTGGATGTTGTTATTTTAACGCCTGGCTGTGCAGTCTGTCACCAAACCCTGGGTATCATTCAAAATATTATCGAAGGGGTTGGTATTACCACCATTATGACTACACTCAAACCAGAATTGACCGAACAAGTGCATGTACCCAGAGCGGCTTATTTGAAATATCCATATGGATACTCCGCTGGACCGGCAAATGATCTCAATATGCAAAAAACAATCGTCAAAGACGTATTGGAATTAATCCCGGTCATAAAAGAACCAGGTAGCATTGTAAAAATGCCTTATCGGTGGCATGGGCACATTGAATAATCAAAGGAGAACCAAATGGCTGTAGATAAAAGAACCGATCAGTTAATGGGACACGTGGAATCCATGCTTGCAATCATCGATGATATGAACCAGGATATGCAATCTAGAATTGATGAAGAAAAAGCCAGCGGGAACCCCAATGAACCACGTATCAACTTCTATCTCTCTCAACAAAAGCGGCTTATTAAATTAACCGATATGTTAGAGGAAGAAATCTTGGAAATACTCATTGGAATACGCAATATTTCGGGACCCATAGAATATTTTGAAAAATAAGGCGTTTTGCTCCTATCGAAAATGATCTGAGGAGCATACAGCATATAATGATTTCGATTTATTAACCGCGAGTGAGAAAGAACGTTTTCATTGTATTTTTAATTCTGTTATTGGAAAATGAGATAAATTCCTGTACAATTCATAGTTCTTATATTAGAGAAAAGGTTTAATGGAAAAATTTAATTTATGAATACTGATGCTATGGAGAAAATGAATATTTTTGCAAGTGATCCGAAAGAGGGTACACGCTTAATATTAGTAAGGCACGGTCGGACCAGTGCCAATAAAGATGCGAAGATCGGGTCAGTAAAAGATTATCCACTTGATGAAATTGGTATCGACCAGGCTCAAAGAGTGGCAAAGCGTTTAAAAGACTTCAATATTACAGCTCTCTACTCCAGTCCCATTCTACGTACAAAACAAACTGCGCAAGCCATTGCGGATGCTGTAAAACTGAATATCGAATTTCGAACCGAACTGCAAGAATTTTATTTTGGCTCGATCGCTGATCATACAATGGAAGAAATTAAGAATGAAGATGAGATAATTTACAATGAATTGATCGCATGGATGAATATGGGGCAGGAACAAACGATGACGCGACCGATCATCCCTGGTGCTGAGACCATGCAAGATTTTGAAACAAGAATTAGAAGATTCACCAAAGAAATACTTGAAAATCATGCAGGACAAACAGTCTGTGCAGTAACCCACATGGGGTTGATCAAAGGCTTCTTGGGGATATATTTTGGCAGAGGACTAGGTCAGCGAATGAATTTCAATGCATTGAATACATCCATAACGGTGATCGATTTCTATAAACAGGTACCCGTATTATCTGGTTTCAATGATATTTCCCATCTGAGTACAGCGCTTCCCTATGGGAGAGTAAATCTGTTATAAAAAAACCGCTCGAGTGATCGAGCGGTTTTTCTTAAGCGATGCCCAGATAGGTTTTTTGCACCATTTCACTGCTGCGCAGATCCTTTGTTGTGCCGCTCAAACTTACGGAACCGGTTTGCAGAACATATCCACGATTGGCGATCGCCAAGGCTAATTTTGTATTCTGTTCTACGAGCAATACGGTCGTACCTTGAGCATTGATCTCTTTAACATTCTCAAAAATGCTCTCCAATAAAATGGGAGCTAATCCCATGGATGGCTCATCCAACAGCAATAATTTTGGCTTCGCCATTAAAGCTCGTGCGATCGCCAACATTTGCTGTTCTCCCCCCGAAAGGGTTCCAGCTGATTGTTTTGAGCGCTCTTTAAGCCTGGGAAAGAGTTTGAAAACATCTTCGATATCTTGTTGAATGGCGCTGATATCTTTTCGAGAATAGGCGCCCATCTCTAAATTTTCAAGAGTAGTTAATTTAGAAAAAACATGCCTACCTTCAGGGACCATAGAGATACCTTTTTCAACAATATGATGAGGTTCTAAAAAGGTAATATCTTCACCACCAAATGTGATCGATCCTTCTTGGGGATGTAAAAGACCGGTGATCGATTTTAGTGTGGTGGTTTTACCTGCCCCATTTGATCCGATCAAACAAACGATTTCACCCTGATGCACTTCGAGGGTTATTCCCTTGAGAACGCAAATATTCCCGTAATAGGTTTTAATGTTTTTCACTTGAAGCAAAGGTACCATGGATGCTAGCCTTTCTTATTGATACAGATCATTTTTCTTACCCAGGTAAGCTTCAATGACGGTGGGGTCATTTTGAATTTCCATTGGTTTGCCTTCGGCAATTTTTGATCCAAAGTCAAGCACAATAATTTTTTCACTGATCTGCATCACCAATTTAATATCATGTTCAATCAAAATGATCGTAATATCCAATTTGTCACGCAAGCGCCTGATAAGCTTGATCATTTCCTGCGTTTCAGATGGGTTCATTCCGGCAGTTGGTTCATCCAGCAATAGAACTTTTGGATTATTAGCAATGGCTCTGGCGATTTCCAGTTTTCTTTGTGCACCATATGAAAGATTACATGCTAAGTGATCTCCCCATCCTAATAGACCAACAAAGTTTAGAATCTTTTTGGCTTTTTCAATGGATTCTTTTTCTTCAGTATGATACCGTTTCGAAGAGAACAGAGCATCACCAAAAGAACTATGTAGTCGGATATGTTCACCAGCCAGGATATTTTCTAAAGCTGTGAGACTTTTATAAAGGCGAATATTTTGGTATGTCCGTGAAATCCCTTCTTCGGCAATCTTGTGTGGTGGAAGACCGGTAATTTCTTTTTCCAGAAAGATGATATTTCCATATTCCGGTTTGTAGTAACCAGTGATGCAATTAAAAAAAGTGGTTTTTCCAGCCCCATTAGGACCAATAACGCTGGAAATGGAAGATTGTTGAATTTCAACATCCAGGTTACGGATCGCTTCAAGACCTCCAAAACGTTTGGTTACATTTGCTGACGATATGATATTCATGACTGCACCTCTTTTTCATGATCGGGTGAACTGGAAGACTTTCCCTCAAACTGTGGGGCTTTTCTAGGAAGAAAACCCTGTGGTCGCAGGATCATCATTATGATCAAGAGCAGACCAAAGATGATCATACGATAATCTGAAAAACCACGCAAAATATCGGGTAGTGCGATGAGTGCCATTGCACCGAGAATGACACCGAAGTGGTTCCCTAGCCCGCCCAGAATGATCACACATAAAATATTGATGGATACGTTCATGTTGAAGTTATCAGGGAAGATAGAACCCTGCCAGGAAGCAAATATTGCTCCCCCCAAGCCACCGATGAACGCTCCAATGGCAAATGCCAGCAATTTGTATTTAGATGTATCAATGCCTGACATTTGCGCAACGTCTTCATCTTCGCGCATAGCCAACCAGGCGCGCCCCGTTCTGGAATGAATGATTCTATTGAGAAGGAAAAGTAAAAGAGCAATGAGTGCGAAAATAAAATAATAAAAGTAGGTACTGTTGTTAAAATTGATCCCGAAGATAGTGGGTTTATCAATTTGAATAATACCTTGTGATCCATTCGTAATATCCGTAAGATTCATCAATAACATGCGCACAATTTCACCAAAACCGAGCGTTACAATACCGAGATAATCTCCACGCAGTTTTAGAACCGGAATACAGATTAAAGTACCGATCAACGCAGCCAGTGCACCCGCGATCAAGATGACTGCCAGAAAGGGCAAATGAAGATCAAAATGCGGGGATGCTAAAAATGCGCAGGTGTAAGCTCCGATGGCATAGAATGCTGCAAAACCAAGATCAAACATCCCTGCCAACCCAACATGCACCAGTAACCCCAACCCTAAAATAATATACAAACCAGCATACCCGATGATGCGTATCCATAAATTCTGTTGAGGAAAATTGAATAATGGAATAGAAAGAATAATGACGGAAATCAGAGCAGACAGCACGGTTCGAAAAGCTTTCTGGTCAAGTATGTTCTTCAAGAACGAGCTATTATTTTTCATCATTTCACCTGACCTTAAAGTTTATTCTTTCCACCGCTGCCGCCTAAAATACCGGTTGGTTTGACAATCAACATGACGATCAAAATCGCGAATGCCACAATGTCTTTATATACTGCAGGTAAGAATTGAATACTGATCACTTCCGCCAATCCCAGCAAGTATCCTCCCAGCATTGCTCCCGGAATATTACCAATTCCTCCGACCACGGCGGCAGTGAAAGCTTTGATACCAGGGGTGAAACCCATGGTGGGGCGAATTTGCAGGTAAAAAATTCCCATCATCACACCCGCAATACCTGCTAATGCTGATCCAATAAAGAAAGTATTGGAAATGATCTTGTTTACGTCAATTCCCATCAGAGCAGCAGTTTCTTTATCTTCAGAGACAGCACGCATAGCTTTGCCAAGTTTTGTTAAACGAACAAGCAAATATAATAAAACCATAAAAACAATTGCGATAGCCATGATCAAAATTCGACTGTACGAGATTGAAATTTCTCCGAGTTTAATGCCAGCAGTACCCAAAATTCCAGGATAGGTCTTGACCATGGCACCGCCAAATGTTTGCGTAACATTGATGATTGCGGCTCTCCAACTTTCGGGAAATAGATTCTTTTCTCCAAAATGGATCGAGGTGATCAAAGAGCCGAATTTGGGGATCAAACGAACGAATTCTTGCAGAAAAATCGAAGTACCGATTGCACTGATCAAGGTTGCCAATCGACTGGCTTTTCGCAAAGGACGATATGCAAATTTTTCAATCGTAATACCAGTAAGTGCAGCGCCGATTGCTCCGGCAATAAAAGTAAAAATAATTGCTAAAACAGGATTGCTTTCCGTAAACCCAGTCTTTGATAATTGCGTGATCGTGAAACACCCAAAATATGCACCAACCATAAAAATGTCGCCGTGGGCAAAGTTGATCATGGAGAGTACACCATACACCATCGTATAACCCAGAGCGATGAGTGCATAGAAACTACCTACGGTCAAACCATTTATTAATTGCTCAACTAATTTTTGCATATTGCACCCTCCGAAAAGAGATGGAAAGGGGGGATTTCTCCCCCCTGAAGGTTTATTCCCCGAAGTCGTAGACTTTCACAGGAACCAGTTCTTCACCTTGTGCTTGGAACACGGTAATAGAGACGACTTTCAGATCGCCGTTTTCGTCGAATTCAAGATGGCCGGTAATTCCATCATAAGGTGTTGCACGAACCATGTCGGCTAGTGCTTTCTTTGGGATAATCAGATTGCCGTCGCTATCAACCGTGGCAACTGCTTTGGCAGCATTCAAAACGATCGTAGCTGCATCGTATGATCCAGGGCCGTAAGCAACCGGGTCGCCAAATTGCTCCGTGAATTTTGCTAAAAATTCTTCATAACCAGTTGCGCCACCGACTGCACCGAAAGTCATATAAGCACCTTCGGCTGCGCCACCAGCGGCCTGTACAAAGGAAGGAATTGATTTAATACCATCAGGTCCGAAGAAAACACCTTCGAAACCGGCTGCTCGCAGTTGGTTAACGAGTAATGCGCCTTCGGCATCCATACCACCCCAGTAGATAGCGGCCGGATCTGCTTCTAGGATTGTGGAAACGACTGCAGAAAAGTCCTGGTCACCACGGGTGATACCCTCGATACCGGTAACAGTACCACCGGCAGCTTCGAACTTGGATTGTACTGCCTCAGCAATACCCTGACCGTAAATACTTTGATCGTGGACAATACCAAGGGTGGTCAGATCAAGTTCATTGAACAGGTAATCTACAGTAACTGTTGCTTGCAGATCATCATTTGCTACGATACGGAAGATATTTTGATTACCAGATGCAGTTACTGGAATTGCGGTTGAAGAAGGTGTGATCATGAGAACATGATTCGCTGCGTAGATATCAATGGCTGGAATTGCAGTTCCAGAGCACATCGGACCAACTACACCGATCAGGTAAGGGTTGGCAGAAAATTGCTCTGCAACGGTAACACCGGGAGCGCCTTCGCACTGGTCGTCGCCACCTTCAACTACAACCTCCCAACCATTTAAGTCGCCAAAATCTTGGACGGCGACTGTTGCACCATTGAGCATATCTTGCCCATAAGCAGCATAACCGGCAGAAAGAGCCGATGATAGACCCAGTACAACTTTTTCTCCGGCAGGGATTGTAATATAGCCCCATTCATCTTCTACGGCCGCATCTGCTGTATCAGCAGTATCCGCTGCTTCAGCTGGTGCGGCTTCTTCAGCAGAGGCTGCGCCACCACAAGCTGCGAACAACAGCATCGCAATAGTCAATAAAGAAACAAAAACGAAACGTTTAGACATAATTCTCCTCCAAAAGGCATTAGTTTTTAGATCAATAGGTACAAGAGCAGGGTCTTTTTTCGTGGCACATCACCTCCTTTGTGATGATGAATTCGATAATTCCAGGTTTAAAAATAAGTCCTTGCACAGCATCATGTTTTGATGAGAGTACGGAAGATGCTGAATTTAAGGACACCTGTAATTAATTGGGCGGATTATCCCACAAATAAGGATAAATGTCAACTATTTTACATGAAGAATGTCATATTTGTATGACAATTGAGATAGGGAGTTTTTTATTATACGATCAAGATTTGGATTGAATTAGAGATTGAAAATAGCGGATGGTATTCTCGGATGGTTCCAGCCCATATTCCTTGGCTAGCTGTTGCTTACACTGTTCAAACACGCGGATGATGGCTGCGGTATTTCCTAGCCCATAGTAGATACTCATCGCATTACAATACGCTTCTTCATTGGATGGGTCGTTTTGTAGGATCAGCTTATTGATCTCTAAAGATTTTTCCAGATTTTTTTGTTTTATAAAGAAACCATATAATTTCTGAAGCGTATTCATGTATATCTCAAAATAGCGCTGCCTTTCTGCACCAAACCAAGTAGCATCTACATCTGATAAAAATGAACCTTTATACAACTCAACAGCCGCTTCTAACAAGCGGGCTGCTTTTTGGGGATCCTTTTCACTCTCAGCCTGAGCGATATATTGTTCAAACGAGAGCACGTCATATTCAAAATCGAGGGAGTTATTGAAACGATAATAATTATCATTGAAGATAACAGCGTTAGAACCGATAGCTCTGCGCATGCGATAAATTGCATTTTTAAATCTTCTTTTTAACTCCTCTATGGATGAATCAGGCCATAAGATCAAACCGACTTCTTCTTTCGTCATTCCTTCTGGATTGGAAAGGAAGAGAAAGAAAAGGTCGCGCGAGGTCTGTGTCATCCAATCAGATGTAGAGAGCAGTTTATTGTTGAGATATACTTCTGTTTTTCCAAAACCACGGATGACCAATTTTGGTGCTGCAAATGGAACAACAGAGGCGTGTTTTCGGATCTTGCGTCGAACGTTTTGTATTTTTTTCTGATATAAATTATTTTGATCAAGAATGATTTCAATATATTCGGCTACTCCTGATTGCCCAGAAATTGATTTCAGATCATTTCTGAGGTCAAAGCAGATAGAGAGGATCTGGGTATTTGAAAATGATTGAGAGAAATTCTTTACAATTTCATTGAAAATCTCCGCGGATTCTTTCAGTCTTTTAGACTTTGCTAAAGCTACTGCCAGGTATAACTCAATGGTAAATAATGTATCTGACTGCCCTATAGTTTTAAAGAAGGCACGTGATTCTGAGAGTATTCCTAAAGCGGCAGCCAGATCCCCAAAATAATAAGTAAGAATAGCTTTTTCCACTTTACACTGCTCCGATTCCAGTTGGGAGCTTGATCTTTTCGCTTGATTAAATGCGAGTTCAAGCAAAGTGTTGGCCTGTTTAAACTGCTTTTGCAGGATTTTTATTCTTGTTTCAGCCAGACGAAGATACAAGACAAGATATTGATCTTCAATATTCTGTGCAATTTTCATCGCATCGGAATATGCTTCAAGTGATTCATGGTAGGCATCTAAATTTCTATAGAGGTCGCCAATACTGGCAAGTGAATATCCCTCCATGCGGCGATTTCCGCTCATCTTGGCATAATCCATCGCTTTTTCAAGATTCATAAAGCTGTTTTCAAAATCACCCTTGGCATGCTGCAGAACGCCAAGGTTGTTGTACAGGTTTGATTGCCAGATGGAATCACCGATTTGCTTCCAGAATTGAAGAGATTGATTGTAGGCTTTCTCTGCATCTTCGAAATTTCCACGTGTCTCGTGGATTGCTCCCAGTTCCACTAAAATTCTGGCACTATCTTCTTGCAAGTTCAACTCCTGGTATAAATGCAACGATCTTTGCACCCAGGTTAATGCATCATCCAAATTACCCTGCTGATAGTAATTGATCCCTATTGCACGCATCGCTTCAGCTTTTACGGGATTGCGTTTTTTCATTGCAGTGCAAAGGTCAAGCGCTTGTTGTGCGTCAAAGAGCGATTCTTGATATTTTCCCAATAAACGAAGTGTTGTGGAACGCCTAACCAGATTTTCAGCCATTAAAACCTTATCCACTTCGTTCTGCTGTTGAATCGCAATAACCGTGTTGAGGATTTCTAAACCACCGGGCAAATTTCCTTTATTTACTTCAATACTAGCTTTGATGGAAAGCAACTTTGGATTTGAAAGCAGTTTTTCTTCAGGAATATTGGCAATCCAGTTCTCAAGGCGTTTGATCTTGCCTTTCGCTATAAATGAAGAGCCGATGGTCTCAATCAGTTTGATGATGGTATCAATATCACCCAATTTCGAATAAAGGATAAATACGCGTTCCCAATCTTGAGAATTGGTGTGATATTCTGCTAATTTTTGAAGGATGTCGTGGGTTTCTTTTGGATACAATGTTTCCATACGATGTTGAAGGAAATCACGGAATAGATGATGATATCTTAACCAAAATCCTTCATCACCAATGCGCACAACGAAAAGGTTGTTGAATACAATATCTTCGAGCAGCTCCTGCCAATTACATTCAACATTCAATGCTTGCCCGATGATCTGATGGCACATATCAGGATTAAATTCTTCCAGCAGCGATGACCACAGTAGAAATTGCTGAATTTTTGTATTTTGTTGATCCAATACTTGTTGGGCAAGATATTCATATAATCCAATACCCGAAGTACGGTTAATCTTGGTATGGTCACCGATTCCTTTCCCGCCAACCTGGGCGGTCAATAATAAACCAGTTATCCAACCTTCACTCTGGCGGGCATACGATTCGGCATCATCTGTACTGATCTCAATGCTGTGGTTTTTTTTAAATAATTTTTTAATTTCATCAGGTTGAAATACCAATTCTTCCAAACTCAGCCCACCAACCTGTGAACGTGCTACCAAAAGCGGTAGATCAGGCAGGGTTAATAATGTACGCGAAGTGACTACCAGATGAAAATTCTCACTGACTTTCTGAAGAAAATTACTTAAAAATTCATCAATTTCTTTTCCTTGATTAACAAGGTGATAATCGTCAAGTACCAAAATAAAATGCTCGGTAATATTCTCAAAAATATCATTTGTGATTGTGGTTACCAAAAAATCAATATCCAATTGATCTTCACTTAATGATTGCATCATTGCATTGGAACGAATTCCGAAAGTGGGGAAACGTTGTTGAATGGCAGAGGTGAAATAGGTCAAGAAACGTGTGAGGTTTTGGTCAAGTGGGTCTAGCGCTAACCAAGCTACCGGCCAATCATACGATGCGGCATAGTCGATCATCAATGAGGTCTTTCCATATCCTGCTGGAGCTGCAATGATGATCAATTTAAAATCGAGCAGATCATCAAGCAAAGCCAGCAATCTGGGGCGTGATAATAACTCTTTCCTACGTTGAGGAACGATGATCTTAGTCTGCGAAATAGGTGAAAACCATGCCATTTGTACGTTTATTGTATCAGTGAGTAAAAATGCAGAACATAGGACGATTGGTGTAATTATCCATTTTTAGCACTCACTTTCCAATCCCACATATTTTAAAGAGAGTAACCCAAAATCGAACTAATGCAACTTTCTTAATTGTATAGCAGGTTAATAGAGCACAATAAAGGGAAATATTGCTACATTAGATTGGGGTTTATGAAAAACTGTAGGTAGAGACTTCAAGAATGAATCCACGCTTTGAATTATTAAAAATTAACAGAGATTAAATCTCCAATTGTCCTAGCAGATTTTTCAATACATCTGCTGATGTGCAAAGCGCTTTTGCTTCTGATCTCGACAAGGGTAGTTCAAGAATGTGTTCTATACCATGTTCGCCAACCACTGCGGGTAAACTGAGATAGATATCGTGGATGCCATAATAACCCAGGACCATGTTTGAAACAGAAAGGACAGAATTCTGGTTGCGCAAAATACTTTCTACGATGCGTGCCAGCCCAGCAGCCACTGCGTAGAAAGTTGCTCCTTTGCGTTGAATGATTTCATACGCAGCATTGCGAACCTGCTTCGAAAATTCTTCTCGCTGTGAAGCAGGAATTTCGCATCCCATGAGTCGGCAGTATGCATCAATAGGCATACCAGCAATATTCGCAGATGACCAAACTGCTACCTCAGAATCACCATGCTCCCCAATGATAAATGCGTGAATGTTACGTGCATCAAGCGAAAAATGGTTGCCGAGCAGCCAACGGAAGCGTGAAGTATCCAGAACAGTACCTGATCCAATGACACGGGAGGCAGGCAGAGCAGAAATTTTTTGGGTGGCATAACTGAGAATATCAACCGGGTTTGTAGCAACCAAAAGGATAGCTTCACAGGTATATTGAACGATCTGTGGAATGATGTGTTTGAAAATATCAATATTCCTTTTCAACAGATCCAGCCGGGTTTCTCCCGGGCGCTGTGCAGTACCAGCAGTGATCACTACAATATCTGCACCCTGACAATCACTGTAATCGCCCTGATAGATCCGGGTTGGGTTTGTCAAAGGTATGGCGTGCTTTAAATCCATTACCTCGCCTTCGGTGCGCTCTTTATCCACATCAATCAGAACGATTTCTCCGGCCAATCCATACAACAGCAGCGTATATGCAAAGGTTGTACCCACTTTTCCGCTGCCAATGATCACTATTTTATGTGTGCGATGCTCATTAAAAAGATTAGTTTTCGGTGTTTGTTTCATTCTTGAATTGCATGTAGATGCGATCACACTCAGAAGCCATAAAAAGATCCCGTTCCTGTATACCAAACAGGGTATGAGTCCACCAATAAATACTAACTTTTCCCCATGTGGATTTTAAAACTGGCTGATGATCTTCTTGAGTTGCTAATTTTTTAATCAATTTTGTGAAATCAAGTACTTCCGTAAAATTATCAAATGCGTATTCACGCATTAATTTATTCATGCTATCTTCATGGACAATTTTCCAATCAGGAAGTTCTTTTAATCGTTTTTCCAATTCGCTATTCGTGAGTATTTCATCACCATTCATCTTCACTTCAGTAATTTCATCCTTCATGTACAGCTCCTTATGGATAGCGTATTTGCTATCCCATTCAATAATACTGTATTTATGAAATAAAAAGTATTAGGGTTATATAAAATATTTTTGATTTATAAAAATGAAGACTTGATAAAATAGAACAATTGTTTTATTCTTGCATGCAGCTATTCTTTTAAATAGAATGGTTGAGGAGGAAAAATGAAAAGCAAATTAGGACATCTGCAAGTAAATATAAATCCAAAGAATTTATTGTTTTATAAAGAATTGTTTTCTTTTTTAGATTGGTCTGTTCTGTATTCAGACGAGAACATGCTTGGGGTTGGAGACAAGAATGGTTCAAGTCTCTGGTTTGCTTCTCCCCTAAAACAAGCGAGCAACGATTATGATGGATTTGGAATGAATCATTTAGCGATCGCTGTGGAAAAACAGACTGAAGTGGATCAAGCTGCAGCTTATTTGGAAGAAAAAACCATTACAACACTATTTGATACACCGCGTCATCGGCCTGAATTTTGTGGAGATCCTAAAGAAACGTATTATCAAGTAATGTTCGAATCACCTGATAGAATTCTTTTCGAAGTGGTTTATACAGGTCCAAAAAAATCATGACCAAGGAGAGGTGTTTGAGAAAACGCCCTTTTTAATTTCTTTTTATATCTATTCTATTAAGAAATAATACCAGTTCTCTAATTCCATAGGAATCCAGTGTTAGGTAAAATGTGTAGATTATTTAACTAGCACGAATGCTTCTACTATAATAAAGATGCTCAAGCGCTGTTGTTTTTGAGGGTATTAAATATATTTAACTACTAATGAAAAAATGAATAAAGATTCTCTTCAATGCCAAAATGATATTTTATTAATGAAAGCGCTCTTGATCCGAGCCGGAGAAGAGGGTGCGTTAATCATGTTCGAAGAATCCATGCAATCCGAAGCAGTGCAAAAAACCATCCGAGTTTGGCGAGAGAATAATGAGCTGATTGCCTTTGCCTATGTGGATGATTATGCCAATCTCCGTTTTACCATCACACCCGAACATATCTGTACTGTGTTGGAAAATGAAATTGTTGATTGGGGCATACGGTGCATGCAGATCAGGAATCAACAATCGCATGAGAATCAAACTCTGGATGCATCTTGTAAAAGCAATGATCTAAAACGCATTGATTTATTTATGAGATCTGGTTTTGTGAAAGAAGAATTACATTCGCTGGATTATTCACGTTCCCTAACAATTTCCCTGCCATTTTTCCCTCTACCTGCAGGTTTTATTATTCGCTCTGTGAAAGGGGAAGAAGAAGCAGGAGCGTTGGTTGATCTGCATCGGGCTGCGTTCGGTACGCAAGAAATGACGGTTGAACAACGGCTTGCAATCATGCGAACCCCACAATACCTTTTGGATTTCGATCTGGTAGTAGAAACTGATGATTCAGATCTGGCTGCATTTTGTATCTGTGAAATGGGAACCCGTTCAGATGGAAAAATCATTGGCTATACTGACCCAATTGGAACTCATCCAAAATATCAAAGACGTGGATTAGCCAGTGCATTGATCAGTGTTGAATTACGAAACCTCAAAGAAAAAGGAGCTATTCGGGCAGAATCGGGAACTTCCAGTAAAAATATAGCGATGCAGCGCTTATTTGAAAAAATGGGTTTTACATGTTCAGCTGAACATGTTTGGTTTTCAAAAAATGTAATAAGATAGGTGTTTTTTTGATAAAAATTTTGGTAATTTAATCCAATTCCTTGATGAATGATGATACTGGGATGAGTAACGTCTTTAGAAAAATGATTTCCCGCGTATTTTTTTTGAATTAAAAGTGTTTTTCCATTCATCTTTCCACCTTATAATAGAAAAGGTTATTGAATATAGATTCACGGCAGTAATAATATTTAAAAAAGAATTAGGAAAAGATGATTTATCACTTTCTTCCGGTTGATTTGTTATTCTTTAGCGCAGCGATCATTTCTTTGTTTGTTGCAATCATCATCTTTATAAAAAGGGTTGAACCAGGGGGAACTGCATTCGCGTTGGTCATGCTTGCGATTACATTATGGTTATTTTTTAGAGTTTTTGAAGGATTATCTGAAGAAATCACAGAAAAAATATTCTGGGCTAAGTTTGAATATTTTGGGATTGCAACCTTGCCGGTATGTTATTTTATTTTTGCCAGCCAGTTCAGCCGTAAAGACAAGTGGATAACAAAAAGGAACCTGTTTATTGCATTCCTTATACCGGTATTTACTCTCATATTGGTATTCACAAATGAGTTTCATGGATTAATTTGGAGTGATATCTATCCTGCGACACCAAATGGTGGGGATAATCTGATCTATGAACACGGATATTTTTTTTGGATTTATTGGATCTATAGCTATGGTATGCTTCTATGGGGGATCTATCGCCTTATTTCAACCTTCTTGAATTTTTCAAAGGAATATCGTCTTCAAGTATTTTTATTAATTGTTGCGACACTAGTCCCCTGGCTGGGGAATCTTCTGTATATTCTCAAAATGAGCCCAATACAAGGGATGGATCTAACCCCGGTGGGATTAGCATTTTCTGGACTGATCATCGCAATATCACTTTATAAAGGTCAGATATTTGAGGTCACTCCAGTAGCGAGGAATGTCATTTTTGATGCCATGCAGGAAGGAATTCTGGTTCTGGACACAAATGGAAATATTGTAGATGGGAATACTGCAGCAGCGAAAATATTGGAAATACCTTTAAAAAAACTATTAAAAAAACATTTTTCTAAATCTCTATCAAAATACCCACTATTGATACAAAATCTGCAAAAAATGAATACAGATAAATTTGAGATGTGTTTAAATGAGATCGACCAGAAATATGTACAGGTGAGCCTCTCTTTGATCATTACCAATATCAATCCTACTGGGCAATTGATTGTTTTACAGGATATCTCAGAACGAATGCGACTAGAAATTTACGAAAATGAACAGCGAAAATATGCTGAAGCGCTTGCACGAATTGCAGCAACATTAAACAGTTCTTTAAATCTTGAAGTAGTTCTTGAAAAAATGCTTGATATTATCCATGAGGTTGTTCCCCATGATGCAGCAAATATTGCGTTGCTGGAGGGTGATACTCAAATGCAATTCGTGAAATTAAAAGGATATGAAAAATTCAAATCAAAAGAGGTTATTGAATCGCTGGATTATCGTATCGATGATATTCCCGATTTCAGAAAAATGGCTGAAGAAAAAGAGGCTGTAGTGGTAGCCGATACCCATAACAATCCTGAATGGGTAGATAATCCCGAAGTGAAATGGATCCGGTCTTATGTTGGAAGTCCGATCGTTGTTAGCGGTAAAACAATAGGGTTTATTAACGTTGACAGCAGTACCCCTAATTTTTATACTCAAGAACATGCCCAACGATTAAAAGTATTTGCAGATGAAGCAGCTATTGCAATCCAAAATGCGCGCTTTGTTGAAGAGCTCAAAGAGCGTAACCAGGATCTAACTATGTTATATGAAGTGGGTTTAGCTATGACCAAAGGATTAGACGACCAAGAGATCGTTGGCGGTCTGATAAAACAAATCGAGAACTTTGAAGAGATAAATATTTTCTTTTTAGCGATGTTCGATGACGAATCTGATAAAACTACATTTTTTCTCTTTGATTCCAAAACAAAATCTCTACAGCATGTCGAATTGTTTGGTCAGTTGAATATAGATTTTATCAAGCAGATCAGAGACCAAAAAAGTACCATTTATCTCCCGGACCATACAGGATCAGACATCATGGTAGAAATACCAGAACGAGAAAATTATCCATTTGGAACAATGCACTCCTATCTTGGTATTCCTCTCATGCAGGGGAAAGAAGTAATAGGCACTCTCTCTGCAATTAGTAAAAATGTGAATGCATTTAATCAGAAGCAGATACGGTTGCTTGAAACGATTGCTTCACAGATTTCGATCACCCTTCAAAATGTGAAAATGTATGAACGAATGAAAGAACTGGCTATCATTGATGAATTGACCGGTATCTACAACCGCCGTTTCTTCTATCTGGCAGCCAATAAAGAAATTGAACGAGCGGTACGTTATAGCAAAGATCTTTCTTTAATAATTATTGATATCGACCATTATAAGGATGTGAATGATCATTTTGGGCACATGGCGGGAGATAAAGTACTGCAAAAATTAACACAGGTAATACAAAAAGAATTACGCAGCAGTGATGTTTTTTCACGATATGGTGGTGAAGAATTCTTAATATTATTGTCTGATACAGAGGGAGAAGCAGCTGCGAATGTTGCCGAGCGTATTCGTGCCACAGTAGAAAACTTGCATGTTAAATATAACGAAGAAGAGATATCGGTCACAGTTAGTTTAGGCGTAACTCAAATAACCGATGAACGAAATACTCTGCAAGAATTGATTGCGATCGTTGACCAAGCATTGTATGGAGCGAAGCAAAAAGGTAGAAATCGAGTCGAATTTATTCTTTAAATCAATCTCGTTCTCTGTAAAATATTTGTAAAATCCATTATTGCAATGTACATCCTTATTATTGAAGGGGTTATAAATATATAAGAGGAGAAACGGCAAAAAATTGCCCGGTAGTATACAATGGTGACTTTTCAATATACATCCGAGACAGAACTGCGGAAAGCGTTATTGGATGAAATTGTGCGCGCGGCTGGGCTACCAATCAGTAATTTCTGGCGGAAATTTGTTGAGGTGACTTTTTGGCTGCCGATCAGTCGTTTTTCAAAACTGGGTTCGTATTTTGATCAGATGGTTTACCAGTATGGATTCAGCAAAGCAGTTGATATAAGCTTAAAGCTTCTCGTTGAGGATATTGCTACAATTGGTGAAATTAAAGCACCCGCAACTGGACCTTTGCTGGTCGTGTCCAATCACCCAGGTACCTATGATGCGCTTTGTCTGGCTTCAAAACTACCACGAGATGATGTAAAGATTGTCTCTTCGAATATCCCATTTCTAAAAAAGATGAAGAATGTGAATGACCATTTTCTATTTGCATCTGTTGATAGCTATGTGCGGATGCTGGTTATCAGGCATGCGATCCGTCACCTTGAAAAAGGCGGAGCGGTAATCATTTTTCCAAGTGCGCATATGGATCCTGAGCCATCTTGTATGTCTGGCGCAATGGCAGCTCTGGATGAATGGTCAAAAAGCATTGAGATTTTCGTGAATAAAGTACCAGAAACCGTTGTGCAGGTTGCGGTTGTCAGCCGCGTTCTTACTGCTCGTTACCTATTGCATCCTCTAACACATTTGCGTAAAGGACGTAGAGAGCGGCAGCGTATTGCTGAATTTCTACAGATCGTTCATCAGATGTTATATCGGAAAAAATTCAATCAAATACCGCTGGTATCATTCGCCGAACCTTTTACGCTTGAAAAAATAAGTCCCGAAAAAGAAATGGAACATTTATTGCCATATGCAATTAATCAAGCGAAGCAATTAATGACTTCCCATTTAAAATCTACATAAAATTTAGATAGAAAGATCAATCATTATCCAGTAAACCAATCATCCATAATCCGGTCTATTGCGATTGATAACATTATAAAATGAGAGAAAGAAATCCAAAGCAGCACCACAGCGTACTATAATCTACGTGATGATATTTCATAGAAAAGATCTGATTCATGGTATTTTTCCTACCATATACAGTATGGTATTACTTTTAGTTACTTCTTCTTGCAGTATTCTCCCCTTCGGAAGCGCTTTATTTTCAGAAGCAAAGGTACAGACTACACAACCAGCCGGAACCATTTTTTATGATGACTTTAGTACCGAAACATCAGGATGGGATCGAAACGAAACTGATCTGGGTGGGGCTGATTATTTGGATGGAAGTTATCACATTATTATTGATGAAATGAATACAGATTATTTTTCTACACTCTATCGAAATTATACCGACATCGGTTTGCAAGTGAATGCCCAACGGGTAGAAGGACCATCTGATAATAATTTCGGGCTTATTTGCCGTTACCAGGATGAGAAAAACTTTTATGCGGGATTAATCAGTAGTGATGGATATTATGGAATTTTTAAAATAGAAAATGGAGAATACAAGATTTTGGGGCATGAGACAATGATCTTTTCGGAATTAATTTTAACAAGTGAAGTAAAAAACCAGATCGTTTTCAACTGCTATCAGGATTATCTATTTTTATATGTCAATGGAAATTTACTAGACGTACAGCAAGATAAAACTTATGGATCGGGTGATGTTGGTTTAATTGCCGGAAGTTTTGAAGAAGCGGGGGTACATATTCTCTTCGACGATTTTTACCTGACGAATGTAACACAAACAGTGAATCAGGAAAATTAACCATGAAAAAAAGCCTTTTAGTTTTATTATTACCGCTCATTCTAATAACTGCCTGCCAGACTCTTTATAATCGAGACCAACCTGGTGAAATAGTCGAACCTGAAACAACGCTAACACCCACTTCTACTGTATGGGCAACTTTAGCACCTTTCCCTGCAACTGCAACACCAATTGTTGTAGTACCCCTTGATCCAACAGGTTTAGAGGGAAAGATCACTTTTCAATCTGACCGGAAGGGCAATCTTGATATTTATGCTTACAACCTCCAAACTAAGACTCTTTCGCAAGTTACCACAAATGAAAATGCGGATGTGTTTCCAACCTGGTCCAGTGATGGAAAACAGATCGTTTTTGTATCCGATCGGGACGGGAATCCAGAAATCTATATAATGAATGAAAATGGGAGCGGATTAAAGCGACTGACGGATGATCCGGCAGATGATGTATTCCCAACCATTTCTCCCGATGGAAAAACAATTGCATTCGTTTCAAACCAAGATGGGGACGACGAAATATTTTTGATGGATTTGAACGGTGAGAATATGATCCAGCTAACAACCAACTTTTTTACTGATGGATTCCCAGCATGGTCACCGGACGGAGAAAAAATTATTTACCAATCCGATAGAGATGTTAACAACGAACTTTACATCATGTCGAAAGACGGGTTTGATTTAATGCGCATCACTGAAAACGCTGCAGAGGATGCTCAACCCGCCTGGTCCCCTGAAGGAAAGCGTATTGCATTTGTCTCAACCCAAACGGAATTTGAAGAAATCTATATCTATAACCTTGACACTGAAATTTTAGAACAAGTTACTTTTTTCAAAGCATCGACAGAGATGCCAAAATGGAGTGCAGATGGTAAATACCTGGTTTTTTCTTCGAATTATCAGAGCAATCGAGAAATCTATATCATGGATCTGGATTCCAAAGCGATATATCAACTAACCAATTCTTCGGGAGAAGATTTTTATCCGAATTGGACGCAATCGAAATAGAGAGAAAAAGTCATCCTCGAAAACCTTTAACCGATGCAACTTTTATTAAACTGAATACGTATTATAGGTAAGAGGAGCCAAGAATGAAAAGACTTTATCGTAAACGAACTGATAAAATGCTGGCGGGCGTATGCGCAGGCTTAGCCGATTACCTGAATATTGATCCAACGATTGTGCGGATTATTTTTATTGTTCTGGTTTTTGCGGGGCTGGGGGGAGTTTTGGTGTACCTTATTTTATGGTTAATCACACCTGAAGAACCACTTATAGATGAAACAACGATAGACGTGCAAAGTAAAAACGATTAGTAAAATTATTAAGTCATGCCTTGCATGTGTATTATAAAAATCTAACATAGTGGAGAAATTCAGGTGGGTCTATTCACTGGTAGATAATTTTCTCTTTAATGATTTTTCGAGGTACATGCGTTCATCTGCCAGTTTAAACAATTCTTCCATTTCGATCCCATTCTTTGATGTTGCTAAACCAATGGATAGATTTATACAATGAGAAGGATCATCCTGAGATAACGTTTGATTGTATAGGATAATATTCTCTCTCAGTCTCACTGCTATTTTTTTGACCATCTCCTCTTCCAGATCGGGAATGATCACCGCAAACTCGTCACCCCCCAAACGTGCCACAATATCATCTCCTCGGAAACTCTCCTGAAGGATCGCTGCAGTTTTACAAATAATAGCATCTCCTGCTGTGTGTCCATATTTGTCATTGATCTTTTTAAGGTTATCTAGATCACATACAATCATGCTAATAGGAAAATGGCGTCCGCGTGCTATTCTATTTAATTCGGTTTCAAAAAAAAAGCGATTATATAAACCAGTCATAGAATCATGCATATTGAGAAAACGCATTCTTTCTTCTGACCATTTTCGTTCAGTAATATCCAAAATTGAAAGATGAACACGCGACCAATCTTTTTCAAAACCGCTTATTAGCGATAAACGCATAATGGTATGGATGATAAAACCATCCAATGTGCGCTGTGTGGCTTCAGTTTCAATTTGGCATGAACCATTGAATAAAGCAAGGATGATGGAACGGACCGACTCAGCACATTGTTCGATAAAGACCTTGCCAATATTTTTTCGTAAAACTTCTGCATCAGATGCCTTAAATAAAGATAGAGTGGCCTGGTTTACATCAATAATTCTGATCAATGCAGAAAATTCTTTTTCAGGATTTGTTAATTTTTCCAGAAATAACTGTAGATCGTCTTCTTTTTCAAAATTGAGATCTTCAATCCACTTTCTTAGTAATGAAAAATCCATTTCCCACATTGAAATTGGCGAGTCGTGGAAAAGACTGCGATAGCGCAATTCGTTTTCTTTAATAATTTCCTCTGACCTTTTTCGATCAGTTATGTCTATATACATTCCCAGCACACCGATCCGTTTTCCTTCCAAAAAAATGGGAACCCCGTATATTTCTACATCAATAAAAGTACCATCTTTTCTGCACCTTTTTCCAGTTCCATGAATAGTTCCACCATGCAGGACGGTTTTTGTGAAATCTTGAGCTTGTCCGAGTTCGTTATCATGTGCAATGATTACATCGAGGTCTTTTGAATGTACTTCGTCTTGATCAAATTGAAAAAGGTTTGTGAATGCTTGATTGATTGAAATAATTTTTTGATCAGCATCCATGGTAACGATTGCGACAGGGTTGTTGTTGAACAAAGATTCATAAAACAATTTTTGCTTAAATATTTCAAGTCTTTTTTGTTTAAGGCCAGGTTTGAAAAGTATTCCGGTCCAATCCTCAGATTCTTTTGACCAGGAAAAAAGGATGAGGAAAAAAATAAAAAATGGTACCAGTTCAATAAGATACAGCAGAGAGTTTGCTGCATGAAGTTGACTAAAGGAATTAAGAGAGAATCGGTGATCAGTTTTATTAAATTCAAGGGCATATGCAGTTAAAGGAAATATTAATCCGGCTAAAAAACCAGACACTGCATTAGAAACAGCACGAATGCGGTTGCTAGATTTAGCTTTTTCTTTCATCAAGAAATAGTTAAAATGGAACGCGGCATTTTAATTTTATATCCTCAGTATCGTATTCTATATACCTCTTTATGAAAAAAGTCAATAGTTTTACAAAAAATTG
>DHHD01000100.1:38263-60954 GCA_002403105.1 Anaerolineaceae bacterium UBA4781 | reverse complement strand
CTGTTTGAACAGCTTGAGTTTTTACGACACCGAGGTCTGGTGTAGTTTCTTCTGATGCATCCTTTTGGGTGCAAGCAGATAATACCACCACTGCCATAATCAGGAAACTAACCATGACTTTCGTTCTTTTCATTATGTACCTCCATTCTCCTCCTTTTAATTTTAAAGGAAGGAGAAGCAGCAGAAATTGTCAACTGAATTCAATAAAATGTCAAGTCATGGAAAACTTGAAAATCAGGTAAAAAGCTAAATATGCAAATGCGAAAGAAGCAAACGGGATCCGATGATCAGCAATACCAATCCGCCAAGTATTTCGATCTTTTTTCCAAATTTATTATTCAAGCGATTCCCAAATCTCAAACCAATGATTGTAAATAGAAATGATACGAATCCGATCATAATGCTGGAGAATGCAATATTGGTTTGCAAGATGGATAGACTGAGACCAACACCTAAAGCATCAATACTGGTAGCTATTGAAAGCAGGATCAACGTACCACCACGTGTGGGATCGCCTGTTACAGTTTCAGTTTCCTTGGATAATCCTTCGCGGATCATGCGAATTCCGATCCATGCCAATAATAAGAATGCGATCCAGTGATCAAAATTCTCTTTATAGGGAAGAATGGTATTCCCCACCAGCCAGCCCAGCAGAGTCATTCCTCCTTGAAAGAAGCCAAAATGAAAAGACAAACGAAAAACTGCGCGCTTATCACAAGATGGTAAAGAACATCCAATTCCCAATGAAACCGCAAAGCAATCCATCGCCAGACTTACAGCAATAATTAGGGTTAATAACCAATCCGCCATGCTTTCACCATAGAAAAACAATTTTACCAAATATTGAACACTTGTACTTACTAGAAGTTGTTCTTAACGAATTGATATGGGTTTAAAGAGAGCAGCTGGAGGGTGATCCCTCTCCAGCTGCTTGTTCGATCGTCTGCGTCCGGCTAACCGATATTTAGCTGTGCAGACTCCTTTACACGAGAGAATATTTTTCGCTCATGCCTTAAGACTGTGCGTTATTTAATCTTTTGAAAGTGAGTAGTACCACTTATTGGAATATGCAGCATTCGCATACCAACCATTTACATAGGGCTGTAAATAAGCACGGTTTTTAAGGTGATAGAGCAAAATCGCGGGGCAAGTTTCATAATACTTTTGGTTGAATACCTCTTTGTAGAATTCATCTCGCTCTTCCGGATCAGCTATCTGTACACCCTCGACAGCAATGACATTGAATTCCTGTCTTAATTCGTCCGGGAAGGATTGTTTGAATGTGTAATATCCAACAGTGAAAGTATTTACCCAGTTATGGGTATCATAGTAGTCGCTGATCCATCCGATAATGAAGATTGGGACCTTCTTGGCATTGATGGAACGCAGGAATGTTGGCCAGGGTAAACCGACCACTTCCACCACGAACTGTGTTCCTGCTTCTTGCATACCAGCCTGGATGAGCTCAGCAATGGTTTGGCGTAGAGTATTCCCAACGTTATATACTGCCGAGAAACGGAAACCCAGATCAAACAACTGTGTTCCATCTTCAGAGGTTAAGCTGGATGCTTTTAATTCTTCGCGACATTTCTCGATGTCATAGGTATATTGCGGTGCATTTTCATCATATCCAGCCATTCCTGGCAGCATCAGTGTTGGAGCACGAACACCATCACCCTGCAGTACATCATTCATATAGGTATCATAATCAAAGCAGTAGGCAAAAGCCCGCCGTACATGCTCATCTGAGAAGAAATCTGCCGGAATCCCATCACCATCTAATTTTCCACTCCCGATGAATGAGTTTCCGCCTTCGGTATTAACCTCGAATGCAAATCCAATGTCGGTGCGAGTATTGACAGCCAAAATATCAGAAACCTTTATGAAAGGTAATGTGGAATCAGCCTCAACTGCTGGTTCGCCTGCCATATATTCTGCATAGGTTTGTTCAGCTTTGACAAAACCATCCAAAATAGGCCAGTCTTCTGTTGAACCGATTAATACGTTATCGGCATCACCAGCCTGTGCCATCGCCAGGCGAGTGCTGAACTCACCAACCTGTTTGATAACAACAGTTTTCAATTGAGCAGCACCGGTAGGCATGCCTTCCCAGGCAGGTTCAGTTAACCAGAAGTCTTCATTCGCAATCATAACAAGTTCTTCACCAGGGGTCCAATGATCAAATTTGTAAGGACCGGTGCCCATAGCAGCATTGCCAATTGGGTATTGATTCAATTCTTCTGATGACCAGGCATAATTGTCAGGCCAGGTTG
This sequence comes from Anaerolineaceae bacterium UBA4781, assembly GCA_002403105.1. GTDB lineage: Bacteria > Chloroflexota > Anaerolineae > Anaerolineales > Anaerolineaceae > UBA4781. Next base: position 58,681 of record DHHD01000100.1, on the reverse strand, counting down.
CGCAATCGCCATTCCAACCACCGTTTGCGCCTACCCATTCTTCGCTCTGAATGCTGCCCCAATATCCAAGGAAGGTAGCTAGGAAGGGCGCCCAGGGTTGAGCAAGTTTGTAAGTAACAGTATTGGTTTCTGGGTCAGCAACAATTTTCGATTGGACGAATTGACAAACCGCTGTAAGAGTTTCCGTAGAATATGTTTTCAAAGCATCTCGGTCATCGTAGGGAACGACAGCGTCAGCGCTAGTAATATAGTCGTAAATTGCCTGTGGATCATCTAACGAAATACCAGCATCATAGGCTGCTACTAATTCAGAAACATCCAGCAATCCTGCTCCAAAGAGGGGTTCTACCCACATCCATTGTGGCGAATCGGTTCCGCCGGCTAATACATTGCGGACCCAACTGAATGCCACATCATCGACAGTCATATCGCTGCCGTCATGGAATTTAACGCCTTCTCGGATCTTGAAAGTATAGGTCATTCCATCTTCAGAGATGCCACCATTTTCAAGGGATGGAACTTCTGTCGCCAACCACGGAACGAACTCGGTTACGGAATCTTTCTTGTACCATAACAAACGATCGTATATATTTTCGATCACTTCGCCACCTGCTGATTCATAGGCATGAGTGACGTCTAATGTATCGATATCACCGAAGGTTGTCTCTATCCATGTGGTTGGGTCTTTGGATGTCACGATTGCAGTGGTACCTTCCTCATTTCCAGTTTCTGATTCTGCTTCAGCCGCTGGTTCAGCAGGTCCGCAAGAAACCAAAAGTGTAGAAAGGATCATCACCGCTGTTAAAAACAAATACCATTTCGACTTCATTATTATTTTCTCCTCTCATCTATTCCGTGCTCTGGCATTACAAACTGCTTTGATAGGCTTTTTAAACACCTCCTCATTCGCTTTATCATCTTAAATTTAATGACAATTGCCCCTGTCGGCATTATCCGCAGGGGCAATTAATAGACTAGACAAATGTACTATCTTATTTTACCAGGCGTTTACGTAAGGCAATAGCCACCGCCTCTGACCGATTTGATACTTCCAGTTTCGCCAGAATATTGCTTACATGAGCGCGCGCTGTTGAACGACTTATTACCAAACGCTCGGCGATCTCTGGGTTGCTCAATCCTTCCACCAATAACTTTAAGACTTCCATTTCGCGTTCTGTCAGATCATCTCCAGTACGTGGTTTTTGAGTTCCTATCACAAATTCACGCGTCACTTCGGGTGCCAGTGCTGGCGTACCTTCATACACAGATCTAATGGCATCTGCCAGTTCTTTTCCACTAACATTCTTGAGCAGGTACCCCATAGCACCCACTCGCATAATATCTTGAACCATATCAGCTTCTTTAAAACTGGTTAGTGCAATGATTTTTATATCCGGCTGAGATATTAGTATTTCCTTGGTTGCTTCAATTCCATCCTTTACAGGCATCACAAGATCCATTAAGACAACATCAGGTTTTGCTTTCTCACATATTTCAACCGCTTCTTGTCCATTGCTCGCTTCGCCAATAATTACAATATCCAGTGTAATGTTCAGATAGGAAGAAATACCTTTGCGAACCACATCATGATCATCGACCACTACGACTTTAATTTGTTTATCCATTCACCTGGTTTTCCTTTCCTTCTAACCATGTAAGTTGTATACGGGTACCTTTTCCCGTAACGGTAGCGATCTGAAGATCAGCACCAATCGCGATCGCCCTCTGGCGCATATTAGCCAATCCAAAACGACTTGCAGATGCTTTATCAGAGTCGAAACCTCTTCCATTATCTTCAATTATTAATGTGATCTTCTTGGAAGACCGCATACTTCTTTTGATCTTCAGGGGTATGCATTTTAATTGTATACGCACATTCCGTGCATCGGAGTGTTTCATTATATTTGTCACGGATTCTTGTGCAATTCGATAAAAACCAATTTGCACCTCATCCGGTAATCTGCATTTTCCTTTCATTTCCAGATCTACCGAACATCCTGCACGCCCTCGAAGAATGTTCGCTAATTGATCCAATAAGTCGCGCAGATCTGTTTCGATTACTGCTGTAGGGCGCAGTTCAAGGAGCAGTGTACGCATTTCTGCCAATGCGCTTTTGTTCAATTGTCGAAGATCAGTAATTAATCCTGATGCTTCTGTTTTTTCAAGACCCCATCCCTCTGCCAGAGTATCAGCGATTAAGTTTGCAGAGAATAAAGTCTGTGTGATGGCATCATGCAGATCTCTGGCAATTCTATTTCGCTCTGATACTACAGCCATCTCTTCGGCTCTGGTACGAAGAAGCTCATTTCCGTATGCCAAACCAACCTGGTCTGCGAATGATTTGAGCAGTTCCAATTCTTCATGTCGAATTTCTAATGTACCATGTTCAATGATGAGTCCCCCAAAAATATCACCGCTAAGATAGATCGGAACACCAGTATAGGTTTCATGAAATCCGCTTTGAGGATTTTCATATTCAGTTTTTCCAAATTTCTGCGATTTGATCTTGGGAATCAATCGCTCAATAACCACTTCAGGCACATCAAAAGATTCTTGTTTAATAAGATTATCAGTTTCTTCGCTAATATCTTTTTGAAAAACTGCCAAGGTCTTTGTTCTCTTCACTCCAATGATCTGCACAATAATGACGCAGCGGGCTGAGAGCAGATTGCATACCTGACAGGCAATAAAATCAATACTTTCGCGAACGGGTAAATTCGAATTTAAGCGGATTAATATTTCTCTCAATCCGTCTGCAACCCTGCGCCGCCTTTCAATATCAGCCGTTCGTTCTTTCACTTCCTCGGCTAGTTTTCGGTTGTAGCGTTCGATATTCATTAACTGCATCCGGTAAAAAGAAACGACAGCCAATGTAACCAACAGAATTGCAGAAGCACGAAACCATTGTGATTCCCACCAGGCTGGTATGACCTGAATGGTGATCGCTTTACCGGTACTGTTCCATACTCCATCATTATTAGAACCGATCAAGCGTAACGTATAAGTACCTTGGGTTAGGTTCGTGTATCTACCATAAGAGCGTGTTTCAACATAATTCCAGTCTTTATCAAAATTTTCAAGAATATATGCATATTCATTTTCTTGTGGTCTGATGTAATTGAGAGCCGAGAATTCAAATTCATAGTAATTATCTGGCCATTTTAAAGTGATCGCTTCAATTTCTTCCAGTCCCTGATCCAAAATCAGTGGTTCCCCGCTTTGGGTGATGGAAGTTAACACAATTTCAGGCACATAAGAATTCCCGTGCAGTAGGTCAGGGGAGAAAACATTATAACCATCTAACCCTCCAAAGAAAACACTGCCATCATTCCCCAAGGCGCAGGAACTATTTAGAAACTCGCTGCTCTGTAGACCATCTTGATAAGTAAAGTGAATAAACTCTTCGGTCTGTGGATCAAATCGAGAAAGACCATTTCTGGTGCTCATCCAAACAATACCGTTATCGTCAACCACGATCCCCAGTATCGCATCACTGGTCAAGCCTTCGCGTATAGAATAAGTCTTGAATAATCCAGTTGTGGGGTCGAAAACATCCAAACCATTATAGGTACCAATCCATAATATTCCGGTTGGATCAATGACCATAGAAGTTACGGTATTGTCGCTGATCGTTTCCGTATTTTCAGGATCACTTAAAAATCGAGTAAATACTTGTGTTTGAGGATTGAATCGATTCAGTCCCCCCCCAATCGTTCCGACCCATAGATACCCTTTATCATCACGAACGATCGAATTTACGATATTACTACTGATGCTGGTTTTATCATCTACGTTATATCGAAAATCTACGATCATACCCGTTGAAGGGTTTAATTTAAGTAAGCCATATCCGTATGTGCCTATCCAAATATTCCCCTCCGAATCTTCTTGCAGGTCAGTGATAGAAATTTCTTCCAGGCGTTTCAGATCGCTTTCAGCAGGATAAGAGTAAGTAGAAAAAGTAATAAATTGGTTTTCAATGTAGTTAAAACTGCTCAATCCATGCGCTGTTCCGATCCACAACATTCCGGTTGAAGCTCTTAGAATTGTATAAACGGCATCATTTTCATTTCGTAAATCTTCGAAGTGTGGATCATAATGAATAAAATAACCGGAGCCTTTCCTTTGCATATCCACACCAGCATCATTCGCGATCCACAGCGTCTCATCATAATCTTGTTGGAACGCCCATACAGTATTGCTGCTCAATGATGAAGGGCGCGAAGGATCATTTTTTACTTGCTGGAAACGATTCATGGCCGGACTAAATGTATTTATTCCCCCACCTGATGTACCGATCCAATACATTCCCGATTCGTCTTCAAATATTGTAGCAATGATCCCATTGGATAAAGTGTTGAGAGCATCTTGCGTCTCAAGGTCATACATAAAGCGTACGAATTGATCATTGCTGCGATCATAAAGGTTTAACCCATCATTTGTTCCAAACCAAAAGTTACCTTCCGAATCATGGAAGATATCCAGAACATTGTTATTACTCAAACTTGTTTCTTCATTGACGACGTTTTGATAAATTTGAAAAGAACCATCAAGTGGATCGAGTTTCTTTATTCCACCGCCCAATGTAGCCAACCATAGATCCCCATTAATATCTTCTTCAATATCGACGATATTATTTTCAACTGATACATTAGAGATATCATATTGTGTTTCGGTCGTTATGAAAACATCTTCTGCGATATCAAAACCCCTCATTCCATGATTGAGGTCATAGAAATACTGTGGGGTATCTCCGGTAGCTCGTTGATTGAAATGAAAGAAATTTTCCGTTTCATAATCGAATCGATCCAATCCATTCCATGTTCCAATCCAAAGGTATCCTCGTGAGTCTTCGTAAATAACACGAACAATATTGCTGGTAATACTATATGGATTCTCTTCATCATGAATGTAGGTGATGAATTTTTCAGTTTGTGGATCGAACTTGCTGAGACCACCCCCTGATGTACCTATCCATAGATTTCCTCTGGAATCTTCTAATATGGAACGTACAAAATTATTAGGTAGGCTTTTTGAATCGGCTGGATTATTCTGATAATGATTGAAGGAATTGGAAGCGCGATCAAATTTTTCCAGGCCACCATCCGTCCCTATCCAAAGATTCCCATCCTGATCTTCATAAAGCACCCATACAGCATTATTGATTAAACTACTTTTGTCAGAATCGTCTTTTTTATAAACAGTAAAATTTTTTCCATCATATCTATTCAACCCATTAAAAGTAGCGATCCAAATTAATCCAAATTGATCCTGGGTTATCTCATTGATCATATTCGATGATACTCCGCTGAAGGTATCAAGGTAATCGAATCGCAAAGTCTGATTGAAAAAATCAAAATTTTGGTCAATCGCTTTTAATGTTGAGCTTTGAATAAAAGGCAGTTCAGAATTTATGGGTACTGACTCTTGCCGAGAAGCTGTGCAAGCTTGCAAAAAAAGAACAAAGCAAATGAAAGTGATCTGCAAAGATAATGATGGGGTCTTGTTTTTTCTCATTGCATTCTTTAATTTGTTTTTCACAAACCAGCCATGATCCTTTGGATCAAAAATCGTTATTCACCCAATTCTACTTTGTCGATTTCGGGGAAGAATTGCTTAATGGTACCTTCCACCCATCCTTTTAATGTGGCATTTTGTAATGAACAACATTCACAGGCTCCACCTAACCGCACTGTTAAAATGTTGTCTCTTAATGACAGAAATTCAACAGAACCGCCATGGTAATGATCAATATAAGCATCGATCTGCTCGATTAATCCTCGAATTTGTTCTTCCCGAGAAAATTCTTTAGTTTCCTTGATCATCATTTCTCTTTTTCTTTGTTGTTTTTTCAACCTGATGAATAAAAGCAGGTGTATTCAATGCTTTTTCGGTGATGTATGTTAAATAATACAGCATTAAGCTTTCCATTTCGTGTTGAATTTCTTTTGTTGGTTTGGCTTTTTCAAGTTCATTGTAAGAACTGCGTTGAATAAAACGCAAATAGCGCAAAGCCGGTAAGCTGATTTTTCGAACAGCATATCCTTTCAACCCACATTTTGGGCAAAGCACACCACCCTGTTCAGCCGAAAAATATTGGTCTTGCGGTAAGATCTTTTCGCCGCATTGAACGCAGGTACCCAGGTTCGGCATATACCCTGTGCTTTTCAATAATCGAAATTCAAAGAACTTTATGATTAGGAATAGGTCGCTTTCTCTTTCAATTCGATCAAGAGTTTCTTTCGCCAATTGAAACAATGAAAGAATCGGTTCATTTTCAGGAGCAAAATGATCAATTAATTCAAAAATATAAAATGCATTGGCTGTTTTGGCCAGATCATTCTTTATGGAGGAATATGGGTTGAGCGTGTCAGCCTGCGTAACAACCCAAAAGTTCTTCCCTTTTGCTAGCATCAAATGAATTAATGACAGTGATTGAAGATGCCCGGCTTTGCGTGATTTAGATTTTCGAATACCCCGCGCAAATGCTTTAATTTTTCCATTCCGTCTTGAAAAAATCGTGTATAAACGATCGGCTTCACCGTAATCCGTCTGAGTGATTACATACGCTTCAGAATTGATCAACCGATCGTTGTCATTCATTCTAATGAATACTTTTCTTACTGCACCAGACTTTCCGGTCCAAAATATCCAGGCAGTATTTCTTTTAAGGTTGTTTCTTGAACTAATTCGCCCTTCTCGTTTGCAATATAGATCTTCATATTCGGATTGAACTCTGCCATCGCCTGCCGGCAAGAACCACAAGGGGTTCCACCATTTTTCGTTACCACAGCAATAGCCTGCAGGTCGCGTTCTCCTTCAGATACGGCTTTGAAAATGGCTGTTCGTTCTGCGCAAATAGTGACAGAGAAAGCTGCATTTTCAATATTCGCTCCCGTATAGATCTTGCCAGATTTTGTTAATAGGGCTGCCCCAACGGGGTAATGAGAATATGGAACATACGCTTTCTTTCGAGCTTCGATTGCAATCTGAATCAATTTTGTCTTTTCATCCAAATTGGGATCCATCATTTTTTAGTTTCCTCATCGTTTTTGCTTTTAATAACATGGGCAGGAACACCGACCACTTTTTCACCATCGCCAACATCTCGTGTGACTACTGATCCTGCCCCGGTAATGGCTTTTTTCCCTATGGTGATAGGTGCTACTAGCATAGTATCACTGCCGATGAACGTTTCATCACCGATCACGGTTTTATTTTTATTTTCTCCATCATAGTTGCATGTGATAGTTCCAGCACCGATATTTACATCCTCTCCGATTTGTGCATCACCGATATAAGAGAAATGCCCCATCTTGGTTCCTTTTCCAAGATAAGATTTTTTCACTTCCCCAAAATTACCCATGTGTACATGGCTTGCCAGGTGGGCTCCGGTTCGTAACCGGCAGAAAGGACCCATTTCTACATGATCTTCCAGTACCGCCCCTTCAAGAACACTCTTTAGTATTCTGCAATCATTGCCAACGGTTGAATCGTCAATGATCGTACCCGGTCCTATCTCGCAATTTTTTCCAATATGTGTATTTCCTCGCAAATATGTTTCTGGATAGAGGATCGTATCCTGGTCAATACTCACAGAAGGCTCAATATACACACGCTCAGGGTCGATCATGGTTACTCCAGATAACATCAATTTCTCATTGATACGCCGGCGCATGATCTTTTCAACTTCTGCAAAATGAATACGGTTATTGATCCCAATAGCTTCATCAGCATCATCGAGTGTCAACACCATCACCTTTTCCCGCGCCTGTACAGCGATTTCTAACAGGTCAGTTAAAAAATACTCCCCAACAGGAGATTTTTTTACTTTTTTTAATGCGTTCCATAACCAATCTGCTTTAAAACAATAAATACCGGCATTGTATTCATTGATCTTCAGTTGTTCGGCGGTCGCTACTTTTTCTTCAACAATAGCCATCGCATTTCCTGAATCATCTCGAAGAATGCGTCCGAATCCTCTGGATTCGTTACCGGTGATGCTAACCATGGTCATCGGTCCATCATTCTTTTCTTGCAGTTCAATTAATTTCTTTAACGTCCCGGCTGATACAAGCGGCATGTCTGCCGATGTTATAACTACCAGCTCGACCTTTCCTGAAAGTTGAGCTTCAGCCATCTGTACGGCATGAGCAGTGCCCAATTGCTCTATTTGGTGAGCATAAGATACATCCGCTTTGATCGCATCCATCACTTTTTCACTGGCAAATCCAACAACCACAACTGGCGGAATACTTGCTACAGCTTTAGCTGATTCGATCGCATACGATAACAATGGTTTTCCTAATAGAGGATGAATGACTTTGGGGATCGCAGAGTTCATTCTTTTACTGAGACCGGCTGCCAGAATTACTGATCCTATTTTCATTTTCCACTTCCTTTGGTATTAATAAAACAGCGAGCCAACTTCAGATCAGTTTGCTCGCGTTTCATCTTTTTCATAGTATCTCAAGCTGGGGCGCTCGGATTCGAACCAAGATAAACAGATTCAAAGTCTGCTGTGCTGCCGTTGCACCACGCCCCATTAATGGGTTTCCCTTTAAGAGGTAGATATTTTAACATACTTTAGGTTTTTAATAAAATACAGGGTTTCGCTTTTACGAAACCCTGTTTATTGTTTTTGATTTTTCCTATCTGTTTCTCATCCTGGGATCCATGATATCCCGCAAGGCATCTCCAACTAAGTTCCAACCCAAGACAAACAGTACCAGTGCCATTCCGGGGTAGATCAGAATCCACCAGTAATTCGCCAATTGTGGGATCCAGTTGCGGGCGAAACTGACCAGTTGTCCCCAGTCAGCATATCCGATTTCAGTACCAATGCCCAAGAAGCTCAATGCAGCAAAAGATACCACGATGGATCCAATATCCAGTGAGGCCACCACCAGCGTTGGATAGATTGCATTTGGGATAATGTGTTTGAACATGATACGGCTATCTTTGGCACCAACAACACGTGCTGCCAGAATATAATCGCGCTCGCGAACAGAAAGGATATCTCCACGAATCAAGCGTGCGTAACTCATCCATCCAAATGCAACCAGCGCAATGGTTGCCGGCCATATCCCTTTCCCGATGATCGGTGTTAAAATCGCCGACAGTGTCATAGCCGCCATAAGGAATGGGAAAGTTTGGAATACTTCGACCACACGCATGATGATCGTATCTAAAATTCCACCATAGAATCCAGCCAGACAGCCGATGATGATTCCCAATAACAGTGTGATACCTTCAATAACAAGACCAACTTTGATGGCTGTGCGGGTTCCCCAGATCACACCATAAAAAATATCCCAGCCGCCGCTGGCAGTTCCAAATAGGTGCACCCACTCATCGCCAACAAAGGTACGATACCACCAGGGTACCGTTGGTGGGTTTTTCGCCCAGATGGTACCAGGAGTCTTTGGAACCGATCCAAACCCATCACGCATGATCTTGAAGGGATCCAGTGTGTTCTCTTTTGGAGGAATAATTTGTGGTGCAAATACTGCTACCAAAATAAATATGGCGATCAATATGAAACCAGCAACAGATGAAGGTGTGGTGAAAATTCCTTTGAGAATTCGGTACAGTTCAGGTCCTAAGATCTTCTCTGTACGAGAGACTTTACGCTCGGTATATTCACCGATCAACCCTTCAAGCTTTTTATCAAGTACTTGTGCTTCAGCCATTCATTTGTCTCCTTCGCTCAACTCAGGATAACCGTACGCGCGGATCTAAAAATGCATAGGTGATATCAACGATTAGATTTGCAACCAATAGAATGAATCCGGTGAGCAAAACCAACGAAAGAATTGTAACAACGTCCAATTGAGTAGATGCTGCAGCAGCGGCAGATCCAATTCCGGGGTAGATAAAAATTGTCTCTGTGATGGTTACACCGCTCAATAAACCCGCAATGGTCATCCCGCTCATTGTTACAATTGGTATCATCGCATTCGGTTTTGCATGTTTATTAAGAACATCTTTTTCTTTCACACCCTTGGCGCGTGCTGTTACGATGTAATCCTGGTTCATAGATTCCAACATGGAAGAACGCATGATCCGCAGGTAAAGTGCCCAGTTAATGTAAGAAAGAGTAATGATGGGTAAAACTAAATGCCGTAGAGCATCTAAGAAAATATCAAAACGTCCATTCAATAATGCATCAACTGTTACCAAACTTGTATAACTGGTGAAACTATCCCCAGAAACAACCAGCATTGCCCAATTCGATAATCGATCAGGCGGGAATATTTGATATTTCGCATAAAAGAACATGAGCATAAGAAGCCCAAAAACAAAGGAAGGAAATGAATAACCCAATATACCAAATAGACGTGTAATTTGGTCAATTAACTTGTCGTGATTCTTCGCGGCAACAATTCCCAACCAGGTGCCCACACCAATTAATGGGACGATGGAATAGAGTGCCAGTTCAACGGTTGCAGGGAAGCGTCGTTTGATCAGATCGACAATATTTTGGTTCGCAGATCGAGAATACCCGAAGTTACCTCTCAGTATTCCACCAGCCCATTCTCCCGTTTCGGCGTCTTTTTGTCCGACCATCCATCTCCAATATTGCGCAAGGAATGGATCGTCTAATCCATAACGTTCAATGAGCGAATTCATCACGATGTCATTCTTAGGAATATCACGAACGTATAAAGATACACGTTCTGCGGGGGATAAAAATGAAAGCATTCCAAAAATGAGTAGAGTTACACCGATCAAGGTTAGTGGCATGAGCAGTAATCTACGAACAATATATTGGGTCATTTTTTCTTCTCGTTTCGTTCGGTTTGGCTGAGGGTAGGTTGCCCTACCCTCAGCGCTTTTATTAACTCGATCTTAGTCTTTCGACAGAGAGTAGTACCACTTGTTGGAATAGATCGGGTTAGCATACCAGCCATTTTCCCAAGGCTGTGCATAGTGACGGCCTTTGGTCGTGAAGAGCAGCATAGCTGGGGCTGTTTCGTGATAGAGAGTGTTGAATTCTTCCTTGTAGATCTTCTCGCGTTCTGCAGGATCGTTCTCCTGTACAGCGCGTGAGTTGATCTCGGTGAACTGCGCACGCAATTCATCGGGGAAGTTCTGCTTGAATGAATAGTAAGCAGAAGTGAAGGTTGAAGTCCAGTTATGGGTGTCGAAGTAGTCAGACAGCCAGCCGATGATGAAGATCGGGATTTTCTTGGCATTGATATTTGCCAGGAAGGTTGGCCATGGTAAACCTACAACTTCGACCACGAACTGTGGACCGGCTTCCTGCATACCAGCCTGCACTAATTCAGCAATGGTCTGGCGCAGGGTATTGCCCACATTGTAAACAGCGGACATGCGGAAACCAAGGTCATAGAGTTGTGTTCCATCTTCAGAAACCCATTCAGAAGCTTGTAGTTCTTCCACGCACTTGTCAATGTCGTAGGTATATTGTTCAGCTTCTTCGTCATAACCAATCATACCGGGCAGCATAAGTACTGGGGCACGGTTGGCTTCACCTTGCATTACTTCTGTAGCCAGGGTGTCATAGTCAAAGCAGTAGCTGAAAGCACGTCGGACGTGGACATCAGAGAAGAAATCTGCGGGAATTCCATCGCCATCCAATACACCACTGCCGATGAAGGAATTTCCACCTTCAACATTGACATTGAAGTTAAAGCCAATATCAGTTCGGGTATTTGCAAAGGTGATATCAGTGACTTTGTAGAATGGTTTGGTTGGGTCGGTGATTACGACTGGTTCGCCAGCCATATATTCTGCATAGGTGATTTCGCCGCCGACCATTTCATCCAGGATCGGCCAGTCTTCGGTTGAACCTGCGAGAATGTTGTCGGCATCTCCAGCTTGCGCCATTGCCAGGCGGGTGCTGAATTCACCAACTTGTTTGATCACAACGGTCTTGATCGCGGCAGCGCCTGTTGGAGCGCCTTCCCACATGGGTTCGGTCATCCAATAGTTCTCGTTGGCGGTCAAAACAATTTCTTCACCGGGGGTCCAATGATCGAATACGTATGGCCCAGTTCCCATGGCGCTGTTACCAATACCAAGCTGGTTCAGCTCTTCGGTGGGGACTGCATAGTAATTCTGCCAGGTTGCGCAATCGCCATCCCAACCACCGTTGGCGCCTACCCATGCTTTGCTTTCAACAACAGCCCATCCACCATTCGCCAGTGTGGCGATGAAGGGAGCCCAGGGTTGTGAAAGGTTGAAGGTTACGGTTCCAGCAGCAGCATCAGCAACGACCTTGGATTGTACAAGTTCGCATACTGTAGCAAGTGTTGCAGCATCATAGGTCTTCAATGTTGCCTGATCATCATAGGGGGGATTCGCGGGATCCACAACTTCAGCAATATCCACAAGTCCGGCACCCATTAATGGTTCGACAAGCATCCACTGCGGTGAAACGGTGCTTCCTGCCAAAATGCGGCGCACGAAGCTGAAGGCAACATCATCAACGGTCATATCGGAACCGTCATGGAATTTTACGCCTTCGCGAATCTTGAAGGTAACAGTCATACCGTCTTCAGAGATTCCACCATTTTCAAGGGAAGGAACTTCCGTGGCCAGCATGGGAACGAAAGTTGAAGCTTGATCTTTTTCCATGAAAACGAGGGTATCATACACGTTTGCCAAAATCTCGCCACCGCCGGTTTCGTAATCGCGGGAGGTATCGAGAGTTTCGGGATCACCAATCGATGTTTCTACCCATGTGGTAGGATCTGCAGACGTGCGCCAGAATGCTTCCGCATCTGCCGCTTCCTCAACTGCTTCCGCTGCCGGTGCTGCTTCTTCAGCTGCCGGTTGGCAAGCAACGAGGAGTGTCGCAAGTACTACCAATGCACTAAATAAAACATACCATTTTGAACGCATCTTGCTCCTCCATATATTTTTACTTTTTGGATCTAAGTTACTTCAAACAGCCTATCTTCTAATCTCTAACATCACCTCCTTTGTAGGGATTTGGTGTTGTACCAAAAGTGACAGGCCACATAGTGACCTGGTTCTACTTCTTTCCACTCCGGTCGTTCTTCGGCGCAAATTGCCTGTGCGAGCGGGCATCGGGTTCGGAATCGACATCCGGATGGCGGGTTAATGGGAGAGGGCACATCACCTTCCAAAATGATGCGCTTCCGTTTTTCTTCTACTTTAGGATCAGGGATCGGTACTGCAGAAAGCAGTGCAATAGAATATGGATGCATCGGATTTTCATATAGTGTTTTTCGATCAGCCATTTCTACAAAGACGCCCAGATACATCACAATGACGCGGGTGCTGATATGGCGTACCATGGAAAGGTCATGAGCAATAAAGAGATATGTTAATCCAAATTCTTTTTGCAGGTCTTCCAGTAAGTTTACAACCTGCGCTTGAATAGAAACATCCAGCGCAGAAATTGGCTCATCACAAACAATAAGATCTGGTTTTAAGGCAAGCGAACGAGCCACTCCGATACGCTGCCTTTGCCCGCCTGAAAATTCATGTGGGTAGCGGTCAACATAAGCAGGGTTCAATCCAACCAGCTCCAATAGACTTCTTACATGGTCATGAATTTCTTTTCCATTCTCAATATTATGAACCAGTAAAGGTTCACTGATGATCTCCTCGACTGTCATGCGAGGATTCAAACTGGCATAGGGATCTTGAAAGATCATCTGGATCTTGCGGCGGATCTGGCGCATTTCTTCGTTTTTTAATTTAACCAGGTCTTTACCTTCAAAGACGATCTGTCCGGCAGTTGGTTTGTATAATTGCAGAATGGTGCGCCCTGCAGTGGTTTTTCCACAACCCGATTCTCCTACCAAACCCAAGGTTTCACCCCGATAAATATCAAACGTGATTCCATCTACAGCATGAACATATCCGACTGTTCGTTGAATAACACCCCGTTTGATCGGGAAATGCATTTTTAGATCTTCGACATGCAAGATTACATCTTTTTCGGGCATTAGCGCTCCTTCCCAGTATAGGTGTCAACCCAGCAGGCTGCTTTATGATTCTCACCCACCAACATTAATGATGGATTTTCATCCAAGCATTTTTCGATGCGGAATGAGCAGCGCGAAGCAAATGGGCAGAATTTTGGTTTTTTGAAAAGAACCGGTGGGACACCTTCGATGGAAGCAAGTCGTTTCTTCTCATCCATATCCAACCGTGGGAGGCTGCGTAATAAACCTAAGGTATAAGGGTGTTCTGGTTTGGCGTACAGGTCTTTCACCCTGGCTTCTTCTACAATATAACCTGCATACATTACGATCACTCGATCTGCAATACCGGCAACCACACCCAAATCATGTGTGATCCAAATAATAGACATACCAAGTTCTTTACGCAAGCTTAAAACAAGGTCCATGATCTGCGCTTGGATTGTTACATCCAGTGCAGTGGTAGGTTCATCAGCAATAAGAACTTGAGGGGAGCAGGAGAGAGCCATGGCGATCATTGCGCGTTGGCGCATTCCACCTGAAAATTGATGCGGGTAATCTTTCAAGCGATCTTCCGGATTGGGAATGCGCACCATTTTCAGCATTTCGATCGCTCGATCCCAAGCTTGTTTTTTATTCATGCCCAGATGAATTTCAAGCGGCTCCATTAACTGTTTCCCGATCGTGTGTACAGGATTAAAAGAAGTCATTGGATCTTGAAAAACAAATCCAATCTGCGCACCGCGTACGTGGCGTAGTTCTTCTCGTGATAATTTTAGTAAATCTCTTCCTTGGAAAATTGCTTCCCCCGCAACAATCTCACCTGGGGGCTGAGGGATTAATCTTAATGTGGAGAGCATGGAAACACTCTTTCCGCATCCGCTTTCCCCCACAATACCGAGTGTTTCACCTTCCTGCAGGGATAATGAAACCCCGTTGACAGCATGGACTGTCCCTTCCCTTGTATGAAATTGTGTTTCCAGGTCTTTGATACTGTATAATTCTGCCATTGATAATGCCCTTTACTGAAGAATTTTTCCAAACAGATAATTTATATCTGTCGGACCTGGCTAAAAGTTCGGATTATTTTACAATACTTAAAATGGCATGTCAACTATTCACCTATCCTAAGTCGACTCGCAACATGGCCAATATCGTCTTATTGTATCTGTTTTCCCATTATACATCTAATTACAAGTGTCACGAAAATCCCAATACTCCAGCGAAGAATATGGATATTTTTCACTATTTTTTTTCTCGGAAAAACAGAGTTTTGAATTTACAATAAATATTTTTGCGTCAAAGAACAAGGATATGAAGGGTGTCTCTTGGTCAAGAATTTTCGCTGCTTGGATTTGTACATTGAATGCTGTCTCTGGATCTGTACTGCCGAACCGGGCTTTGGTGCACAGAGTGTCAAACTCGGTATTTTGATAACCTGTTATATTCCCGCCCCCATCATCTTCACCGATCCAATAATTGGTTTCGCTCGGAATTTCTTCACTCTCAAATAATTCACACGGCAGCGTATCGTTAATGTTCCATGAAATTAATGCCAGGTCAAATTTTCTCCCAAAAAGAATTCCCTCCGGTCCTTCTGCATATAATTCAGTGGTAGGCGTTGCATAGACTTTTGTCTCGATCCCGCAAGCTGAAAGGGAGGTTTTGATAACTTCAGCGATCTGTGCGTTTTTTGTACTGGTTGTAGTGAACAGATTGAGAGAAAAAATTGTTCCATCAACAACATTGTCCACTCCATACGCCACACGGGGTGTAGCCGGGTTGGAATCATAATCTTTCCAACCCGCTGCATCCAATACTGCACTGGCGCTCACCGGATCGTATGTCACAACCTCATTGGAAAGACTGCTATCCTGTACATCGTATGGAAAATAAACAAAGGAATGATCATTCCCAACGATACCTTGCTGCTCTAGGATGGCATTTTGGTCAATGCATTGTTTAATGGCATTGCGAATCGTGACGTCACTTAACAAATCAGGTCTATCGGATCCATATGGGTAATATCCATCATCATAAGAAGCTGGCGTGATTCCAAACAATAACACTTGCCAGTTTTCTCCCGGAAGAATATCCACCCGAAATGCAGGGTTACTTTGCAGTGTGCTCAATTCACTGTATATTGAATCGGTGATAAGTGAATCATCGATCACATCGCAACCATTTTTCTCAACCAGGTCATTGAAAGAAGTGCCCGCTTCTAGGAATTTAACTTCGATCCTATCCAATGCCGGGTATCCTTCTGAAGTACGAAAGTAATATTCATTCTTCTCAAGCGTAATGCTCTCCCCCGCTTGCCAGGTTGTTATTTTAAAGGGTCCCCAACCAATGGGAAATTTTGCAGCGACATCCGTTCCATTCAGATCTGCAGGAGCAAAAGTACTCCAAATATGTTGCGGTAAAGGTGAGAAAAAAAACGAGGTGTAATCTGACGTGACCAATCCGGGCAGTGTTGTAACTTTTACAGTACGTTCATCCACGGTCTCATACAATACAATTTCGTCAATGCTCTCTTCAAATTCTGTATTTTGAAGGTCTGCAGCAAGTCGATAAGCATACTGAGAATCAGTTGCTTTTACATTTTCGCCATCTGACCAACGCACACCTTCCTTGATTGTGTATACCAATGTCAATTGATCCATCTGCAGTTGGCTTAATCCATCCCAGGTGACGGCGCAATCGAGTGATTGGCAGCCGCGCGGGAATAGACGAACCCCTTCTGTCAGATTAGTAATATTTCCTTCTACATCCACGATCAGGTCACCGCCTTGCACACCTGCCGGTATATAGCTCGCGCTGCCATCGCTCATGGTTGGTGTCTTTTCCAGGATGATCGGCTGGGGTGAATAATCGATCCACTCGAATGGACCATCATAAATTGCCTCGAAGATCAGATCAGCGCCTTTACTGCTTTTTCCATAAAAAAATAAGGTTTCGGGTTCATTAGCAGTGCACAGGGTTGCTTCCTTTAAAGGAACTGCCGTGGCAGTTGGTTCAGTAGTGGTGGGGATGCTTTTCGATGAAGTCAATACTGTACAGGAGGAAATGATCAATGCAGTAAGTATCATAAGTAAACAAGAAAAAGTGATGGATCTATTTTTCATAGGAATTCCAATTCATAAAGATATTTTCAATAATTCTGATATGTTTCAAGTTCTCTTCGTAAACGTAAATAAGAATCATAGCGGGCTGCACTGATTGCACCGCTCTGAACAGCTTTTTTGATCGCACAATTGGGTTCTTGTTCATGGCGGCAATCACTAAACTGGCAGCTTTTTACAAACGGGCGAAATTCGCAAAAATATCCATCCAATTCTTCCGGTTCGACATCCCACACAGAAAGCTGGCGGATCCCTGGAAGATCAGCAACCATGCTTGTCTCATCCAGAGAAAAAAGTTGGCGCACAATGGTCGTATGTCTTCCCTTATGAGAGCTCTCCTTAACTGTTTTAACTTCCAGGCCAAGTCCTGGACGAAGAGCATTCAGTAGACTGGTTTTCCCTACTCCAGAAGGTCCAGCAAAGGCAGAAAGTTTTCCTTGTAAACAAATTCTCAGTTCTTGAATTCCAGTATTTTCTTTGGCTGAAGTATAAACAACCGGGTACCCCAATAGTGAATAAGGAGAGAAAATTTCCGCCGCTCGCGTTTGGTCCAGCATATCCACTTTATTGGCGACAATCAATGCATCGATC
Organism: Anaerolineaceae bacterium UBA4781; assembly: GCA_002403105.1. Taxonomy (GTDB): domain Bacteria; phylum Chloroflexota; class Anaerolineae; order Anaerolineales; family Anaerolineaceae; genus UBA4781. The sequence goes on along the minus strand of DHHD01000100.1, from coordinate 41,046 downwards.
TTTTGCTTTTCAGTAATTACTAAAAAACGATCGAGCATTCGTAAGCTGGGTGCAGGGTCAGCACAGGCGAATACAAATACATTCTGATCCGGGTTTGCCAGCAGGATTTGTTTATAAATCCCGCGTGTGGTTGGGGCCATCCGCACCAACACGCGCTCTCGTTCACAAATTTCTTCAATAACCCCCTGCTCTTCATCTAAAGAACTTATCAAGACCCGGTCGCCAATTGCGACCAGGTCTTCCATTATCTTATGCTGTTTTAGACGACCGCGTAGCTGGCAGGTGAAAACAGAATTTTCTGTTTTCACTGTATAAAATCCCGCCTGCATGCGGGTCACTATACCAGCAGAATGTTTTTCTATCATCCTGCGGGCGTTGGGGTTGGTTCAATTTCAACCGGCTCACGATACGGGGTCTGCGTAGGGGTCAATGTGTATTGCAACGTGGGCGTCCTGGTTACATTAAATTCGGCTTCCCATGGATATAGTTTCTTCGGTTCACCGAAATAGTATGTTTCGATAATGCGTCGAAAGACAGGTGCAGCTATCTCAGAACCTTCTCCACTGTTCTCAACCAGCACTACAACCGCAATATCAGGTTTATCTTCGCGATTCGTATCTGTGTACCCTGCGAACCAGGCATGCGGGTCGCCGGTTGAGTTCGTTGCAGTTCCAGTTTTTCCAAACATGTTGATATTCAACCCGCTTAATTCTTCGTGAGCAGTTCCGCGACTGGCGTTAACAACCAAGCCCATTCCTTCTCGCACAGCATCCAGTGTTGTTTGACTGATCGGCAGGGTCCCTTGTTCTTCAGGTGAAAAAGTGTAAGTTGTTACTCCGGTTGAACTGGTCATGCTTTCTATTAACTGTGGCTGATACAACGTACCGCCATTGGCGATCGCTGCAATGAATCGTACCACCTGAAGTGGTGTAACCAGCATTTCACCCTGGCCAATTCCTTGCTGCACGGCATCGCCATCAGTTTTAGGGTCAGGGATGGAACCGGTAGCTTCAGCAACCTGGTCAATTCCCGTGGCGCTTCCCAAGCCAAAACCGCGTGCCATATCCGAAAGATATGTAGCGCCCATCTGGCGAAATAGGTCCAAACCAAGATGGTAGAACCATGGGTTGCAAGATCGCATCAGCCCTTCTACCAGGGTTAATTCACCGCTTTCCTCATATCCTTTATCCAGCGTCCAGTCTTCAAATTTTTCACCGGCGAGTTCCTCAAAATAATAACCGCAATAATAAGAAGAGTCAGGAGTGTAGAGGTCGCTTTCTAATGCGGCTGACATGGTGATGATCTTGAAGACAGATCCCAGAGGGTACAAACCTTGGGTAGCGCGGTTCAATAAACTTTGATTTTTATCATTCAGCACCTCATCCAGCAATTCGGCGCTGTTGATATTATTCGAATCGAAAAGGTTAGGGTCAAAGCTTGGTGAAGAAGCTATCGCTAAAATGCGGCCTGTTTCCACTTCCATCACAATGGCTGCACCGGTGAAACCAGAAATTGCTTTCTGTGTTTCGATCTGTAAATTCTTTTCCAATGTTGTCGTTATCGATTGAACTGGCGTTGAATCAGCCTGAGAAATACGAGAGACGATCTGTCCATCTGCATTAACCACATAGAGGGATGCAGCAGGCTTACCAGCCAGAACTTCTTCAGCATATTTTTCCAATCCAGCCTGCCCCACACTCTCATCACCCAAATATCCTTTTTGTATATATTCTGCTTGTTGGTCTTCTGAAATACCCAGTACATAACCGAGCGCCTGCGGGGCAATTCCTCCGCCGTAATAATAGCGTGATTCATATTCCGATAAAACTATCCCACCCAGAGTGATCAGAGAATTCAAGCGGTCGCCGATCTCGTCGGCTGATACTTCCCCCACCGGTACATACCAGGTTGGACCGGCATCTTCATAAGACTCATAGATGGATTGAGTTGTTTTACCGGTTAATTCAGACAGGTTGTATACAAGCAATCCTTCTTTGCCATCTTCAATCTCTCCCGGTGTGATCCCCAGGGAATACGCGGTTGTTTCCTCAACCAGAGGTTCGCCATTGATATCATAGATATCACCGCGTTCTTGAGTTGCTCTTTCCAGCGCTAAAGTGTTTCCACCGGCTAATTCCGGAAGAAATGCTCCATTATCCCAGACCAGTTTCCATCCATCTTCCTCCAGAACCCAATTTGTGTCGGGCTGTCGGTTAAATTCTCCAAACAAGGATGTTGTGTAATTAACAAGAAACTTAGCAGTAGCCGTCGTTGGGCTGGTGGCTGTTGAAGAAATCTCTGCGGTTAACGATGACAGAGTCATGTTCTTTGTGAATTCAGTAAGTAGTTCCGTAAACGACTCTTGGGTCATGGCCGATTGACTTTGTTGTGCAAAAAAACCATACATTGCTGTATAGTCCTTGTTCTGCCAGGCTTCCAGGTAGCTTAATGCAGTAGATTCAACATCCGGTGCAGTTGTTTTGGCAATAACAGGGGTTGGGAGTGTATCTGCATCTTTTGGTCCACACCCTCCAATAAGGAAGGCGAGAATCACCATGATCGAAAATATATTAGCAATTTTATTCATTCTTTTATCCTATTTCTTCACCATTCAAAACACGCACATAGATCGGGCAGAAGTAATGAAGATTCTTTTGGCATCGTTCTGCCGTTGGTACACAATTATACCCATCTATTTTTTGCAGATTTCTTTCAATATGGCAAAATGGAAAACCCATAACGCTGGCAAAACACCCGTTGAATTCCGATACGGGGTTAAACGA
>DHHD01000100.1:0-38205 GCA_002403105.1 Anaerolineaceae bacterium UBA4781 | reverse complement strand
ACAAATGGCAGTAACCACCTGATGGATTTTTCCCCGCAGGTCAAGCAGCATCTCGGTCGCTTGATCTTCATCTTTCGGCTTTCCTAAAATTTGTTCGCCATTAATAACAATTGTATCGGCAGCTAAAATGACAGAAGCAGGATGATTGTTGTTAAATATTTCTTCCGCTTTTTCGCATGCCAGGCGCTGAACATAATCGATGGGATGTTCGCCTTTTTGATGATCTTCATTAATATCAGCCGAGATTACCTCGTATGGAATATCCATCCAGGAAATCAGTTCTCTGCGGCGTGGGGAAGAAGAAGCCAGGATAATTCTTTGTTGATGCATATCGCAAAGATTTTATCATGATGTACCCGGTATAATAACCACACAAACTTTTTCTTTCAGGTGAACATGGAAATAAAAGTCCAGCATTCGTTTCATGATGATCTTCAACCTGCCTGGGACGCATTGCTGCAAACCAGCGCTGTGAACGTCCCTTTCTTGAAATATGGCTATCTAAAGCTATGGTGGTATTCATTGGGCGGAGGAGAATGGGAAAATGGGGAACCGTATATTCTCTTGGGTTATGAACAGGAGAAATTGGTGGGTATTGCACCCTTGTTTCGAACCGTTCATGATGGAAAAGCTTTGCTCACATTCATTGGGAGTAAAGAGATTTCTGATTACCTTGATCTTATTGTCTCTGTCGCACTCGCTGATAGTTTTTGTGAAGCAGTGATCCACCACTTAATGGATGAGGTCCCTGATCTATGGGATCAAATTGATTTTACAAATCTCCATTTTACTTCTCTATTACTTCATTTTTTCCAAAACACATCTCTTTCGAAAAACGTTTCCTGTACCATCGAGAAGGACCAACCCGCTCCTTATTTCATCCTGCCCGGTAGTTGGGATACGTATCTGGAAAGTCTTGATAAAAAGCAGCGCCACGAGATCCGAAGAAAAGTACGCCGGGTGGAACAGGAATCGGAAAATTATCGATTTTTCTTTGTGACTGATGAAAAAGATCTCCAAAAAAGTGGGGAGGTCTTTTTGGACTTGATGCAAGACGATCCCGCGAAGAAAATATTTTTGACTCCCGCCATGCGAACCCACATGCAAAGCCTTTTTTCCTGGGGTTTCTCTCAAGGCATTCTCAAATTGTGTTTCCTTGAGATCAATGGTATCCTGTCAGCCGGATATCTGTGTTTTGACGATCAAAAAACGATTTATATTTATAATTCCGGCATCCATAGTGAGCTGCAGCATTTTTCTCCAGGATGGGTTTTATTGAGTTATTTGATCCAATGGGCAATTGAAAATTCCCGCATAGTATTCGATTTCATGCGCGGGAATGAATCGTACAAATATAAATTTGGTGCGGTTGATTCTTTTATTTACAAAATTAGTCTTTCTAAGAAAAAGACTTCTTAAAACTCTGCTTCACCCCAAACTTTCAGTAAGCGTGCGTAGAACTTCACCATGCCTGCCAATGCATCCACACTGATGCGTTCATCAATTCCATGCATTCTGCCCATATCCTCTGTTTCCATGGAAAGTGGAGAGAAATGGTAAAGTTGTTCGCTGACTTCCTGGTAATGGCGTGCGTCCGTGGCAAACATCAATAAATAAGGAGCAGCCGGAATATCACCAAAAACCTGCCGAATAACAAGTTCAAGTGTTTTATAAGCTGGTGTATTGATCGTTGAAACCTTGCTGGGTCCCCAGGCATCAGCCACATCAATGGCTGCTTCCACACGGGGATCATCCACAACCTTGCGAATATGTTGTAACACGGTTTCCTGAGAATCCCCCGGTAAAAGGCGAAAATTAATTTTCGCACAAGCTTCAGCAGGTAGAATATTATCCTTGATCCCACCTTTGATCACAGTTGCAGCATGGGTGGTTCGTATGAGAGCATTTGTTTGTACCCTTTTTTCCAGTTGTTTAACCAATGCCGGTTTTAATAACCATGTATTTGCCAGTACAAAACGCGTGGAAAATGGAAATAAATATGCAATTCTCTTCAAGGTCTCAATAGCAAGTTCGGGTCGCGCTTCAAAAGGATTATCATCCAACAATGCAATCGCGCGAGCCAATACCCCGATCGCGGTTTGGCGCGGTGGGTTGGATGAGTGCCCGGGAGTTCCCTTCGTGGTGAGATTAACAGTTACATATTCTTTTTCACCCACGCCGATCAAGGCAACCGGGGTTTCCACCCCGGGTACCAACCCGTGGCTGATCATCCCGCCTTCATCCAGCACAGCCGCTAATTGAATTCCTCTCTTCTTGAGAAGAGCTGCAATGCTTTTTGCTCCATCTTTTCCTGATATCTCTTCATCCTGCCCCAATGCAAAATAGATATCACGCTTGGGCTGAAAACCAGATGCTGCCAGGGTCTCTACTGCATCGAACATCCCAATGGTATGATTTTTCATATCCAAAGCACCGCGTCCCCAGATAAAACCTTGCTTGATCTCTCCTTTAAACGGATCGGCATGCCAGGCAGATAAGGTTACCTCTTCAACCGGTACAACGTCCAAATGGCCGGCAAAGAGAACAGGTTTTAATCCAGCATTGGTACCTTTCCAGTAATACAACAAACTGTGCTGGTTTACTGATTCTTTTTTCAAAACTGCATGCAGTTTCGGATAAGTCTTTTCAAGCCATTGATGGTAGTTTTTAAATGGTTTAAAGTCGGTTTCATCCATGCTCAATTTTGAGATTGTTTTAAACCTGATCGCTTCAGCAAGATGTTCGGCTGTTTTCTTGGAATCTACTGTAAGTAGATCAGTGGTTGAGCTCATTGGGGTGTTTCCAGATACTTGAAGTGTACGGAAAAGCATCACCAATAGAACAAGTAAAACGAACCCGATGATAATTAGAAAGTAAGGCATGATCTTCCCTCAATTGTAAATTCCAAAGATTATACGTTCGTTTAAATAGAAAAGCCAACTCTTGTTCAAATTGGCTTTTCTAAAACACTACTTGCTCATCAAACCAGTGAGAGCTTGTAGCACGGTGTTGGCTACTAATTCACCTGATTGGGATCGATAAGGATTGCTGTTATATTGTGAGCCTCCCAACAGTGCTTTGGAAAGTGCTTCCATATCAGAGCTGCCGGATTGTTTGGATTGCATATAAGATAAGCCCGCTCCAAGCAGATCACTCAGATCCAGACCGTCGCTCGCTCCTGATTGAGTTGTAGAGGTGCTTCCACCAAGCAGTGATCCCAGCAAGTCACCTAGTGCACCGCTGCCGGTAGATGTTTCTGTCTCACCACCGCTCAACAGCGTTTGCAGCAGAGGAAGTACGGTATTCATATCGATCGATGATTTACCGCTGACCTGTTTGGAAGCTTGCGTCAACCCATTCACATATGTTTTCGCTGATCCGCTGGATGATTTTTGGCGCAGTAACTGGGCTGCATATTCCAGTTGTTCGGCTGGTTCAGCGTTCTTCTTTGTTTTCATCGCCGTAGTGATCACTTCAAAAATTTGAACCATGTTATCCCCATGATCATGGTTATATTCATCTGCTTCATTTAAGGAATTTTGATTGGTTTTCAACGTCTTTGAAACTTGATTGAAAATATTAAGTAGGTCGACTTGTTCATTACTCATTGAACCACCTCATTCTTTTCGTATTTATTATATTGTACAGTTTTTCTGTGGTTTTGTTAAAAAAATACATAATTCTTACACTACATCGAACCGAAAAACAAATTTCAATCTGTAATCTTATTGAGGATAAAATATTAAAAGAAGATCATACATCTTTCTGATTCAGTAAAGCATTTCCTAAAGGATAGGATTATGAGTCAAACAATTCATCTCATTTTCAAAACACATTTGGATATCGGTTTTACTGATTCTGCTGCTGATGTTATTCAGAATTATTTTTCAAATTACATTCCCACTGCGCTGGCTACTGCACGAAAGATACGCGCCATGGAAAGAACCGAAAAATTTATCTGGACCACCGGTTCCTGGCTCATCTATGAATACCTCGAACAAGCGGAGCCTGCAAAGCGCAAAGAAATGGAAAACGCGATCCTGGCAGGAGATATAACCTGGCATGCGCTGCCCTTCACAACACATACCGAATTGATGGATGTGGAACTCTTTCGCTTTGGATTATCCATTTCACAGGAACTTGATCGCCGTTTCGGGAAACATACCATTGCCGCCAAGTTTACCGATGTGCCGGGGCATACCCGTGGAATCATTCCACTTATGGCTGAAGCAGATATCAAGTTCTTGCATATTGGTATTAATCCGGGCTCTACTATCCCCAGTGTTCCCCCGCTTTTTCGCTGGCAGCACCCTTCAGGGAAAGAGCTCATTGTAATGGTTGAAAGTGGCTACGGTTCCATAAAATTCGTCGGGGGCACGGGCGACGCACTGGCATTTGCTCACACCATCGATAATCTCGGCCCGCAAAATCCACAGCAGGTGCTGGATGCATTTGAAAAAATACAAACCACCTATCCCCATGCCCGCATTATCGCATCAACCTTGAATGATTTTGCAGAAAAACTTGAGCCGATCCGTCCGCATCTGCCGGTTGTTACGCAGGAGATTGGAGATACCTGGATCCACGGTGTGGGTAGCGACCCGATCAAGGTCAGCCAGTTTCGCGAGTTATTGCGTCTGCGCACTCATTGGCTTGTTGAAAACCCCGACATCCACGACCAAAAATGGTTTCGAGATTTTCAGAATGCTCTGCTGATGATCCCTGAACATACCTGGGGGATGGATGAAAAGACCTTCTTACAGGACCATGAGAATTATTCGGCAGACAGTTTTTCTGTAGCTCGCAGTAAACCCAATTTTGTTACTTTTGCATCTTCCTGGGCAGAAAAACGTGCTTATATTCAGGGGGCTGTGAACGTATTGAACGATACATCCTACGTTGATTCCGCTCGTCAGCATCTGCAAACCATCCGCCCTGCGCGTCCGCAGACTGAGGATTGGGAGAAAGGTATTTTCACCGACAAGTTCATTGAATTGCCGCAATTCACCATCCAATTCGATCCCTCCACCGGTGCGTTTATTTCATTAATGGATCTCTCCAACACAAAGAATTGGGCAGATGATTCCCACTCGCTGGGGGTGGTGCGCTACCAGACTTTTTCTACTGAGGATTATGAACGGTTCTTCCACCAATACATTCGTCCGGAAGAACAGAATAATTATTGGAGCCGGGAGGATTTCACCAAACCGGGCATGGAAACCACTAATCCCCCCAGCCGTTTCTGGCAGCCAATGGTAGATGAACAGTATATGAAAACAACCGCGGTTGATACGCAAGTTTTATTCCATTTGCGGGCTGAACCGCTTTGCAGCCGGGAATATGGTTGCCCCTTGGATTTTTACCTGCACTATACTTTCCCGCAAAACGAAACTGAGGTCAAAATCGATTTGCAATGGTTTAATAAACCCGCCTGTCGTTTGCCCGAAGCATTTTGGTTCACTTTTAAACCACTGCATTCTGAGCTTGCACAATGGAGTATTGAAAAGCTCGGGGGATATATTTCTCCGCTGGATGTGGTAGAAAATGGTAATCGGCATCTGCATGCAGTGGGGAAAGGCGTTTTGTGTAAAGACTGCCATGAAGAAATGGAAATTATCGCACTCGATTCGCCCCTTGTTGCGCCCGGGCAGCCCGCATTGCTCAATTTCACCAATGAACAACCCAATATGCAAGGCGGAATGCATTTCAATTTATTAAATAACGTGTGGGGAACCAATTTCCCTATGTGGTTTGAAGAGGATTGCCGCTTTCGATTTCTGTTGCACTTTCCAAATGTAGCTATTGGTAAATAGTTCTGCTATACAAAATAAATTGGGTTTGAAATCAAAACAGGCAGCAAGGGCAGGCCAGCGATGAGAACGCGTGCAATTTCGATCCTGGCGAAACCCGGCGCCTGCATACTGTATGATACATGGCAGCTTCCATCGCATTCAGCTTCCAGCAGTGTTTTCTTTTCGGTCGCTGTGATGATCTGCAGAATATCTCCTTTTGCCAGATTGGCTGCATCAATTTGCAGTTCCTTTTCTTTCGTCCACTCTACCTGATCACCCATCATGGCATCACCGGCTGTTATCTGTATCGTGGGTCCCTTGGGTGCGTAGCTGATAAAAGCATGTCCCTCTCGCAAAGCAGTGAGGATATCCTGGCTGCTATTCGACATGGCGTACACACCGGTAGTTGGCCCACCCATGAATGTGAAGGGGACATCATCCCTGTGAAAATCACTCCCGCCGCTGATTGGAATTCTTTTCCCTTCAGTTAATAACTTCTGCCATAATCCGATCGCTTTCAGGTTTGATTCGCGCATCGGACCATTCCATACTTCCATGCAGTGAAATGGAAGTTCATTCATATCAAACTTAAATTCACAGGGTTCTTGAAAAGGATGGTTGATCACGATCAGCGCGCCATGTTCCCGAGCTGAATGAAAGCGAGCATTCACTTCATCAAAGGTGTTTGCAACAAATGGAACCTCATATGGTTTATCCACACCCAGAAAATTGGAGTGTCCCAGAAAATGAGTATATTCTACGCCTTGGATCACACTGAAGCCGCGTATTTTTGGTAATTCATCGGTAGAAACCATTTGGTTGTGGTCAGTAATAGCGATGAAATCCAACCCTAGTTTTTGTGCCCGCTCCATTAATTCTTTCACTGTAAAAATTCCATCAGAAGCGCGGGTATGGATATGCAGATCACCCTTGAAAAGTCGCCGGTATTTTTTTGAAAAAGAGATTGTGTATGTAACTTCCACACCTTCCGCTGCGATCTTGTACGCACCAATGATGATCTGCCATTCACCGGGAACCAAGGCACAAGCTTTATAGCCAGGGGTGGCATAGTTTTCACTAATATAGATCTCTGTTTTATTGGAACCCGATGCTCCCACCTGCCTTCCATCCGGTGCGATCAATCCCAGATCGATGATACTGGTCTGCAGTTTCGTCACAAAGCTGCCGGCTTCGATCGTTTTTTCTTTCTCAGTATGGCTGGCATATTGATAGGTGAGTGTCATGCTTTCTGTGTCAACAGGCATGGAAAAAGGAAGGGTAAAATAAGTCCCTTCCTTTTCATGTTCGATAGAGATTTTCTTTTTGATGGTGCTAACAGCCAAATTCTCCATTTTCATTGATCACGGTTTCCTAATTCTATTTCGAGCAAGCGCTGGATCTGTGCATTCCAGAAGAACCAATCATGTTTCCCATCCTCCTCATGATAATCCACCTGGATTCTCAGTGAAGTGCACGCTTTTGCATACATCTGACTTAATGGATACAGGTCCTCCTGCCGCCCACACACGATATGCAGTTTTGGCAAAACAGATGGATTGGTGGATGCGCGCTTCAACCAGACCGCGGGGTCATGTTCGCTGCCATTGAGTTTCTCTAAATCACCGAAAAGATAGGTGAATTCTTCATAGCGCGGGTCGGCAGGATTCATTTTCAGAATATCCAGTGACAGCACTCCCGAAAAGCTGGCAGCAACCGAGAACCGCTCCGGGTGTGTAAAAGCTGCCTTAAAAGCGCCATATCCACCCATGGAAATACCTGCGATCATGGTATCTTCCCGTTTGGGCTCCAGGCAAAAAACATCTGCCAGATACTGAGGTAATTCTTCCATTAAGTAAGTGAAATAATTTTGTCCATTGGGTTGATCGGTATAGAAGCTTCGTCCGGCAGATGGCATTACCACAATCAGCCCATAGGCATTTGCGATCGTCTCAATGAAGGTGTAGCGCTGCCAGGCACTGGCATCATCGCTGAGACCATGCAGCAAGTACAAAACCTTCCGCTTTCGTACCGGTATATCCTGCATACGCCCCGGATCAGGGATGATCATATTGAGGGGCATATTCACCTTAACAGATTCGGATAGGTGATCGATATGTATTACTGCCATGCTTGCATCTCCATTTTAATTTGCTTTCACCGGTTCTTCATTGGCTTTGGACTTATTGAAATCAATGAAGAATGAGAAGATGAAGCTGATAACCATCATAACTAATGGGAAAACTGTCAGCAAAAAACGCGCAGCATTATCGGGCTGTGTGCCGGGATTCGTACCGCTTTCAAATCCGAAGAGGGCAAAAACCAGATAGAATGCAAAACTGGTGAACAGTCCATTCAAACGATTCATGAAACCCAGCGCATTGGAGATTATACCCTCGCGCCGTACATTGTATTTCATCCTGTCTTCGTCAATGATCTTGGCTCCGATTAGGTCCATGGTGACAATAACGCCGGATATTCCCAAACCCACAAAAGCTCCACAAATGATTGCCATCGTCAAGGAATTTGCAAAATACATGGGGATGAAAGCCAGTGCCAGCACAAGCAAAGCTGCCCGCCATACCTTGATCAAAGAGTATTTCTTAACCATGGCTGCCCAAATAGCCACACAGCCGATAGCCACCAGCAGAACTGTGCCGAACAGCAAGGTTTGCTGGCTATCTGAAATACCCAGGGTGTACTTGGCAAAGAATGGAACTGCTGCCAGCACCAATGATACAGCCGCGCTGTAAAAAGCATTGGTGAAACCTGCGATCCAGAATTTTTTATTAATGAAAAGACTTTTTAAGCTGTCCCATAATTTGGGCTTTTCCTCATCCGATTGGATACCCGCATCTTTGCAGGAAAGTGCCATATACATGATGACAATTCCTCCCAGCAAGCCATAGATCATGGAAGTCTTGGAATAGCCAATAGCGCTGGTTACCATCGGTGTTAGTGCAATACTGATGATCATAGCTACTAATTGAAAAGCCTGCCGCATGGCATTAGTTTTTGCACGACTCTCATCAGTAGGGAAAAGCTCCGGAAAAAGTGCAGAGTAGTTCGCATTGATTATCGAATCAATGGTCCCTGTAAGGATATAGAAGATCATGCAGTAGACAAACAATGTAGTTCCTACCGATTGAATGGGAGGATTATAAAAAGCGATCAGACAAAGAGCCAACAGCGGGGTGCTGACCACCAACCAGGGGCGCCTTCTACCCCATTTAGAATTTGTGCGATCAGATAAAAAACCATAGATCGGATTATCAAGAGCATCAATGAATGTATAGATAAACAAGATCAGAGAAAATTGCACAGTGGTCAATCCCAAACGGTCAACGTAGAAAACAGCTGCGTAGGTTTTAAGCATGTTGATCGGAATGGAAGTGCCAAACATGCCAATGGCATAACTAAAAGATAGTGAACGGGGGTTTTTCATTGGAAATCTCCTCCTTTTTTGTACAACAATTCACATTTCCTATTGAATCATCTTGGGTTTTCTGAGTGATTGGAACGGAATGAATATCTTCGAAAGATCTGTGAACACATAAGTTATACAAACAATTCCAATTTCCTGATTCCCTCTACAGAATTTTCTCAAAATAGAATATTTCGTTTGGAAATGTTTCTAAATATTACGTTAATCATACATCCAAATTTTTCAACCAGTCACTTTTTTCATCCATTACTTATTTCCGGATGTTTTTTCCCAAACTTGATAGAGACCTATATTCCCCTCTTTACCATCAGAATAAAAGCTGGCTTTGATGGAAAAACCCGTTTGCCCAGCCAGCTCTGTTAATTCATCTTGCTGAAAGATATGTACATAACGAAAACCGATTCTATTCGTGCCAGATTGCTCTGCTTTCCAATCGAGCAGGGTATCGCCTTCCTCCACATCTGATTCCAGTAATCCCACCTGCCCCCAGGTTAAGAAGCGTTTTACCAGGCGTTGGCTGTTTTGCGGTTGCCATACGCTAAACACGAATCCGGATCCGGGTTTTAGAATGGAATGGATTTGGTTGAAAATTTCCCTGCGCTTTTCTTTCCCCGGAATGTGATGGAATACGGCAAAAGCACAAATCACATCCCAATCCACTTTTAAGGGAAATTCTCTCCAATTTGATAAAGCCAGATCAAACACAAAAAAAACTGCTTGAAATGTGCGTTGGCTGCCAAGATTCTGATAAGTATGTTGGCTTTCCTCGATCAATTTTTCGCTGAAATCCATCCCTGCATACATTCCCTTGAATTCATTTTTAGAGAGAATCTGCATCAGGTTTCCATTGCCGCATCCCAGATCTAGAATGTTCCCGGCGTGGGGAAAACGTTTTGCAGCCTGTCTTACACCCGCTTGCACATGCGCGCGTGTGGCAGAAAAAGACCCCGAAAAAGTCTGATAAAATTCGCGATTGAGCGTAATAATTCGTTGAATTGTATTATCATCCACAAACGTCATTATAGTGTATTGCTCAACCAATAGAGAAGCATGAAAAAAACAAGACAAGCCTGGCGAGAAGCCTTACAGTATTCTTCTGAAGAAAAATCCATTGCCCGTATGGTCCTGGATGAGATCATCGCCGGTACGCCGGTAATGAAAGCAATTCACAATCATCCTCTTAAAGCCGGGGGCTATATCGCCAAACATGTTCTTATCAACCAGTATCAAGAGCTTGTAGGGAGTGGAGTATACCAAAACGATCCGGCTTTTTTAATCAAGATTCGGATGAAACCCATCCGCTCTTTATCGGGTGTCACTACCGTTACTGTGCTTACAAAACCCTACCCTTGCCCTGGAGAATGTATCTTTTGCCCGGACGATGCGGAACTTCCTAAAAGCTATTTAAGAGAAGAACCCGGTGCAGCGCGTGCTTTCGAAAACCAATTTGATCCCTATCTGCAGGTGTCCTCCCGATTGACTTCTTATGATGCCATTGGGCACCCAACCAACAAGATCGAACTGCTTATTCTGGGCGGATCGTGGACTGCTTATCCTGAAGATTACCAGACCTGGTTTATTCAGCGCTGCCTGGATGCCATGAACGGAGCAGATTCGGTTTCTTTAAAGGAAGCTCAGACCATCAACGGATCAAGCGAGCGCCGCAATGTCGGGTTGGTGGTTGAAACTCGCCCCGATACGATCACTCCTGCGGTCTTGTCTTCTCTTCGTAAAATGGGGGTCACAAAAGTGCAGATCGGTGCACAAAGTTTTGACGATCAGATCCTTGAAATGAATAAACGCGGTCATACTGCATCTGCCACGTTGCAAGCCACTGCTTTATTGCGCGCTGCCGGTTTTAAGATCGTCATGCATTGGATGCCTAATTTGCTCGGTGCGACTCTCTCTTCTGATAGAACCGATTTCATTAAAATGTGGCAGGATGGCTATTGCCCAGATGAAATAAAGATCTATCCAACCCAGTTGGTTGAAAAAAGCCAGCTTTACCAGTACTGGTTGAACGGTTTCTATAAACCGTACACAACGCAAGAATTGATCCAGCTTCTTGCGGATATCAAACCTAGCATTCCGGAATACTGCCGGGTGAACCGCATCATCCGCGATATTCCTGCGCCATATATTATTGATGGAAATAAACGTTCCAGTCTGCGGCAAGATGTTCAAAATGAGCTTGCCGCCCGCGGAGAACAATGCCGCTGCATCCGCTGTCGTGAAATTCGTGGAAAACTGGTTGCCGAAGAAACCCTTGAGTTGAATGATTTTATTTATCATCCCCGTTCTTCTGAAGAGCATTTTTTACACTACCGTACTCCTGATGATAAGCTAGCCGGTTATTTGCGGCTCTCATTCCCGGATCTCTCTGAAGAAGAAGGTCAACGAATTTATGGGCAAGTTCATTCAGAAATTCCCGAACTGCGCGGCTGCGCCATCATTCGCGAAGTACATGTTTTTGGCCAAAGCTTGCAATTTGGCATGGAGAAATCAGGGGCTGCCCAGCATGTAGGTTTGGGGAGTAACCTTATCGAAAAGGCTGTGAAACTCTGTCGGGAAAAAGGCATTAAACAATTGGCGGTCATTGCAGCCATCGGCACCCGCCAGTATTATTTCGAAAGAGGATTTCATGGGGGAGAGTTGTACATGATCCGGCAAGTATAGGACTTTTAATGTCGGCCCATTTTGATCGTGGTTATGCTTATCAAGAAGTTTTAGTGGGTGGCGGGGAACAAGTACCAGCCATCCTGATCCATGGGGCAGGCAGCTCGCACTTGGGTTGGCCAGCCGCCATCCGCCACCTGCCAGGTAAGCGCATTCTCGCAATCGATCTGCCCAATCATGGTAGATCTGCTCAGAAAGAGCTGTGCTCGATTGAAGAGTACGCTGAAGATATTCACTTTTTTCTGCAGGGTTTGGGAATTCAACGAGCGAACTTGGTCGGGCATTCCATGGGAGCCGCTCTTGTTTTGCAGTTGATGATCCAGCATCCGGCTATTTGCGGGCGGGGAGCGCTTTTTGCATATGCTCCCCAACCCATTTTTAACGAACTTTATTCTAAAACCGAGTTACCAGCAGAGAAGCAACCGGTTTGGATGCAAGCATTCACCAGTAAGCTTTTCAGTCCTAATTTCTCTGTTTTTCAAAGAGAAAAATTGAGTGAACCCCTGTTTTTAGGAGATAAGGAAACGCTTAAAAATGACCTGCTGCTAACCCATCGATACCAACCGGCTTTCCCGGTTGAAAAAATTTCCACGCCGCTTCTGTTATTGTTTGGTGCAGATGATCCCTTCATAAATCGATCACAGAAGCAATTATTGATCGATCATTTCACCGATTCCATGGTCAAAGAAATACCTGATGCTGGCCACTTGTTCATTTGGGAACACCCGGAATTGGTACAAAATTTCCTGCTGGAATTTTTAGCTTAATGGATTCTATTGTCGATAATCGCGCAGCTGCTGTGATTTCTGTGGTTGGCGCAATCGGCGCAGCGCTTTTGTTTCAAGCTGGCGGATGCGTTCGCGGGTTAGCCCGAATTTTTTTCCGACTTCTTCGAGCGTGTAGAATTTTCCATCTTCCAGGCCAAAGCGTAATTTTAGAATGCGCGCTTCACGACAGGGCAGCGTATCTAGTACATCATTGACCTTTTCTTTAAGCAGTTTGGAATACACAGTTTGAATGGGAGTAGGGGTCTCTTTATCTTCAACGAAGTGACCCAGCTCTGATTCATCTTCATCATCATTGATCGGGCTTTCCAATGAAAGCGGTAGCCATGAAACACGCAGCATCCAGGATACTTTTTGCTTATCGATCTGCAGTGCTTTGGATAGCTCATCAATGGTCGGTGTTCTACCCAAAGTCTGCTCTAATTCATGGATCTGTTTATACATCTGACGAATGCGGTCGACCATGTGCACCGGAACTCGAATGGTGCGCCCCTGGTCTGCGATGGCGCGTGTGATGGTTTGGCGGATCCACCAGGTGGCATAGGTGGAAAACCGAAAACCCTTGGTGTAGTCAAATTTTTCAACGGCTTTCATCAATCCCAGATTGCCCTCCTGGATCAGATCAAGAAAGGGCACGCCGCGGTTGGTGTAGCGTTTGGCAATGCTGACCACCAAACGAGTATTGGCTTTGATGAGGTGGGCTCGAGCTTCTTTTCCATTTTCAATGATCTTTGCTAATTCTTCTTTTTGTATGGATGTTGCGTTCCCATCCAGTTGGCTCAATTCAATTTGAGCCAACTCCCCGTTTTCGATTCGAATCGCAAGGTCGCGTTCTTCGGTGCTGTCAAGCAGAGGTACGCGCGACATTTCTCGTAAATACAGCGAGATCGTATCATCGCTGGAAATATGCCCCATACCAGCATAAGGATCCATATCGGTCAGCGGGGCTTGATCACCATCTTCCGGAATGACCGCTTCTCCCCCTTCTTCTGTGATCTCCACACCCTGTTTGCGCAGTTGACCTACCACTTCATAAACAAATTCCTGATCGAATTCTTCTGTATCCGGAAGCGCGTTATAAACATCTTCCATCGATAATTCATCATGAGTTTCGGATTGTTCCAGAAGTATTTCCAGTATGTCGTCTTTTATTTTTTGTTCATCGTACGACAATAAATGCCTCCCACAAGAATTCGTTCCCGGTCATGACGAAACTTGTTATTGATCACTTTTGACCGGCATGTTCACACGCGGCAGCATTCAAATTTTGTCCACAAACAATACATAACCCACGACAATCGGGTTTGCACAGAGGTTTTATCGGATATTCAAGAAAGATATAATCGTGGATGGTTCCTTCAAAATCCAGATATCCATCTTCGGGGATCGATTCTTCATCTTCTTCAGATATTGGTTCTTGCGAAAAAGTATAGAGTTCTTGAAAGGTGGTATGCAGCGGTTGTTTGAAATCTTCCAAACAACGTACGCATTGAGCATCCACCAGTGCTGAAAAATCCATCACGGCTTCAACACCTGTCTGTGTTCGAATCAGTGTTATCGTTCCAGAGAGGTCTTCGGTTTTCCCATCATTTTGAAAGTGATACTGCTCGAAGGAAAAGGCGATTTCCCTGCTGAAGCCGATAGGTTGGTTAATGAGAAAACCGACATTAATTCGAAAAGGTCTGCGGGGTTGATTCACAATATATCCGTTAAAATATTGATGCTTGGTCGATTATAGCACTTCAGTTCTACATGGTCAAGTTTTTATGATATTATTCATAATTATTAAGGTAGAAATACAATGCGACTTCTAATTGCCACCACTAATCCCGGAAAAATAACAGAGATTAACAGTATCCTTTCCGAATCCAAAGTAGAACTCATAACACCCTCAGATATCGGGCTGAATTTGGATGTGGATGAAACCGGATCCAGCTATCGTGAAAATGCCGAAATAAAAGCGCTGGCTTTCAGTCACGCTAGCAACCTGCCCGTGCTTTCCGATGACACGGGTCTGGAGGTGGAGGCGTTGGGAGGGCTGCCTGGTATTCGTTCTGCGCGTTTTGTTAATTCTCCCCATGCCAGTGACCATGACCGGCGTACCCTGCTGCTTGAAAAATTATCCGCTTATCCCCGTCCGTGGAAAGCTCGTTTTGTTTGTATTGCAACCCTCGTCATTCCCGGAGGATCTCCCATTTCAATGGAAGGAGAGTGTTTTGGAGAGATCATTCCCCAAGAGCGCGGAGAGCAGGGCTTTGGGTATGATTCACTCTTCCTGGTATCTGGAACGCAAAAAACCATGGCTGAATTGGATCTGCAGGAAAAGAATTTGATCAGTCACCGGGCAAAAGCCGTGAAAGCGCTCATCCCTTATTTGCAGCCATAAGTTATTTTTCTGATTTTTTTAGAAATTGTTCTTGCAGAGCCTTGGATTGGATTTCGCGCCAGAGCGCTACTTTTTCTGCGATCAGTTTTTCTCTTCCCTGTTCCGAAGGTTGATAGAATGTCTTCCCCATTAAAGAAGCGGGTAAATACTGTTGCCCAACGAAATGATCCGGGAATTCATGCGGATACTGGTAGCCTTTGCCGTGCCCGAAAGCTTTACTGTCACGACTGCTATCCATGAGATGGGTGGGAACCGGTTGCGCGCCATTTTGTTCGATCTCTTTCAATGCATCAAAATAACCTAACGCCGAATTCGATTTTTGCGCTGTCGCTAAATAGAGCGTGGCTTCTACGATCGGGAAAACCCCTTCAGGCAGACCTATATATTCAAAAGCATATGTCGCCGAAGCAGCCACCTGCAGAGCCTGTGGATCGGCCAGGCCGATATCTTCCCCCGCCAGGATCATCAGTCTGCGCAAAATGAAACGCGGATCTTCCCCCGCATACAACATCTTTGCCAGCCAGTACAGGGCTGCGTCCGGATTAGAACCACGCACGGATTTAATAAAAGCCGAAATGGTATCGTAATGTTCGTCAGCGGCATGATCATAGCGCACAGCCCGTTTTTGAATGGATTCCTGCGCATCTTGCAGAGAAATGTGAATATGCCCATCTTCTCCTTTGGGGGTGCTCTCCACCGCCAACTCCAATGCGTTCAATAGATTTCGCGCATCTCCTCCACAAATTTGGATGAGATGATCGCGTGCATCATCCTCAATATCGATCGGGATATTTCCATAACCGCGTTCTTTATCTTGCAGTGCATTGTTTAAAATAGCGGCCAGTGCTTTTTCATCCAGCGGTTTTAATGAGAAGATTCGTGAGCGTGAGACAAGGGCAGGAATCACATCGAAATATGGATTTTGTGTGGTCGCACCGATCAGGATGACCAATCCATTTTCGATATTGGGCAGCAGGGCATCCTGCTGGGCTCTATTCCAACGGTGCACTTCATCCACGAACAGGATGGTGCGTTTGTTGTAGAGACGCCGGCGTTCCAACGCCTCTTCAATGATCGTTTTTAATTCCGCTTTGCCCGCCATAACTGCTGAAATGGAAACAAAATACGATTTGCTGTTATTCGCAATGATCTGCGCCAGGGTGGTTTTGCCCGTTCCGGGAGGCCCCCACAGGATGATTGATGAAAAAAGCTTGTCAGCTATGACTGCCCGCTGCAGCATTTTTCCTTCGCCTACGATGTGCTCCTGACCAAAGAATTCGGTAAAAGTGCGCGGGCGCATGCGCGCAGCCAGAGGTGCTTGATCGCTTAAGTTCACCGTCAATTGATAATCAAAGAGATCCATATTGATTTTCCCTTTGCTACCTATTATAGAACATATTTCCGAGAATATGGATTTTTTAAAACAGCTCCGTTTACTGTCCGTATATATTTTGCTGCCGGTAGTACAGTGCTTTTATTTCTTCATCACCGATCCCCTCAGGGGTGCCTGCTTGTAAAACGAGCCAGGCGATGTGAGCAGAATTTTCAGCGAGTATTGCCAGATCCACCGCTTTGCGGGGTGAAACGGCAAAAGTAAACACACCGTGTTTCTTTAAAAGAACCACATTACTGTGTTCTCCATATTTCACGACCTGCTTGCCGATCTCACTATCACCGATCAATACAAAACCGGCACATGGAATTTCCCCGCCAAATTCCTCAGCGGTTTCTGTGATCAAAACCGGAATGTTTTTTCCTAACGCAGCAAATACCGTTGCATACATGGAATGAGTATGTACAATTCCATTCACATCGCTACGATTTTGATAGATATACAAATGGCTCGCAGTATCAGATGATGGTTTGTAATTTCCCTCAACAACCTTCCCATCGATGGTTAGCACAACTAGCTTGGATGCATCCAACTGGTCATAAGGAACGCCGCTGGGTTTTATTACAACAAGGCCGGATTGTGTATCTCTCGCGCTGACATTTCCGCTCGTCAGACAAACCAAGTTGTTCTTTGGCAGTTCCTGTAATAAACCCACCATCTCTTTTTTTAATTCTTCAAGCATGGTCTTTCTCCGTTGGTTCTTTGATCATTCAATGATCAGATTGATATTCCTGCAATATTGGTTCTGGTCATGGTTGTGTTATAATGTCGCATATTGCACATTATTATACATTTATTTGTTGTGTTATGTATTAAATGTTGCATATGTTCAATAATATTAATGATTGCTGGATCGAGGAAAAAATGAAACAATACTGGACGGAAGATATTTTTCACACGAAAAAACCCATTATCGCAATGTGCCACCTGCAAGCCATGCCCGGTGACCCGGGATATGATAAAGCCTGTGGCATGCAGAAAGTTATTGCGCTTGCCAGAGCAGATCTGCTGGCGCTCCAGGAAGGCGGTGTGGATGGGGTTATGTTCTCCAATGAGTTCAGCCTTCCCTACCTATTAAAAGTAAATCCGGAAACCACAGCTGCCATGGGGCGTATCATCGGGGAACTCATGGCAGAGATAACCATCCCTTATGGAGTGAATGTGTTGTGGGATCCGTTCGCTTCCCTTGATCTCGCCGCCGCGGTGGATGCTAAATTCGTTAGAGAGATTTTTTCCGGTGTCTATGCCAGTGATTTTGGTTTGTGGAATACCAATTGCGGTTCTGTGATCAGACACCAGCATGCTCTGGGAGCCGAAAATGTAAAACTGCTGTTCAATATCGTCCCCGAAGCTGCCAGATACCTGACCCCGCGCGATATCAGCGAAATCGCTAAATCAACGGTGTTCAACCATCTGCCAGATGCTCTATGCGTCTCCGGTTTAACAGCAGGTGTACAGACAGATGCCGCGACCTTAAAACAGGTCAAGGATGTGGTTCCCAATACGGTGGTGTTCGCCAATACCGGTGTACGTTTGGAGAATGTGGAAGAACAGCTCGGCATCGCAGATGGGGCGGTTGTGGCAACCACTTTTAAAATTGACGGCGTTTTTCAAAATGCCGTGGATCAAAAACGCGTGAAGGCGTTTATGGATAAAGTGAAAGCATTCCGCAAGAATTTTTAATTCTTCTTAATATTTCCTTACCCCTTTTGAAAAGCACAACCATCGAATCAACAATGGTTGTGCTTTTTTAATGGGTGCTTCTTATCCGGCAGATTTTAACAACCGAATATTCTTTTCTATTTCTCCATTCAGGAATACGCCGCGCCCTGACACAACAATATCCGCACCAACCGCGATTGCATCATTGATATTATCGGGCGTAAAACCGCCATCCACTTCGCACATCAGGTTTTTCATCTTTTTACTCTTTTTAATGGTGCTAACTTTTTCAAGAACCAGCGGTAAATAAGCGCTATCCTTCACTTCCGGTTCGGTAGTTAAGATATTCACGAAATGCAGATATGGGAAATAGATCGCTAGATCAGGCACTGCGGTTTTGGGATTAAAAGCCAGCCCGGCTTTCATTCCAGCATCGTGAATGATCCCCAGGGTCCTGCGTGGATATTCCGTTGCTTCATAATGGACCGAAAGGAGTTCAATGCCGATCTTCGAAAGAACGGGGATGACCCATTCGGGGTCGACCATCATGAGATGCACATCGAATGGGAGTGCAGTAATAGTCCGCAGGTCTTGAATGATCTTCAATCCAAGCCGCATCTCTTTTACAAATGATCCATCTTCAACATCAAAGTGAAGAAAATCAACCCTTGCTTTTTCAAGCCGTTTGACCGTATCTGCCAGATCCAGAAAAGATGCAGAAGCGATGGATGGGGAAATTCTAACCATGGGAGTCCTTTACTTTGCAATAATCAATTTTGTCGAAGATTCTTTTATGACGACTTTCATTTTTCCGGGGCAGTTCTCATCGGTGATCACCACATCCACATCCGCCAGCGTACCAACTTCTGCAAATCCCTTTACTGAAAATTTAGAGGAATCCACCAGCAGCATCACAGAGGAGGCAGCTTTTATCATCGCTCGTTTGATGGCAACCTCTTCGATATTCACATTGCCAATGGAACCATCTGCGTGGATGGCATCCGCCCCTAGAAATGTTTTATCTACTCTTAGTGTTTGAATAAAATCCACAACCTCTGTTCCTTGCAGGGTAAAGACAAATGGGCGCGCGATTCCGCCGGTGCAGATCAAATGGATGTTGGAGTTTGCCGCCAGCAAGGTCGCGATTTGCAGGTCATTGGTCACCACCGTTAAGCGTTGTTTTTCGGTCAGCAGTCTGGCCAGCGCGTAGGTTGTGGATCCGGAATCCAAAATGAGTGTGTCGCCATTCTCGATCAGTTTGACCGCCTCGCGGGCTATCTTCTCCTTTTCGATCACGAACTTTTGTTTCTTTAATTCATACGGCAGTTCTAGTGTTGTGCTCTGCGAAGAACGCACTGCCCCGCCCCGCGTGCGTGTGCAGAAACCTTCTTCCTGCAGTTGAACCAGATCGCGCCTTATGGTGGCAGACGAAACATTTAATTGCGCTGCAATTTCCGCCGCTTGAACATACCCATTTTCCCGTAATTGATTGATTAAAACCGCACGTCGTTCTTCAGATAACATAATAAAAACCTTTTCAAAAATGAATAGTGCACACAGCAACAAGAAAATGTCGTTTAATGCACAATTGGGAACATTATAGCATCTCCGATTTTTCTGTCAATTTTCATGAAATTTTTTTCGGTATTTCTCTAATGATTTTCTGATCCCTCCACGATGAAAAAGGAATACAATAACAGCACTATGTTCTCAAGACCGGTAGTAATTTCAATGATTATCGCCATTGGGTTGATCATCTTTTCAGAGGTATTCCTTATTTGGATCGCAAAAAAAACCAAAGCCATCGAGGGGGATACGCCCAACCCGTGGAAAAAGAAAGAAAAAAGGAGCAAGAATCTGCAGGTGGTGTGTAAAGCGTGCGGCGCAGATAACCCACCTGAGAATAATTTTTGTGGCTCCTGCGGTAAACTTCTGTAGACCTCCTGTGTTTCAGCCGCATCTTTATAGGATTTAATCCGTATACAAATAGAAATAATTAAATAATCCATTCCACAGGAGTGAAGAAATGAAAACAAGAAGCATATTTTTGGTTATTTTGAGCATTTTACTTCTTCCGGTATTGAGCGCATGTTCGGTGGGGGTCACGCGCACTGAAACTCGTGCGATCAGCGGTATAACTGCGCTGTCCATTAATACCGTTGGAGAATTCATTATTCAACAGGGCGATGAGGAATCATTAATCATTGAAGGTCCAAATAATGTCTTGCGGAATATTTCGACCGAAGTGGTGGGCGGTACCCTCTATATCGATTCAACACGCGGTGTGCTGGGTGATTCTTTCGGAAAGATCGTCTATACCTTGATCGTGCAAGACCTGAATGAAATCTCCTTATCCGGCGCAGGCAGTATCTCGGTGGCATCCCTTGAAACCGATCGTCTGGATCTCACTCTGACAGGTGCTGGCAGCATTGAAGTAGATTCCCTTAATACACAGGATCTATCTGTTTTGCTGAACTCGGCTGGTTCCATCGAAATCTCCGGAAACACAAGCAATCAGGATATCGTGCTCAGTGGTGTGGGCAGTTATGACGGGTCTGATCTGCAAAGCAGCACGGCTACAGTGGTATTAAGTGGTGCCGGCAGCGCGGAAGTATGGGTGCTCGATTCTCTTGATGTGGAAGTCACAGGCGTGGGTTCTGTTTCTTATTACGGCTCGCCCACTGTTCAACAAAATATCAGTGGTGTGGGATCGGTTGACAGCAAGGGCAATAAATAAGCCTACCCATACCCATTTTTTACAGGGTTCAAATAGAAAGCTGCCCCGGTTTGTAAGAAGAGGGCAGCTTTTTGATTTCCCCACTTGACAAAATAGTAATATGTATATAGAATACTCTGTATCACAGAGTTCTCTATACATAAAGAGGAATCAAATGAATATCTCTCCGCATGAAGCTGAGGAATCGCTGGAGGCTATCCGCAAGATTACTCAGAAAACCCGCCGCTCAATTGCCAGCAGCGGCGCTTACATCTTTTTGATCATCACGGGTATCATCTGGATGGTCGGCTATGTCGCAACCCAATTTCTCTCTGGCAGTATCGTCGTTTATATTTGGGTTGGCACGAGTATTTTAGGTAGTATTATTGCCACTCTGGTCGGTTCCCGCAATGATAGACGCGTTCGCAGTTCGGCAACTCCTGTCTATGTAAAACGCATCATCACATTCTGGATATTTCTGGTCTTCTTTTGCATTGCCACCATTGCCGTTGCCCAACCCACAGATGGAAAACAGATCGCCATGTTCATCGTTTTATTTACCATGATCGGTCAGTTTGCCATGGGTCTGCCGCTTTCTTTCTCTTCCACCTGGTGGGCAATACCGATCGCCGCTTTGGCTTTGATCGGTTATTTCTTCTTCCCTGATTTTTTTTATCTATGGATGGGAATTTTAGTTGGTGGCGGGATGATCGCACTTGGTTTCTATATTCGGTTCAGGTGGTAGATCATGGCTGAATTAAATGAAATCATCCATCAACCGGTACGGCTGCAGATCATGGCTACATTAATTGCTCTGAAAGAAGGGAATGAGGTGGATTTCACGTACTTGCGCGATCTGCTTGAGGTAACCGATGGGAACCTGGGTGCTCACTTGCGCAAGCTGGAGGAAACCGGCTACATTGCCATGAATAAGACTTTCGTCGACCGCAAACCACGCACCTTCATTACTGCTACCCCTCTGGGGCGCAAGATCTTTCAGGAGCATGTAGCTGCGTTGGAATCAATCTTGAAAAGAAAGTAAGGAAAGATATGAACACAATTATTCAAGTAGAAGGACTGCGTAAAATCTATGGAGAAACCATTGCCGTTGACAATATCTCTTTCGAAGTCCATGAAGGTGAGATCTTTGGAATGGTTGGTCCAAACGGAGCCGGTAAGACCACTACCATTGAATGTCTCGAAGGGTTGCGCAAACCTGACCAGGGTATGATCCGTGTGCTGGGATTGGATCCGCAGCAGGATGGTCATGCCCTGAAAGAATGTACCGGGATGCAGTTGCAGGAATCCAATCTACCAGCACGTATGCGCGTTTGGGAAGCGTTGGATTTGTATGCTTCTTTTTATCCCAAAACAGCTAATTGGAAAAAACTGTTGGTGCAGTTAGGATTGGAAGAAAAAAGAAACACACCCTTTTCGAAACTTTCAGGCGGGCAAAAGCAGCGTTTGTTCATTGCTCTGGCTCTGTTGCCCGAACCGCAGCTCGTATTTTTGGATGAATTGACCACTGGTTTGGATCCACAAGCCCGTCACACAATATGGGATCTGGTACGCGATGTGCGTGCTAGGGGCAAAACAGTTGTATTGACCACTCACTTTATGGAAGAAGCCGAGCGCTTGTGTGATCGTATCGTCATTCTTGATCACGGGAACATCGTGGCGCTGGATACACCCGAAGCGCTGGTCCGCAAACTGGGCGTGGAAGAACGCATCGTTTTCACCGTGGAAGGAACACTGCCGCCAGACTTTGAAAAAGCCATTTCCGGAGAGACATGGCTCGAAATTCAGGGGGATCGGGTAACGATTCACGGAAAGAATAGTCGCAAGGTGCCGTTGGTAAGTGAGGTTGTTAATTTGCTGTCAGTAAAAGGCATTCGTTTCCATGATCTGCGCACTGAGCAGCCAAACCTGGAAGATGTTTTCTTGAGTTTGACCGGTCGTGAGATGAGAGAGTGAGGGTTACGATGAAAAGCTTTTTAAAAATGACCTGGATGGAAGCAAAACTGTTCTTGCGTGAACCAGCGAATGCCTTTTTTACGTTGCTGTTTCCTTTAGTGATGCTGTTTATCTTTGGTAGCATCTATAGTAACCAATCCGCCCCATCCATCCCAGGCGCCAGTGGCCAGGGAACGGTTGAAACTTTAATACCTGCTCTAATCGCCATGGTCATTGGAATGACAGGGTTGATGGCTATTACCATGACCATGGCATCTTATCGAGAAAATGGCGTATTGCGCCGTCTCAGTACCACACCGGTCAGTTCATTGTTCGTGCTGGTGGCTCAGGTCGTGGTAGTGTTCAGCATGACGGCTCTGGGTATGCTCTTATTGGTCATCGTGGGAAAACTGGTTTACCATGTGCGTATCCCGGGAAACCTGCTTGATATTTTAGGTGGGTTCATTTTGGGTAGTTTGAGTTTTTTCAGCATCGGGTTTATTTTGGCAGGCACCATGCCCACCACCCGAACCGCCCAGATCGTAGCCATGCTGCTGCTCTACCCCATGCTCATCCTTTCTGGAGCCGCCTGGCCGCGTGAATTGATGCCGGCGACCGTTCAAAAGATTTCAGCGTTTATGCCTTTGACCTATGTGGTCAACTTGCTGCGCGGGTTATGGATTGGCGAACCCTGGGGAAACCATCTGCTGGATGTTGGTGTGCTGCTTGGGATGTTGTTGCTGGGAATCATCATCTCAGCCAGGACTTTCCGCTGGGAATGAAAGCAGCATGCTACAAAAAAGCCATGGAAAAAAATTCCACGGCTTTTTTATTTATTCTTTCCAGGATAATCCCGCGTAATGGAAATATCCATCCAATACCTGGTAGAGTTCTCCGGTGGCAATTTTTACCATATAGATGCCGCTGTGTATTTCAGAATCGGAAATGAATGCCAGTTCATTTCCATCCGGCGACCATTCAGGTGAATGGTTGGTATCCGTATCCTGTACCAACACAGTTTCTTCTGTACCATCCATGTTCATCATGTATACATTAAATGATCCCTCCCTCTTGGAAAGGAAAGCGATCTTCTTGCCATCCGGGGAACAAACCGGGGAAGCGTCATAATAATCGTTGTTCGTCAACTGGGTGATCGATCGTGTGTCTATATTAAGAGAAAACACCTCAAAATCGCCGTCGCGGTCTGATACGAACACCAATCCTTTTCCATCGGTCTTCCAGCTTGCTTGGGTATCCTGGGCATCTTCTTCAGTAAGGCGCTGTACGGTTCCGCTACTCACCGAAATGATATTGATATCATTGTCGCCATATGCATTGGATTGGAAAGCAATGCTTTTACCATCCGGTGACCAGACCGGTTCTGTTTTATCGGCTCCATCAGCAAGTAACGTTTTAATAGTGAGTGTGTCCAGATCTAATAAGAAAAGATCATACACTCCCTTTGGATTGGCAGAATAGGCAAGTTGTGTACCGTCCGGAGAAAACTCAGGGGCGATATCTTCAAATTCATTATCTGTTAACTGCTCAATATCTCCACTCTGCAGATCAAACAGAAATAGTTCGTAATCTTCTTTTTCTGCAGTTTTTGCAGCAAAGACCAATTGTCCTTGCAGATCAGCAGTCGGGGCTGGTAATGGTGTTTCAGTGCTTTTTTGAAGGGTCGTTTGAGTACAACCAGCAATGAAAATAAATAAAACCAGGGCGGTGATCCCCATTTTTTTCATTCGACGCGGCATTCTAATACTCCTTAAATGTACTTACCGCCTTATTCTAAAGCATTTTTCGAAAACTTTACAAAAGAATTACATACTTATTTTGCATCCTGACCAAAAAATCGCCATTACGGTATCATTAAATAGAGATGGAAAGAAAGAGGTAGATATGTCGATCACATTATTGGATGGGACCTTGCAGGTGGGTATTTTCTTTGATACGGGAGATCATCAATTTGATGACAATGTCTGCATTTCTTTCAAAGAAGATTGCCCCGAAGATGAAAAGATCTTTTATGCAGGAGAAACGAACATCTACATCACTTCCGCACAGGCTCGCGAAATGGCAGCGCTGCTGATGAAAGCCGCAGACCAAAGCAGTCATAGTTTGCGTTAATGACCCGGTTTGACCCATCCAAGATCATGTCGTTGAATCAATTAGATCAGGCAGAATGGGATCTGTTATGCGATGGTTGTGGTATTTGCTGTCTGTATAAGGTCATGAGTCCATCCGGTATGAAGCCCCGCCTGACCAGAGTAGCTTGCCGCTATTTGAACCTTGATACCTGTACATGCGAAGTTTATAACCAACGCCATGACCGCATGCCCACTTGCATCGAACTGACTGTAGAAAATATAAAACAGTTGACCTGGCTGCCAGAAACCTGCGCTTATCGCAGGATCGCTGAAGGCAAACCGCTGCCCTGGTGGCATCCGTTGCGCAGTGGAAAACGTGACCTGGTTCATCAATTAGGTATTTCTGTGAAGGGGATCGCAGTGAATGAAAAAGATATCGATCTCAACGATTTACAGAAATACAGCCTGCTGCCTTGGTAATTAAAAATAAGGAATAACAATGAAGAAGATCGCCGGTAAGATCAATGGCTGGGATACAGCCTATAAAAAGAACCCGCAGCAATTTACAGAACCAGAAAAGATCTGTGCCCTGACCGACGTCCTGTTTCCAAAATATGGGGTGCACCGTATTTTGGATCTGGGATGCGGTAACGGAAGGCATCTGGTGTATTTTGGTAAAGCTGGTTACCAGGTATTTGGAACCGACCTTTCCGGCTGGGGACTCCAGGCTGCTAACAAATGGGCAAGTCAGGAGAATATTCCCTCCCGTCTGGCATTGGCGGATATGCAATCCATCCCCTTTGCAGAGGATAGTTTCGATGCGATCATTTCATTTAAGGTGATCCAGCATAATCTCGAGGTTGATATTCAAGCAACGTTCAGGGAGATTGAACGTGTGCTGCGCAAGGATGGTTTGCTGGTGATGGACCTGCTGCGTTATGATCCTGATTTTGAAAGATTCAAGAAATCGACCATGGTCGAGCCGCATACCTTTGTGCCAAGATCTGGTTTGGAAAAAGGTATGCCGCACCACGCTTTCACGAAAGCAGAAGTGTTTGAGTTGCTGCACACCTGGAATATCAAATTTTTCAATACCCAACCGGATAAAAAGCACTACACCATTGTTGCTCAAAGATAAAATACTGAATGGAACATGCAGCACATAAGGATACTATCGTGAACACACTCGCAAAATTGATTGGCACGATCCAGCGTTGGCATGCCGCTGGTAAAGAGGCGGCTCTTGCAATTCTGGTCCGTTCTTCAGGTACCTCTCCCCTCCCGGTCGGTGAAATGATGGCAATTTCATCTGCCTTTGATATGCAGGGGGCAGTGAGCCGGGGCTGTGTTGAAAGTGCCATCCTTGAAATTGCGCAGGATGCTATTAAAAATAACCGGGCTCTCCTTCAGCATTATGGTTTCAGCGACCAAAGTGCCTGGGAAGTGGGTTTAACCTGCGGTGGTGCAATTGATGTGCTCATTGAACCAATGCTGCAGTCACGAAACACAACTGGATTTTTCGAATGTGTGTTAGCTCAATTAAAAACCGAGAAACCTTTCTATCTGCTTCTATTTTTAGATGAAGAGCATTTGGGGGAAAAGCTTATTTGCGATCATGAAAAGGTCCTGTACAGCGATCTGCCCGCCAGCTTTACCATCGCACTCGACGGGTTGCGTGCAGTAAGCGAGCTGGATGGATCGCACGTTATGGATTTATCCCTGGCGAAAGGGAAAAAGCTGCCCGTTTTTGTGAATTACCTTCAACCTGCCAATCGATTGATCATGATCGGCGCGGCGGAAATTGCCATCTATCTCACAAAAATAGCGAAACTGTTGGGGTTCAACGTGGTCATCATCGACCCGCGCACCATGTTTGCAACACAGGTGCGTTTCCCCGATGCAGATACTATTCTCGCGAAATGGCCGCAAGATTGCCTGCCAGCATTGAATCTCAAAGCACAGGATGCGCTGGTGGTCATCAGCCATGATGAAAAAATAGATTTGCCCGCTCTGCAGATCGGGCTGGAAAGCAGCGTTTCTTATATCGGGCTGTTGGGTTCTCAAAAAACACGCCAAGATCGTTTTACTGCATTGAGAGAAGCAGGTTGGCAGGAACCGGATCTGGCTCGCCTGCACGCCCCCATCGGGTTGGATATTGGTTCCAAAAAAGCAGATGAGATCGCTCTGTCCATTTTAAGCGAGATCATCCAGGAGAAAAATCGATCCCTTTCAGTTTAAATAAATTCCGGTAGGGTCCAATTCTTCGTGCAGAATGCGCAGCTCTTCAGGGGTTGGTTCGGCAGTGCGCGTTATGGTTAAGGCCACTTTGATTTCCCAGCCGGTGTTGTTACGCACTTCTTCCAATTCCACACCCGGGTGCAGGGCTGTCACCTGTAATTCTCCATTTTCATCCGGCACCATGATCGCCAGGTCGGTCACCACTGCTTGCGGGCCTGTTCCGCGCACACCACTTTTCTCCCGCTCCGCTCTGCCCGAAAGGAAACCGGCAGAAGTGCAGAAATCTACTTTTTCGGGAAAGCGGCGCTTATCGTGCGGGGTCATGATATAACAGCGGTTCGCCCAGGCTGCGATCTCCATGGAACCGCCGGAACCGGGCAGCCGCACCTTGGGGTGATAATAATCCCCGATCACCGTAGCATTGATGTTGCAGAAGCGATCGATCTGCGCTCCCCCCAGAAAACCCACATCCACATTACCGCGCTGCAAATATAAACTGAAGATCTCATACATGCTGCACACCGCGCTGGCGCCGCTCACGAGCGTGGGATCTCCAATAGAAAGCGGCAGGCGGGCTGGCTGCGCACCGATCACACCCGCTTCATAGACCATGGTTAAATTGGGGGCATGGGTGCGCCGGGCAAGATTGCAAGCCAGATTGGGCGCGCCAACACCCACGAATACCAGGTCTCCATCCTGCAGTAGGCGGGCTGCATTGACGATCATCAACTCATTCTTTGAAAAGCTTTTCGCATTCATCATAGGTATTTTCCGGTTCAGAATTCCCCGTAATTGATGGGGGTGCTGAATTTATCTTTTATCTTTAAACGCTGATGGGTTGCATCGCCCAGTTTCTGCCAGTAGTCAGCATGATCCTGCACATCAAAAACAAATTCTTGCAGCCATTTTTCCACATCCTCTTTGGACTTGCTGATCTCATCCCACTGCAAGTAGAAATCATTGTCGCGGTCATAATATCCCTGTGTATAAGAGGGATGAGCACAATAAGGTACGCGACACACTGCATCCACGATCAGACTGGGGATGAGCGTGCGGTTGGGATCCGAACGGATCACGGCTTCATCGACGATCTCCTCTGCGGTGAGGATGACCTTTTTTGCAGCAAAAGCAGCTTCTTTCTGTTCACCCAGAATGCCCCAAATTTGAGCATTCCCTTCCGCATCTGCACGTTGCACGTGCACGATGGCAATATCCGGGTTGAGTGGAGGCACAACCATCACTTCATTACCTGTGAAAGGGTCAACCACCCGCTTGAAATTAGGATTGACCTTTTCAAGATCCGGTGCTGCTGTGAGATTCATTGGCATGAAAGGCAAGCCTGAAGCACCGGCAGTGAGGCGGGTGATCATGCTGTAATGAGAATATTCTTCCCACTCCAGCTCACCCGATTCAATCGCTGCGCGTACGATGCGCAGAGAACCCACCCCGGGGTTGCCCAGATAGGAAAAGATGACCTTTTTTGCGCATCCGGCTGCGATCATCTGATCGTAGATCAAGTCAGGCGTTGCCCGTGCCAGGGTCAGATTGCGCCGTTTCTGGCGGATGATCTCATGCCCCGCTGCAAAGGGGATGAGATGGGTAAAACCCGCAGCATAAACAAGATCATCATCTTTTACAAATTCAGCAACTGCTTCTTTTAGACTGCATAATTTGTTCATGGGTAATCACCTGTAAAAAGAAGCGGCTCCCATCTCCTCAGGTGCATGAGAACCGCTTCATGGATGTAATCAACGCTATGCTTTTTTGATCAAAGTTTGGATCTGTTCGTGCATGTACAACTGTAAATAGTATAAACCACCCGCGTTTTTTCCGCTAGAACCCGAACCCTTCCAACCGCCAAAAGGTTGGAAACCAGGCCAGGCACCGGTGGTGGCTCCCTGCGGGCGGTTAGCATAGGTAACGCCCGCTTGGATGGTTTCAAAGAACCAGGTTGTTTCTTCCGGAGAACCGTAGAAACCCGCCGTAAGCCCATAGGTGGAATCATTGGCATACTGCATTGCTTCTTCTAAAGAATCGACATAAGCCACTGTGGTGATCGGCACGAACATTTCCGTTTTCCAGATGCTGTTCTTGATGGGTAGATCAGCCACGATGGTCGGTGTACAGAAATATCCTTTCGCAAACTCGCCTTCCGTCAAGATTTTCCCTCCGGTCAGGAAGCGCCCGCCGGAATGATAGATCTTATCGAGAAAATCCTGATAATCCTGATAAGAACGGCTGTTGACGACCGGGCCGAGGAAAGTGCCCCGGTTGGTGGGATCTCCGATAACGATCTTCTTTGTGATGTCGATCATGCGATCCATCAGTTGCTGATAGACAGGTTTTTCAACATACACGCGCGAGCAGGCTGAGCATTTTTGCCCCTGCAGTCCAAACGCAGAACGGACGATACCGGCAGCCGCTTCTTCAATATCAGCGTTGCGCGAGACGATGGCCGGGTTTTTCCCGCCCAACTCCAAAATGGTGGGGCGCACATATTCGCCCTTTGCAAAATCGCGATAGATACCCATCCCTACGTCATAGGAACCCGTGAAGGTGATCCCAGCCACTGCTGGATTATCGATCAGTGCCTGCCCCATGGATCGCCCGGGACCTGACACAAAGTTGAAAACGCCATCCGGCAGCCCGGCATCGCGCATGCACTCTGCCAGTTTGCGGGAAGTCCAGGTGGTATCGGTAGCCGGTTTGAACACCAGGGTGTTACCAGTCACCAGCGCTGAGCCGCACGGCCCTCCGGTGAGAGCAGCCGGAAAGTTGAAGGGGCTGATCACCAGCCAAACGCCGTATGGGCGCAGTACGGAGGTATTGGATGAAGTATATCCGCTCAACGGATCAACACCCATCTTTTTGATAAAACCATCATTGGCTTCCATCTGGTCGCAAGCATAGCGGATCAGATCCGCCATTTCAGCTACATCTCCTAAAGCTTCCATACGATTCTTGCCAACTTCCATGGCAACGATGGCGCCTATTTCGTAGATGCGCTCATCCAGCAGTTCTGCCACTCGCCGCATGAGTCTGGCGCGTTCCTGCCATGGCGTCTTTGCCCATATTGGGAAAGCTTTTTGTGCAGCTTGGATAGCCATGGCAGCGTCTTTTTCATTTCCCTTTTGAAAGATCGCCAGCACTTCATCGGTATTCGCCGGATTGATATCTTCGTATTTTTCGTCTGTAAAATGATCTTTACCGTCAATGATCATGCCGTGTTCTTTTCCCAAATTTGCCCGTACCGCTTTCAATGCTTCTTCAAAGCGGGTGTGCATTTCTTCGGGTGGATTGAACATGGTTGCGTACGTTAGTTTGAAAGCCATAGAAAAACCTCCTGGAAATATTTACGTTTAAAGTATAGCCGGGTGATAGGTACAAGTCAAAAACCTTCATTCAGGAAAGGGATGACAAATCTCCATATCTATCCTTGTTTTTGGCATTTGCGAAGTTTCCACCAAAAGGTATTTGAATCCATTTTGTTTGTACATTACAATAAAACGCTATGGTCAAGAAAACAATATACCTCGTACGACATGGCACGACCGAATGGATCGAACAGGGGCGGGTACATGGATCCTCCGACAGCCCGCTTAGCAAGTTTGGAGAATGGGAAGCGCAGCAAGCAGCAGAAGCATTGGCAGGCTGTGGCATTACACACATCTTTGCCAGCCCACAGGGCAGGGCTATGCAAACAGCAGGCTTTATCGCCGAGAAAATACCCGCCGTTCAGATCACACCCTTGAATGGATTGCGTGAAATGGGGTTTGGAAAAATGGAGGGGAAGCGGGATCTGTATAAAAAGTATTCACGATTTCCGGTACTTTTTATCTTTGTCGCTCCTGTATGGTTTACCATGCTCGGGCTTACAGGAGAAAAAAGAGCCAACCTGCATGCCAGAGTGATGGCTGCCTGGCAGCATATCCTTTCTCAAGAAGATGTCGGGGATATCGCTATCGTTTCGCACGCCATTGCATTGAACACCATTCTAACCACTCTGCCCTCCATCAATGGAATAAAAAAGAAAAAACGGTACAACCTGGCATCCTGCAGTATCAGCCAAGTAAAGATTGACGAACATGGGCAAGCATACCTTGCGGTGATCAACAATACCGCTCATAAGGAAAACAAGGGAACCGATGAGCATTAAAGCTGTCTTTTGGGATTTCAGTGGTGTATTGATCACGGAAAAACAAGGTCGAGGGCATGCCTATTTCTCACAGATGTTGGGTATTCCTGCAGATGTCTTGAAAGCTTATTTCTTTAGCGAAGAAAATCACAAAAAGGACCTCGGCGAGATCAGTTATATCGACTTTTATCGCTTGATTCTGCACGAACAAAATAAAGATGAGGTTCTTCTCTCAAATATCTCCCGGGCATTTGAAGAAGCCTTTGAACTTAATCAACCCATGCTCGAATATATCAAAGAACTTTCCAAGTCAGTAAAGATTGGATTGTTAAGTAATTATTCGGATCGATTGCGCCCTATGCTCGAAAAAGATCTGCACATCGCACATCTTTTTCATGATATTGTCATCTCATCCGAAGTGGGAATGGTGAAACCCGATGAACAGATCTATCACACCGCGCTTTCGCGCTTGAATGTTTTTCCCCATGAGGCGATCTTTGTGGATGACCGTATCGAAAATATCGAGGGGGCAGCCAGGGTTGGTATACATGCCATCCATTTTCAGAACAATGAACAAACGATCTCGAAGATCGATCAATTGATTACGGAAAATTGAACTAGCTTCGCTCTGGTTGCAAAACAAAGCGGGAATAAAAGTTCATAATTTTGGTTCGAATTTTCTCTCGATCAGCTTTCTCCCCCAAGATCGCCCAATTTAGTGCTTTTGCTTCCTCGCGCAATTTCGTATCACGCAGTGCTTTCAGAACTGCTCTTACCACCTGCTCCACATCGGTCGGATTCACCAGCATGCCGTTCTTTCCATCCTCGACCCATTCTCGTAACGAAAGGATATTGCCCACGATCGGGAAACACCCACAGGCGATCGCTTCGAGAAAGGTATTGGGTGTGCCATCATGGCTCGAAAGGGAAAGGTAGACCTCTGAATGTTGATACACATCCCAAAGTTCCTGCTGGGGGAGATAAGGCAATAAGGTAACCTGTTCTTCAATTCCAAGGTTGTGAACCCACTGCAGTGCTTCTTTTTGACCTTGCATGGCAGGGCAAAGAAACTGAATATTCGGATCTTCTTCTAAAATTCGTGGGATCGCCTTGAAGAAAATTTCCTGATGAACGCTGCCCGGTCGAAAACCGCGCGGATTGATGATGTGAATTTTTTGCAGGTCGAGATATGCCGGAGCACTTCCTTTTTCTTTTTGAAATTGGAGAAAATAGGAAAGGTCCAAACCGCCATTGCCGGGAACCAGGTCCTTTGGAAATCCCACGTGAAAACCCCAGCGGTCTGCCAGATCTAGATCGCGGGTCGCATCCGCCATCAGTCCGTTCGCTCGCCGCAAAGCGTTACGTGTCCACTTTGCCATACGCCGCGATCCTTGTGCATGCAGGGTGAGATCATTACCCCAGGTTGAGACCACCAGCGGGTATTTTTCAGGGGTAAAAGACGCCAGCATGCCTTCAAATGGAATACGCAGAGCATGCACGATATCCGGTTGAATGGATTCCAGGAAATGAAGATACCGCTTTCGATAAAAACGCAGGGTCAATGGACCACATTGATAACGAAGATTCTGGAGCTGTCCGCGTAGATTGGAGAGGTTCCCTCGCAATCGAGATTTTTTTTGTTCCTTTCCGCCAAACTTCACCTGCCCACCTGCCAGCATGGAAAAAGCCACCGGCAGGATCAGCATATCACACACTCCCTGCGGTTTTTCGCATGGAAAAGTCGATACCAGGGTTATTTCGACATCTTTTGCGGTTAAACACGCCAACCAGCTTCGGGTGATCGTGCTACGTCCGTCAGCGACCAGTACAATTTTCATCCGCGCGATCCTTTCATCACAGTATCGATCACTTTTTCGAACGCTGCCAGCATGCTTTCCAAATTCACATCATCCCGCACAATGCCAAAGGATGCTGAGCCTTTTTTACGCAGCGCTCTAATATCTTGCAGTGCTTCTGCCATTCTGGTGGTTAATTCTTCTGCAGAACCGGTATTCAATACCCAGCCATTCTCGGGGCGTACCAGGTCGCTTTGTGTGCCATCTGCTTCACCCACGATCACCGGCAATGCATAACTCATGGCTTCCTGTACTGCCAATCCTCCTGTGCCGGGCAGCACAAAAAGATCTGCTTTTTGAAATAGGGTCGCCAACTCTTTACCATGCATGGCACCATAAAATTTCGTGTTGGGGTAATGACTCTGTGCCAATTGCACCAATGCACTCCTTGCTGGGCCATCCCCAACAATATGCAGGCTGGGTTGTAGCTCCTGCGGTAGCTTTGCGCAAGCCTCGATCAACACATCCACCCGCTTGCGTTCCTGCAGCCTGCCCACGAAAAGTACCTGCGGTTGGTTGAATTCGAACTTCAAGGGTCTTTCTGGGGGCGTGGTGGTTGGTCTGGCTGCTGCTGCGTTGGGGGCTACAAAAATACGTTCTTTCGGGAACCCCAATGCGCTGTATTCTTCCGCTCCCTGTTGGCTGTAGGTTATCAATGCATCAAATTGATGAATAAATTTTCGTCGTTGATTCATGCGCAATTTTCCTAAAAAACCTTGTGAAGGGGGAGAACCCAGCCCCCACCCGATCACTTTTCGGTGATGGGCTTTCATCCAGCGAATTGCGCACCGTGAGTTGAGATAACGCGGATTGGCTTCCATGATCAATACGTCCGGCTGCCAGGACTGCAGCCATTGCATGAATCCGAACTGCCAGCATAAATAGAATTGTCCTGAAAAGAGATGCAGGTTTCTTCCCCGCACGTGCAGGGCAATTTGAGGAACTGTATTGGTCTCCAGCATTTCATGGCTGCGCGGCAGTCCGTAGAATACACTTACTTTTCCCAGATAGCTCTCAGCCAACTTATCAAAAAAAGGAATGCGATAGGCTGGCAGCACGCGCTGCTGAACCCCGATATGCAACGGTTGTTCTTTCATTGCACGATCACCTCAACCTGCGAACCTTTTCTTGTTTTGCTCACTTCAATGCGCGCCGGGAAGGCATCTTTCAGCTCCTCCAGGTGCGTGATGACCAGGATCTTTTTGAAATCAGGGCGGATCATATTAATGGCTTCGATTAATTTCTGTCGCCCTTCAGCATCCTGGCTGCCGAACCCCTCATCGATCACCAGCATTTGCAAGCGCGCACCCGCGCGCTGTGCCAGTACTTTTGAAAGCGCCAGCCGTATCGCGAAGTTAATGCGGAAAGCTTCCCCACCGGAGAACAGGTCATACGGGCGCTGCACACCTTCAGAATCATTGATGAGAATATCCAGCACCTGCATTTTATCATCGCGTTTCTTATCTTTATATTCGCGTTCCGTTTCAAAACGCACGCTCATGGAACCCGAAGATAATTTTCGAAGGATTTCATTCGCTTGCATTTCCATCTGCGGCAGTGCTTCCTCCATTAGTAAAGCTTGCACTCCATCCCGTCCAAAGGCTTTTTCTAACAACAAGAAATTCATTTGTTCTTTGGAAAGGGTAGTCAGGGCAGTCTGGATTTTTTGTTTGCGTTGCTTCTGAGTTTCTATCACCGCCAGCAGCTGCATGGCACCCCCAACGATGGTGCGCTGCTGGTTTTCTGATTTGATCAATTCTTGTAGGTGGCTTTCACTATCTTTTAGGTTCGGAGCTTGATCTTCATTTTCTTGATACTGGCTTTCCAATTCCTCAAGGCGTTTCGCTGATGTTTCGCTCTCCTGCAGCCCTGCTTGATGTTGGGCACGCAAGTTCTCTATTTCCCTGCGCAGCGGTTCCAGTTGGCGGACAGCAATGATCAATTCTTGATGGCGCTGCTCGATTTCCCGGCTGGCTTGCTCTTGCTTGCGGTACGCTTCGTGCAGTTCTGCATCGTAACCTAGTTTTTCCATTTCCAATTGAAGGGATGTTTCTTGACTACGTAAGTCTTGCGCAAAACTTCTTTCTTGTAGATTTGCTTCAATTTTCTTTAATTTCAGCTCGCCATCTTTTTTCCAATCTGCGATTTCTTGTGCAGTTCTCTTCAGATCATTTTCAAGCACTCCCAGGTCACGTTCAATCACCCGAACCTGCTGGGTCTTGTTGGCTATGGATGCAATCTGCTCTTCATAAGTGTTAATTTCAACCAGAAGCTGGCGAAGCAGTTCTTCATTTTTATGATAATTCTCCGCATCCCGGCTGCCTTCTGACGTGATCTCTTCGATCACCTGCTGGCGGTGTTCAGCGCTCAATGCCTGACCACACAGCGGGCAGGTGGAACCTTTTTCATTTTGCAGTCGATCCATGCGCTCTTTGAGTTTTTGCATATGCTCGCGCAGGGTGCCATTTTCTGTCTGTAGTGCGCTCTTTTGCGTTGTGCATCCTTCCAGCTTTGCTTTAATTTCCGTCAGGCGCTCAACTTTTGCTTGCAGTTGGTGAAGTTCTGCCGAAAGTTGGCTTTTTTTCTTTTCCAACCCTTCAGCTCCTTCGCCCATTTGCTGAACTTTCACTTTTTCTTTTTCGAGCGATAGCTGTTCCTGGCTGAGGCGGCTTTCTTCCATTGCGATCAAGCGTTCCACCGCAGCTTGCTTCTGCTGAAACGCATAAAACCGGCTGGAAAGCCCATCCATGTTTTGTAGTTTTTCTCTGAGGGCTGTTCTGGTTTGAAAATCTGCTTCGATCTGTTCGGTCGCGTTCAGCACCTGCACCAGGCTTTGTTCTTCTGCCAGGCGGTCCGCTATTTGCTGCCCCAATTGCTGTTCCCTGGCTTTCAATTTGACCTGTTTTTCCCTCAGCTCATCCATTGTCTTACGCTGCTCTTGAAGCAGATTCACGATCTTGTATGCCTGATCATAGATTTTTTGCCGCTCTATGCGCTGCTTCTCCAAAGTTGCCAGTTCCACTTTGGCCTGCTCTACAGCTTCCTTGCGCTGTGTCTCCTGTGCCAGTTCCTCATCGATCTCGCGCAGTGAACCTTCGATCACTTTCATGTTATTTTCAAGGCTTCTGCGTGCTTCACGGGTAACATCCTGATAATGGTCCCATACATCCATCCCCAGAATACCTGCCAGGATCTCCTTGCGCTGGGTTGAATTCTTTTGGGTAAATTCATCTGCTTTTCCCTGCAAGAAAAAAGAAGCATTGATAAAGGTATCGTAATCCAGGTGCAGGGTTTCATTGATCAAGTTTTGTGTTTCCGCCACGCTGTGTTCGGTCAGGGTTTTCCAGGTATCCTCATCCCCCTTGATCTGGAATTCCAGTACCACCGAACGGTTGCGAGCTTTGATACGCTGCACCCGATAAAGAGCATTCTCATAAATGAATTGATAGATTACCTCGGTTTCGTCGCAAGTGTTGTTGATAACCCCATCATCGCTGCGGCGTGCTTTGCCAAACAATACCCAGGTGATGGCATCCAGCAGTGAGGATTTACCTGCTCCGTTATCACCCGAGATGCAAGCCAGATCAAAACCATCAAAAGACAGATCGACCTGTTTTTTATACGAAAGAAATCCGCTTAACTGCAGCCTCACCGGGATCATGTTTCATCCAACCTTTTCGTAAGGCTTTCCAACAGACTATCCACGGATGCGTTTCGGTCGCTGTTGTTGATGACGGCAGCCGCCATACGCTGCAGTTCTTGCATCTGTGTCTCATCCATGTGAACGGATTTCCAGTAAAGATCCAATAGATCAATCGCTGCCATCTGCCCCAGTTGGACAGAATCGGGCAGGTGCACCCGGCTCTCGCTGTGTGGATTGCGCACCAAATAGAATTCAAAGGCGCAATCTGCATGTTCGCGGATCGCATGTTCATCGATCAGCGCTTCCCATTTGCGCGGATAGGTCAGTACCAGCCGGTAGATCGCATCTTTCAAATCTTTCTGTGTAGGTATTTTTTTAAAGATGGCGTCGTTGATGCCTTCCTGTTTTTTGATTTCTATTTCAGTGGAAAGGTATTTCCTGCCTTGCAGTGGATGGAATGTATAGGTTGTAGTCTTGCGTTCCACATCTGCCAGCACAAAACCTTTCGTATCTTTCAGTTCACCGAAATCCATTTTTTCGATCGAACCGGAATAGACAACGGGGGGGTAGTGCCCTTTGTTCAAATCCTGAAATTGGTGGATATGCCCCAGCGCCACATAGTCGAGCCGTTCATCCTTTAATGATCCCGGGGCGATGACCAGATCACGTCCGAGCATGACGCTGCGTTCGTTGCCGTACACCGCTCCTTGCACGGTGATATGTGCAGTAAGGATTGCCGGCAGGGATGCATCCAGTTGACCCAGGAAATTCACGAGCAAGTCTGAAAGTGTATTTTCAATTTCCATGTGCACGTCATCCAGCGATTTGCCCTGCACTTCCATATATGCCATTAATCCGGAGCGAGAGATCCACGGCAGCCCGATGATTTGTATAGGCAGCCCATTCAGATCTTCCGGTTTTAGCAGACAGGGTTCGCTGATAACAAATGTATTGGGAATGTGCAGGGTCTCAAATTCCTGCAGGGCATGCGCGCGCCCGGTCGCCGGGGAAATATCATGATTCCCCACCACCAGAATGGTAAAAATGCCGGCCTGCGATAAACGTAAAACCCGTTTTCCCCATTCTCGTTGAAAGGTGGGGGCAGGCAATTGGTTGCGGTAGGCATCCCCCGCAAAAATGACCAGGTCCACTTTTTGAGCGATCGCAGTATCAACGATCGTATCCAGTGCATGTAGAAAATCCAGGGTGCGCAAAGGCAATCCGCTTTGCGCATCCCTGCGACCTTGGCGGACCATATCAATGTGTGCATCGGAGAAGTGCAATACCCTGACCATTTTTTCTCTTTCACTAATTGTACCTGTGGAACACGGGAGTGAAGATTATTTGTTTATTTTAACGAATTTGGGGTATTCGTAGGATGAGATTCACACCCCGCCACCTCCCTACTGTCATTCTAGTATAAATAACTAAGAACCAG
>DHHD01000009.1 GCA_002403105.1 Anaerolineaceae bacterium UBA4781 | reverse complement strand
CTGCGCGATAAAGTGCTGGCAATGCTGTTCTTCTTCAGCAGCACGCGTACTCGCGGTTCTTTTGAAGCCGGCATGGCGCAGTTGGGTGGTCATGCGGCATTTATTGAAAGCAAAACGACCCAGATCGCGCATGGAGATACCGAAAAAGAAATAGGCGATATTTTCGGACGTTATTTTGATGGCATTGCCATCCGCCATGTAGAATGGGGCACCGGCAACCGCTATTTGAATCTGGTTGCGCAAGCTTCGCGCGTTCCGGTGCTCAATATGCAGTGCGAGATCTACCATCCTTTCCAATGTTTGGCAGATCTGATGACGATCATGGAGAAAAAAGGGCGCGATTTACGCAAGAAGAAGATGGTGGTTTCCTGGGCATACGCAGAATCCTATTCCAAACCGATCTCGGTCCCACAGAGTTTAATCCTGCAAATGCCGCGCTTCGGATTGGATATTACTTTGGCGCATCCGCCAGAGTTTGCCTTAATGCCTGAAATTATGGAACAAGCCAAAGCTGAAGCCAAGAAATTTGGCACCGGTTTTGAGGTTGTCAACGATATGGACGAAGGTTTCAAAGATGCCGATATCGTGTACGCGAAATCATGGGGTCCTTTGGTGT
The DNA here is from genome assembly GCA_002403105.1 of Anaerolineaceae bacterium UBA4781. GTDB lineage: Bacteria > Chloroflexota > Anaerolineae > Anaerolineales > Anaerolineaceae > UBA4781. The sequence goes on along the minus strand of DHHD01000009.1, from coordinate 48,115 downwards.
ATACCGCAGACGCTGAAAAAGGCGCAGAGATCACCAAAAAATATGCCAGCTGGATCACCAATGAAAAACGCATGGAATTAGCCAAAGAAGATGCCATTTACATGCATCCGCTGCCGGCTGATCGGAATGTTGAAGTAACCGATGGCGTGATCGATGGACCACATTCTGTAGTATTTGATGAAGCCGAAAACCGGCTGCATGCACAAAAAGCCGTTATGGCATTGACAATGGGATAATTAATAATATGAAAAAACAAGTAGCCGTTGTAGCAATCGGCGGTAATTCGCTGATCAAAGATAATAAAAACGTTTCAGTTGAAAGCCAATATGAGGCAGCCAAAGAGACAACCTACCATATTGCAGATATGATCGAATCCGGCTGGGATGTTGCCATCGGACATGGGAATGGTCCACAGGTTGGTTTTATTTTACGCAGGTCGGAAATTGCCCATAAAGCAGCGGGTATGCACGAAGTGCCGTTGGATGTATGCGGTGCGGATAGCCAGGGTGCAATTGGATACTCCCTGCAGCAAACTTTACAAAACGAATTGTATCGCCGCGGAATTCATAAACCAGTTGCAACCGTGATCACCCAGGTTCTGGTCGATAAAAATGATAAAGCTTTTACCAATCCGACCAAACCCATTGGTGGTTTTATGGATGAAGCGGAAGCTAAGCAAAAAGAGATGGACTTGGGCTGGAATGTAGTGGAAGATTCCGGTAGAGGTTGGCGCCGTGTGGTTGCTTCTCCTATCCCGCAAGAAGTGGTGGAATTAGAAGCAGTAAAAGACCTGATCAATGCTGGTGTGATCGTTATCACAGTGGGTGGTGGGGGAATTCCGGTGATTGATGAAGGTAATCGGAAGTTGTCAGGTACTGCAGCGGTCATTGATAAAGATTATGCTAGCAGCTTGCTGGCGCGCGAGATCAATGCCGATCTATTCCTTATATCCACTGCAGTGGAAAAAGTTTCACTGGATTTTGGAAAACCGAGCCAACGTGAGGTCGATCATTTAACCCTCTCTGAGGTCAAAAAATTTCTTGCTGAAGGTACACATTTTGCCAAAGGTTCCATGGCTCCCAAAATTCAGGCTATCATCTGGTATCTGGAAGCTGGCGGTAAGAAAGCTCTCATCACTAACCCCGAGAATATCGGGCGTGCTTTGAAAGGTGAAACTGGAACAGTTATAGAACAAGATTAATTTAGTGAGGTTTTTTAATCTTAAATATTTGTCTGGACAATTGAACAATAAGACCTGTTGATGTACAATGCCAAATTGGGTTTTGTGTTTTTTTGCGAAAAAACAATTCAGGAGGAGAGGTGCATTATCGAACGATCAACAGGTCTTAATTCTTTTAATTCCAATGGAGGAGAAAATGTTTTCAAATAAAATGAAAGTAGTATTTGCGCTGCTGATGGTAACAACTTTGTTACTTACGGCTTGCGCAAAAGGAACAAGCGAACCAGCGGCAGATGCAGAAAACGGTGAAAATTTCGTCTTTGGTCTACTAATGGTAGGTGCCTATAACGATCAGGGTTGGAGCCAGGCGCATTATGATGCTGGTCTGTATGTAAAGGAACAAATCCCTGGTACGGAGATGGTCTATATTGATAAAGTAAATACCGCTGATCGCCCCGGAACTACCCCCGCTCAATTGGCGGAAGAATTGGTTGCCCAAGGTGCGAAACTGATCATCTTCAATTCCGATGATATGAAAGATGGTGCACACGAATTTGCAGTTGCACATCCGGAGATCACGGTCATTCATGCTTCTGGGGATGGTGCCTGGGTGGAAGGGAATGCGTATCAAAATTTACCCAATTTGACTAATGTTATGCCCCGCATGGAATATGGTAAAGAAATGGCGGGTTGCGCTGCCGCACTCACCTCAACCACAGGGCAGATCGGCTACCTTGGTCCGCTGATCAACGAAGAGACTCGCAGATTGGCTGCTTCAGCATATCTGGGTGCCAAATATTGCTGGGAAAATGTTGCTGGGAAAGATCCAGCCGCTTTGACATTTGAAGTGAAATGGATTGGTTTCTGGTTCAATATTCCCGGTGTTACCTCTGACCCAACCCAGGTGGCTGATGACTTCTACAACCGTGGTTTTGATGTGGTCATTTCAGGTATTGATACAACTGAAGCTCTAACCGAAGCCAAGAAATATATGGATGAAGGCAGCACTGTGTATGCGATCCCCTATGATTTCATGGGCGCTTGTGATCAGGCATCGGATGTTTGCCTGGGAGTTCCTTATTACAACTGGGGTCCCAGCTATGTGGAATATATTCAAGCTGCCATGGATGGTACATTTGCCCCAAGTTGGGATTACCTCAATCCTGACTGGACGGATCTTAACAATGTTGATACCACCGCTTTAGGATTCATCAAAGGAGACGCTTTCTCTGAAGAGAATGGCGTAAAACTGGATGATTTCATCGCAGCACTGGCTGGTGGATTGAATCTTTGGACAGGTTCCCTGAATTTACAGGATGGTACTGCTTTCCTGGCTGATGGAGAAGTTGCAACTGATTATCAAGTTTGGTACTTGCCACAGCTGTTGGAAGGTATGACCGGATTAAGCACACCTGCGGAATAACAATATTCTAGTAAACCGAAGGGAAAAACATGAACTGTTTTTCCCTTCTTTATTATTCATAAATTATGGAAATAGAAATTAGAAATATTTATAAATCTTTTGGAAAAGTGCATGCTAATATCGGTATCTCGTTAACCATACATGCAGGTGAGATCCTGGGGGTGTTAGGAGAAAATGGAGCTGGGAAAACGACTTTAATGAAGATCCTGGCGGGATTACAGCCCTGCGATTCTGGTGAGATCTTGATCGATGGAAAACCGGTGCATTTTCATTCTGCCAATACTGCATTAGATCTGGGGATCGGAATGCTCTCTCAAGATCCGTTGGATTTTCCCATGCTGACGATTTTCGATAACCTTTATCTGGGCAGAAGAAAAAGATTTTTTATTCAAAGAAATCGTTTCAGTAAACAAGTTGAGAAAATGGAAGACCTTCTTGGTTTCCAATTCAAGCTGAACGATCTGGTTGAAACTCTTAGCATTGGTGAGCGCCAACAGTTGGAGATCTTGCGGCTCTTGGTATATGGCTCGGAATTGATCATTCTGGATGAGCCCACCACGGGCATCAGTGCACAACAAAAAAAGCAATTATTTGAATTATTAAAACGACTTGCCGGATTTGGAAAAACCATTATTTTCGTTACCCACAAACTGGGTGAGATAAATGAACTGTGTCAGCGAACCATCATTTTACGTCAGGGGAAATTGATAAGCGATGTTGTTTTACCGTGTGAATCTTCCTTACTGATCCAGTCCATGTTTGGAAAAGCGATCGATCTTCAGAGCCCCGGGGATGCATCTCAATTCGAAAAGCATTTTGAAATCCAGCATCTGGTGATCAAAGATGCTCGTTTTTTCTCGAATCCTGTAGATTTAAACATCCGCAAGGGTGAGATATTAGGATTGGCCGGAATGGAGGGTTCGGGGCAAAAAACATTTCTGCGTACCTTGGCTGGGCTTGAGAAGCCGATCAATGGCATGTTTTTGGATGAAGGATATTCTCTCCACTGGAATTCCCCGCATTCCTTCACAAAACGGGGCATCTATTTCATGCCTGCTTCCCGCATGGAAGAGGGTTTGATCCAGGGCATGACACTGCAGGAACATTTCATTCTTTCACAAACCAAGGATGATTTTTTTGTTGATCGAGACGAATCTCATAAAATCACTGAAATGCGCATTCGCGAATTTACCATCCGGGGTTTTTCTTCTTCTACTGCAGAGGAATTATCCGGTGGAAATCAACAGCGACTCCTGATCGCTATGCTGCATGAAAATGCAAGATTGCTTCTGCTGGAGAATCCCACGCGTGGGCTCGATATTGAATCGACCAATTGGATGTGGAAGAAGTTGCATGAACGCTGTAAGAAAGGTGCCAGTATTCTTTTTGCATCGGCTGATATTGACGAACTGCTGCGTTTCAGTAATCGGATTCTTGTTTTCTTTGGCGGAAGAATTTCGGAACCTTATCCATCGCAAATGTTGAATTCAGAAAAACTGGGTGCCCTGATCGGAGGAGAGGGATGGTAGCAAAGCCAAAGAAAAATAATATGCTAAAACGTTTGTCTTCACCTGCGATTCTATCGATTGCTTCCACGGCAGGTGCTTTGATCTTCACGTCTCTGATCCTTTGGATGGCTGGAGCCCAACCAGGATTGACCTTTCAAAAGATCCTGATTGGTGCATTTGGTGATTCAGTAAAAATCGCCAACGGGCTTGTGGTTTGGGCTCCCCTTTCTTTGATTGCGGGAGCTTTGATCATCACTTTCATTGCAGGGCTTTGGAATCTGGGGATCGAGGGGCAGATCATGTTGGGTGCCATCTTTACCACAGGTGCCATGCGCTTGTTTGAGAATTCTTCAATTTCTCCAACTCTTATCATCATCCTCTCCTGCTTGGTGGGTATGGTTGGAGGGGCGTTCTGGGCTGCTCTCACGGGTATCCTTCGGCTGTATGGTGGTGTGAATGAGATCTTCGCCGGTGTTGGCTTGAACTTTGTCGCTACGGCACTTTCATTGTGGCTCATTTTTGGTCCATGGAAACGCCCCGGTGTTGGCTCAATGAGCGGTACAGAACCATTCAATGAAAGATTGTGGCTTGTGCAGATTCCTGGTTATCGTTTGAGTATCTGGTCGCTTATTTTGGTGGTGGTTGTTTATATCGGCTTATTCATCTTGCTGAAAAAAACCCGTTTTGGCATCCAGATCAAAGCCATCGGTAAAAATCTGGAAGCTGCCCGGTTAATGGGAATTCAAACCCGAAAATTAATGATGCTGGCCATGCTGTTGTGTGGGGCTTTAGCCGGTTTGGCTGGTGCACTGCAGGTGGTGGGTGTGTATCACCGCTTGATTCCTTCCATTTCCTCCGGCTATGGTTTTTTAGCAATGCTGGTGGCTATGCTGGCAAATAACGATTTCTTTCTGACGTTGGTGGTGGCTTATCTTTTTTCAATATTAAATATTGGTGGGATCCAGCTTCCTATTAATCTCCATCTGGATTCAACCCTCTCGGGAGTTTTACAGGCAGTTCTGGTGCTCTTCTTTTTGGTCATGAATGGCTTAAAACAGCGACTGATGGGTAGAAAGGAAAGGAGCAGGGATGCAGAGTGAGCTTCTTATCGGATTGGCAGGCGTGATCGCTTCGGCTTCCCCGATCGTGATTGCCGCTATTGGCGAAACGCTCACTGAAAAATCTGGTATGCTGAACCTGTCTGTAAATGGCATTATTTTGTTATCTGCCATGAGCGGATTTATAGCTGCATACGATACAGGGAATCTGATAGCAGGATACCTGGCGGGAATGTTGACCGGTGCATTGATCGGTTGGGTTCTGGCTTTTTGCACCATTACCTTGAACCAATCCCAGGTAGCGGTTGGTCTGGTGTTGGCGTTTCTGTGCCGCGATCTTTCTTATTTTTTAGGAAATGATTTCATGGGATTCAATGCTCCAGTACTGCATTCCACACCACTTCCATTTCTCAGTGAGATTCCCATTCTTGGGTCGTTATTTTTTGATCAAACACCGATGGTGTATTTGAGTTTATTGAGCATTCCAGTTAGCCTGGTTTGGATCAATCGCACGAAGTTTGGATTGATCCTGCGTTCAGTAGGTGAGAGACCCGAAGCAGCTTTTGCCCGGGGCATCAATGTCAATAAAGTACGATACCTGTATACCATTCTAGGGAGTGCATTGGTGGGACTGGCAGGCCCGATCTATTCTCTGGGATTGAAACCTGGTTGGAAAGGTTCCATGACCGGTCTGGATGGTATTGGTTGGATCGTTCTGGCAATCACGATCTTTGGTGGTTGGAATCCTTTTCGAGTGGCTTTAGGCGCATATTTATTTGAACTACTGCGCTGGCTGGGGTTGGTTTATCAGATCAAGCTAACCGGAGTTCCTTCTCAGGTTCTACAGGTGGCGCCTTTTCCGTTGATGATCTTGACACTGATGTTCGTAAATATGAAAAATGCTGAATGGTTCGAAAGCTTTATCAGTTTATTACCCCCGCCAATCTATAGATTTTTTTCTTTAAAAGGGAAACGACGCAAAGCAGCACCCTCTTCACTAGGCATTCCATTTAGGAACGTGTAGAATATAGGCATGAAAAAATTTCATGCCTATTGTTGTTCTATTTGTCAGACAATATTCGAACCACAGGATATTTTTTATACATGCCCACACGATGGTGGCAATGTAGATATCTTGCTGGATTATGAATCATTAAAAAAGCAGCCTTTGATCAACCAGATTACCACATCCCATGATTTTTCAATCTGGCGCTATTTACCCCTGCTGCCTGTTGCAGATCCTGGATATGAAAAGACCCCGCTGCATTCTGTGGGTTGGACTCCGGTTTATGAATCACCGGTTTTATCACTACAAGCTGGCTTAAAACAACTATGGATTAAGGATGATGGACGTAACCCGACCGCATCGTATAAAGACCGTGCCAGTGCGATTGTGGTAGCTAGAGCTGGAGAAGTGAAAGCCGATGTGGTTGTCACTGCCTCCACCGGTAATGCTGGTGCGGCATTGGCAGGCATGGCAGCCGCCATTGGTAGTAAAGCCATCATTTTTGCTCCTAAAACAGCCCCTCAAGCAAAGATCGCTCAATTACTGGTGTTTGGGGCTCAGGTCATTCTGGTGGATGGAAATTACGACCAGGCTTTTGACCTATCTGTAACGGCCTCACAAGAATTTGGTTGGTACTGCCGCAACACCGGCTATAACCCCTTCACTGCCGAGGGCAAGAAAACAGCTGCTTTCGAAATCTGGGAACAAATCCTCCTTTCTCATTCAGAGATTTCAAACAACTTGTGTGTTTTTGTTTCGGTCGGAGATGGGAACATTATTTCTGGTATCCATAAGGGATTCAAGGATTTAAAAGAACTGGGACTCATCCCAGCGGTACCGAGAATATTTGGTATTCAATCAGAAGGCTCGTCTGCCATTGCCAATGCATTCGACGCAAAGACAGAAGAGATTGAACCGGTGCAAGCCATCACTCTGGCAGATAGCATTTCTGTTGATTTGCCCCGCGATGGGCTGCGTGCGGTGCGGGCTGCTACCCAAACCGGTGGCGCATTCATAAAAGTAAGTGACCAGGAAATTTTAGCTGCCATCGGCAAGCTAGGAAAAGTGGGTATTTTCTCTGAACCCGCTGGTGCCACCGCCTTTGCGGGTGTGCTGAAAGCATCTGCTGCTGGTATCATTGAAGGAAGTGATCCGGTGGTTTGCATGATCACCGGCAGTGGATTGAAAGATGTAAAAGCGGCCATGCAAGCTGTTCCGCCAGCCCCCATTATAGAACCGAGCATGGCAGCTCTTCAAAAGATCATTCAAAATTAGAATAAAGGAAATGAACGCGTGACAGAACAAAAACCAAGATATTCTGTGATCGCTCCGGTTTTTAATGAAATAGAAGGAATAGGGGAGTTTTATAAGGAATTAAATTCGGTCATGGATACAATGGGAGAAGCCTGGGAACTGCTGCTGGTGGACGATGGTTCAACCGATGGTTCGCAAGAGATCATTCTGGATCTGGCTGCGAAAGATGGGCATGTGATCCCCCTCATCTTTACCAGGAATTTTGGACACCAACTCGCAGTAACAGCCGGCATGGATTATGCTCGCGGAGATGCAATTATCATCATTGATTCTGATATGCAGGATCCCCCGCATGTCATTCCTGAATTGATCGCCAAATGGAAAGAGGGATATGAGGTGGTGTATGCGGTACGCCGTGAGCGAGAAGGAGAGACTTGGTTCAAACGCACCAGTGCATCTGCTTTCTACCGCTTGATCGATCGTATCACGGATGTGCGCATCCCCTTGGATACTGGTGATTTCCGCCTGCTCGACCGTGAGGTTCTATCAGTGTTGAATACCATGCGCGAAAAACAACGTTTTTTACGTGGCATGTCAGCCTGGGTAGGCTTCAATCAGATCGGCGTGGAATATGATAGAAAATCACGTTTTGCCGGAAAATCCAAGTATCCCTTCAAGAAAATGCTAAAGCTGGCTTTGAATGCCATCACTGGATTTTCCACTCTACCTTTGCAGCTCACAGAGTATGCTGGAATTATCTTGTTGGTGATCAGCGTTGCCTATGCTATTCTAGCGCTTGTTTATGTTATTTTGCATAAACCTCTTCTGCCGGGTCAATCGCTGACGATATTTTTATTGTTGTTTTTAGGAGGATTGTTATCGCTATTTTTGGGCATTATTGGAGAATATATCAGCCGAATTTATGATGAAGCGAAAGGACGACCGCTTTATATCCTTCGGACAAATCCAAAAAATCCAAGAGTCAAGGAGAAGAAATGACTAGAATAGATCTAACCGTTTATGAAGATCGCCTGCAGAATGCAATACAACGTGCCAAGGAACGCAATATTATTATTCCAACCTTTGCACAAATGCGCAATCCTGACCTTATCTCTGATAAGGTCAAAGAAGAGCTTTCAGGCTTAGGTTTGTGGGACGTTAATCCACGTAACCTTTTTCGTATTACCTGGAAAAATGAACCCAAAGAAAAAGGTGGTAAGTACGATGGTGTAAATTACATTGAACTTCCCAAGGAATTAACTGGCGTAAATGCCCGCATTATTGCCCTGGTGGGAAAGTGGTTCCCCACCGGTGCGCATAAGGTAGGAGCGACCTTCGGCTGCCTTGTTCCGCGTTTGGTAACCGGACAATTCGATCCCATCCATCAAAAAGCAGTTTGGCCTTCCACGGGCAATTTCTGCCGTGGGGGAGCATATGATGCTACATTGCTCGCTTGTGAATCCATTGCTATTTTACCGGAAGGAATGAGCAAAGAACGTTTTGATTGGTTAAAAACAGTAGCGGGTGAGATCATTGCCACCCCCGGCAGCGAATCAAATGTTAAGGAAATCTTTGATAAGTGTTGGGAATTGCGAAAATCAGGTGAAGATATCATGATCTTCAATCAATTTGAAGAATTTGGAAATTATCTGTGGCATTATGAGATTACCGGTCATGCCATGCAGGAAGTACTCGAACAGGTCATGGGACCCAATGATGAATTCTGCGGCGTTACCTTGACCACCGGTTCTGCTGGAACCATTGGCTGTGGTGATTATCTGAAACAGGTTTATCCTGGCAGCAAAGTGGCAGCCGGAGAAGCTATCCAGTGCCCGACATTACTCGAAAACGGATTTGGTGCTCACCGTATTGAGGGCATTGGCGACAAACATGTACCCTGGATCCATAATCTCAAGAATACAGATATGGTCATTGCCATCGATGATAATGTGGTCGTGAATTTAGCTCGATTGTTCAATGAACCAGAAGGGCGCAAGTACCTTATAGAGAAAAACGTCCCCGAAGCAATGGTAACCAAACTGGGATATCTTGGTTTTTCGGGTATTGCTAATGTAGCCATGGCTATCAAGATGTCAAAATACTACGAGCTTGGTGAGAATGATGTAGTCCTGACCGTTTTAACCGATTCTATGGACCTCTATCAGAGCCGTTTGAAGGAAATGCATGCAGAGTCGGGTGAGTACACTCGTACGGATGCAGCTATCAATTTTGCACGTGATCTTCATGGTCTAACTACAGATTATTTGCAGGAACTTACCTATGAAGAGCGCCGCAGAGTTCATAACTTGAAATATTTCACCTGGGTCGAGCAGCAGGGTAAGACCTATGAAGAGATCCTTGACCAATGGGAGGACCGTACTTACTGGACTGAACTGCAGAACCAGATCCCTGAGATTGATGCTCTCATAACGGAATTTAATAAAAAAGTTGGGATTCAATAAGAGTTATGAAATGAAAGATATTCCTTCTCAAACTGATCTTGTACTGGTTTGTCTGATACCGCAACCGCGCGATTTGGAAATTGCCCGGGTTTTAGGATGGTATCGCATTCCACTGCGACATGCACCCAAGGTGATCTATACCGATTGCCTGGCATTCTACCAACCGGCTTCGTTTGGGAAGGAACATCAATGGATGATCGAATTTATTGCACCCGTGAGAGGTGTGGAATTAACCAGGCGAAAAGAGCTGTTGCAGGATGAAATTTATCATCCAAAAGCAGAAGATGAATATTACAAGATCAGCTTGGGAAGCCTTGAAAAGCTCTCAAAGCCGATACCGGCAAATAACTGGAAAAGGATCACTTTCTTTTATACAACCGGGGAACAGATCCTGAAGGCTAATTCAATTTCAGATCTGGTTATCGATAAGGATAAAAAAGAATTATTCCAAAATACGGTGATGGAATATCGCAGCAAATATGCAGATATCCATATTCCGTCAGACGAAATGGCAACTCTGCAGCATGAATTTTTGGAATATTTCCTTGAATTGAATACAACAATGAAGAATGATTTTTCAATCCAGGATAACGATTTTGATTGAATGATTAACTGGAGAACCATGAAAACCTTATTAAAATCAGGAAGAATCATCACAGCCGAAGAGGAATTTATTGGTGATGTGCTGATCGAAGGCGAGAAGATTCGTGCGGTTGGTACCAATATCCAACCTGATGCAGATACGGTGGTTGTAGATGTTTCAAATAAATTTCTTACTCCCGGCGGAGTAGACGTACATACGCATTTTGATCTACCCATGGCTGGGACGGTTTCATCGGATGACCATTACAGCGGTCTTAAAGCTGCTGCTTTCGGGGGCACGACCACGGTTTTTGATTTTATATCGCAAGATAGACTATCCTTAAAAGAATGTGTAGATTCCTGGCATGCGAAGGCGGATGAAAAAGCAGCAGTTGATTTTAGCTGCCATATGAATATCACCACCTTCAATGATCAGGTGGCACATGAAATTCCCGAATTACGTAAAATGGGGATCAACAGCGTAAAAGTATTTACTGCCTATAATGGGCGGCTGCGCTTGCAAGATGGGGAAATCTTCAAGGTACTGCGCATTGCCAGAAACAATCAGATTTTAGTCATGGTACATGCAGAAAATGGTGATGTGATCGACATTTTGGTGGATGAAGCTCTAAAAACTGGTCACCGCAAGCCGGAATGGCATGCGCTTACACGACCAGCAGAGGGTTCTGTCGAAAATGTTTTTCGAACCATTTCCCTGGCACAACAAGCTCAGGCACCGGTTTATATTGTTCACATGAACACTGCTGAAGAAGTGCGGATTCTAAAAGAAGCCCGTGCAAAAGGCCTTTCGGTCATGGGAGAAACCTGCCCACAATATTTATACTTTACAATTGATGATTTGCGGAAACCTGATGGAGCAAAGTGGATCTGCTCTCCGCCCATGCGAACACATGCTGATAATGTGGGTATTCAGGAAATGATGGGTCAGGGCATCCTCCAGGTGTTTGCTACTGATCACTGTCCGTTTTTTTACAATGGCACATATCCAATCCTTTATGAAGGAGAAGAAATTGCAATTCCGGGAAAAGAACTGGGAATGGATGATTTCACCAAAATCCCCAATGGACTGCCAGGAGTGGGTGACCGCATGCTGGTGTTGTGGAATTATGGAGTGAGAAAGCAGGTCATCACTCCCCAACAGTTTATTGCATTGACCTGTACCAATCCGGCGAAGATCTTTGGATTGTACCCTCAAAAAGGAACACTTATGCCAGGTGCGGATGCAGATATTGTCGTCTGGGATCAAGATAACCCTATTCAATATGGAGTGAAATACTCTCAACATCGTACTGATTACAATCTGTATGAGGGTTGGGAAATGCAGGATACGATCCAAAAAGTGTACCTGCGAGGAAAATTGATCGTGGAAAATGGAAACTGGCTGGGTGCTAGAGGTCAAGGAAAATTCTTGAATTGTGGTGATCCTGAAATCATCTAGGAGATTTAACCTGTGTTTACCTGGATAGTCTTAGTATTATATGCATTTGCTCCTATCACCGCTTTTTTCTTACTGCAACGAAAGAAAGAAGAAAGACAGATATGGTTTGTATTCCTGGTTTGTAGTGGGATTGCTTCCATATTAACTTTCCTGAATCCAACTATCCGAGCACAAAGTGTTTCACCTTATCTTTGGCTTTCAACGAATTCGATGGTTTTATCGCTTTGGCAGCAGTGGAAAATACCAGAATGGGTTTTACAGCAATGTGTTGCTCTTTTTATCCTCGTCTTCATAGTGAAGAATTATAGAACTCGAGAACAACATGCTCTGCCATTACGCGAAATTATTCTTCTTTTTTCTACCAGTATGCTGAGCATTTTAGCATTAAGCCTGCAAAAAGAATTAGCAATGGCCGCCTTTCTTTTCTGTTTGGATGTCCTACATTTAGTGTTTCGTTTCATAAGGAGTAAAGAAGTATTTTCCTCCAGAAGAGATGTGATTTCTCTTCTGCTGCGTTTCATTTCCATCATTCTCTTGATCCTGGTGACAACTCTAGTAGATACCGAAAGTGATGGTCAATATTTTCTCCTTACATTCCTATTAGCATTAACAATAATTCTGTTGCGCCTGGGAGCGGATTATATTGATCACATTTCCTTTGATGGAACACTGTTGAATATGAATGGTTGGTTTGCCTTTTTACAATCCATGATCATTATTCGGGTGATGACCATGCTGCCGGTTAATACAAACGATATTGAAGGTATTCCCTTGTACTTTCTTTTTATCTGCGGAATTCTTTTTTTGTTTTTCTTTTATCTCTGGTTGAAACGATCTACTTACAGATGGAATAAATTCATTTTGTCCGCATTTACGCTTTCTTTTGTTATCTATTCATTCTTACTTGGGATCCGTGAGGAATTACTTTTCCTTGTGCTTCCGGTTTATTTTCTTCAATTAAATGGACAGATACAAACTTGTAAAAAAGTGTTGAAAACGGTTCTGCTTATCGGTGAGGTAATTTTCTTATTTGGATTTGCATTTTCTCCAATTTCCGGTTTGAATAAAGTGCTTCTGGATATACAAAAAACTACCCCATTAACTTATTTCGCATTGTTTCTGGAAGGGTTCTTTTTAGCTGATTTTGTGATTATACAAAAACGAATCCATACACAGGCACTTTCTGAAAACAAAAATAAATCTTTACAAGATAATTTTCTCCTTTGGTTTATTCTGGCAGGGATTATTCTCATTATCATAAAAGGATTCTTTCCAATGGATGGAATAAACCAAATTACATGGATTATTTTTATGCCATTAATATTCCTGGTAATAATTCCTTTGGACTCCATTATGAATCAGCGGAAAATTTTAAGGGAAAATCAGAATAAAGAAATTCAATATGCGCCTTCGTTACTATTAATCGAAAAGATAACACATGTCTTTCTGACTATTGGCAATATCTTGCGACAAATCTTTGAAGGAGTGAGCGTTGTTCTTGAAAGAGAAGGTGGCTTGGTTTGGGCAATCATTTTCCTTATCCTGCTTTTAACCTTGTTTAAAGGATTGGCTAAACTATGAACGAAGTTGTATTCTTGATCTTGATTACTGTTATTATTTTTTCTATAACAACGCTACTTATTACCGATTCAGTGCGAATTACGCTCGTTTTTTTGGGGGTTTTATACCTTTGTAGTTTTTTTTTAGTTCTGCAGATATGGCCTCTCGGACTGGCTGCTGTCCATTTATTAACTGGATTACTTACGGTGATCATTATTAATGCATTTTGTTCGAGATTGACATGGCAATCAAATCCGCCGCGTATCGTTTTGGATATATTAATGGTTGTATTTGTCGGAGTGATCACATTCGCTTTTGTTCCACAATTAACATCATACTTTACTGAATCTTCTCAATACCTGATCATCGGTTTCTTTTTATTTATCATTGGATTACTGCAAGCAGGGACTTCTCAGGACAATTTTCGGGTCCTCGTCAGTTTGTTGATCTTTTCATTGGGGTTTCAAGTAATCTATGCTCCCTTGGAAGGATCAGCATTGGTTACTGCTCTGATCGCATTGATTCAAATCGTCCTAGCATTGGTTGGCTCACGATTGGTCATAAAAAACAGGGAGGAAAATCAATGAACCTCCCATTTTTTTGGATCATACTTCCAATCATTCTTTCAACTGTAACATTATTAATCCGAAAGAAAACACTACTCTATCGTTCAGTGCTGACTGCTCTCACGTTTTTACTGGGAATGGGTGCTTTTATCATTGCCACTCAAACCCCCAATGCAAGCAACTTGATTTCATCCAGTGAGAGATTCCTGGTCTTGGGTCGAAGTCTCAATGTCACATATACAGATCTACCGTTGATCGGAACAATCTACCTCATTGCATGTATTTGGATAATTTCCACATTTTTTTATTTTCCTAATGAATATTTTCCTGCATTTTGTGTTGCTTATACAGCTTTTATTATTGCGTCTATTTCAATCGATCCGTTTCTCTATTCTGTATTGATCTTGTTCCTCGCGAATACATTTTTTCTACCTGTTCTATCCTCGGGTACATACAAACGCATTACTGGACGAATGCGGTTTTTGGTATTCCAATTACTTTCGGTTTTCCTCATTTTGTTTGCCGGATGGATTCTTGCAGGGGGAGAAATTGCTCCGGTCGAAGAAGATCAATTATTCATTTCGTCTGTCCTTTTAGGTTGCGGAATAGCTCTATGGTTGGGAGTCTTTCCTTTCCATACTTGGATACCTTTGTTGGCGGAAGAAGTATCTTTTTTTCCATTTGGTTTTATGTTGACATTGATGCCTGTTTCTGGAATATTCATGCTATTAAAATTCCTAAATAGCTTTGCTTGGCTGAGAGAATATTCAGTATTTTTTCCTGCTTTGCAATACCTTGGTGCAGTCATGATTCTATTGGGTGGATTCGGAGCATTTTTCCAAAAAAATACTGCGCGTATGGTTGCTTATGTGTTTATTTCTGGAATCGGTATGCTTTTATGCAGCGTTGGTTTTATTCCGATAGTTTCCACTGATTTGGTGAGTGCCTGGCTTATTCCCATTGCGATCGCTTTCTGGTCGATCTCGCTTGCTTATCATGAATTGGTTAGTACGAAACTAGGGCAGACAATCGAGTGTTTAAAAGGTGACCTCTTTAATAAACCTCTTCATTCAATACTTTTAATCAGTGGACTCTTTTCTATTATTGGCTTACCATTTGCTTCAGGGTTTGCTCCTAATATTCTGATATTGCATTCTGCTATTGAATCAAAGCGTAGTATTCTATTTGCGATTCTAGGTGGTGAGGTATTTCTCATCCTGACATGTATTCGGGTAATGCTTCGACTTACCTTGCCCTCTGAACAAAAATTGGTAATACCAGATAAAATTAATATTGATCGAATTCTAGTTGTTTTGGTTATACTTCTGAATATATCCATGGGAATATTTCCCTCAGTGTTTTTTGGACCGTTATTTACAACTATCAGCAAGATATTCCCATTGATCTAGAAATTGCAGAAACTGGTGAGAAAAATGAATTTAGAAACAATCATTAAAAGGATGAATGATCTTGAAGAAAGAATTCAAGGTTATGATAAAGTTTTTAAAACATTTAACGAAAAGATTGCGGATTTAGAAACCAAGGTGACAAGTTTACCTGCCGAATATCGCGATATTAAGGATGAAATTGGTCAATTGAAAAAGATTACAGCGGGTATGGGAAATCAAGATAAAGTATTAACCCAGATCCGAAAAGAAACAAATGAAAAAATAGTAAATCTTGAAAAAGATACCAAGAAACAACAAGAACAACAAAATAAACTTCACCAAACTGATTTACACGCTCTTTCTGCCAAAGTTGATCGACTGGATACGAAAATAAAATCCGAACTCGACAAAAAAATCCAACATTATATTGATGAGGATTCACGATTGCTGGCGACGGTTGACAAAATTGAACAAAGTGTAAGTACAAAACTCAAGAGTGATGAGGATATTCGCCGGAACCATGAAATCCAAAAACATGATTTACAGAGTATCAGCAAACGAATGGAAATCATCGGTGATGATGTGTCGCAATTCCGTAAGCAGCAAGCGGATATAGCCAATAAACTAGGGATTCTGCTGGAAAGCACCCAACAATCAGAAATCCAGATCAATGAATTGAAAGCAACGGAAACTCAGAGAAAGATAAACCAAGCTGCTTTTCTTGAACAACAAGAAATCGCTCAAAAACAACGTGAAATTCGTTTTGATGAAATTCAACGGAAAGCTTCCGAAGAGATCCAAAGAATTTCACCAATGTTGGAAAAATTAGTCCAGAAAGAAAGAGATCTTGCTCAAATTGGGAGCAATCTTGATGAAATGACAACGTCATATGAGCGACGCTTAAAAGAAGTAACCGAACTCTACCAATTGTTTGAAGCAAAATATCAAAAAGAGTGGAGCGGATTAAAAAATGAAATTGAGAAGAGTTGGTCAAATTTCTCATTGATTAACGATGAGAAGCAGTCCGCTTTAACCAATCGTATAGATGAACAAAAATCTCGTATTTTGCTCCTTGAAGATCAAACTAATGATATTCAGGAATTGCTTGGGCTAATGAGCGCTGAAATACAAAAAGGTATGCTTAGCTTGATGAAAATGGCAAATACATGGAAAGATGCTTTTGATAATATTGAAGGAAAATAAAGCATTAAATAATCTTTGAATATGAAATATGTAATTGCAACAGCCGGTCATGTTGATCATGGAAAATCGTCGCTTGTTAAAGCACTTACCGGAATAAACCCGGATCGTCTTATTGAAGAGCAACAGCGACAAATGACGATTGACCTTGGCTTTGCATGGTTCACGCTACCGTCTGGTGACGAGGTCGGTATCGTGGATGTTCCGGGGCATCGGGATTTTATAAGTAACATGCTGGCAGGTGTTGGAAGTATTGATGCTGTGGTCATTGTCGTTGCAGCCGATGAAGGAGTGATGCCTCAGACTGTTGAACATATCATGATCCTCGATTTACTTGAGGTAACCAGGGGATTGATCGCGATCACAAAAACAGATTTAATCCAGGATCAGGATTGGTTGGGATTGGTTGAAAAAGATATTCGAGATGCTGTTCAGCGTACAAATCTGCATGGTTTCCCTTTGGTACGTGTTTCGGCAGTAACAGGAAATGGAATTTCAGAATTAGTCGAACAACTACAAAAAATTCTAACTACTGTTGAACGTCAGGAATTAAATGAAGATGCACATCTAGCTGTGGATAGGGTATTTTCAATCAAGGGTTTCGGAACAGTGGTTACTGGGACGCTACGGGGGGGAGAGTTGAAAACCGGGGATGAAGTGGAAATCCTTCCTGGTAAGAAGACCGGTCGAATTCGGAATATCGAAACACACAAACAGAAATTAGATAAAGCCATCCCTGGCAGCCGTGTGGCATTGAATATTACCGGTGTGGATATGAATGACATCAATCGTGGAAACGTGGTTGTAAAACCGGGTTCCGTAAAATCAGCCTTACGCTTGGATGCCCAGATTCGTATTGATCCCTCTGCCAGCGGAGCGCTAAAACATAATGATCAAGTAAAGCTATATCATGGGACAGCCGAAACACTTGCCCGGGTGCGTACTTTGGGGAAAGATTCAATCCTACCGGGTGAATCGGGATTGTCTCAACTAGAATTAACGGAACCATTGGTAGCTTGGAAGGGCGATCTTTTTGTCATTCGTAGACCTTCTCCTCAAGAAACAATTGGTGGAGGAAGGATCATCAATACTGCCCCACAAAAGCGTTATAAAAGATATTCTGAAAAAACATTACGCAATTTGGATGCTCAACGCTCTGGCTCGGTATGGGAATTTTATTCCATACTCATTGAAGAAAAGGAATTTATCTCAAAGTCTGATTTGGAACAGAGCCTACAGAAGAACGGATTTGTCCTCGCAGATGAAAAAGAAAACCTACGAGCGCATAATGCATTCATAGAGTTTTCAACCGGCTGTTTCAAAAAAGATCACCTTCAATTTTTTACCACAAGAAAGAAATTGAATGATCTGACAAAAAGAATAAATACTGATTTACTACTCATGTATAAAAACTCTTCATTAATATCTGGTATTCCTATCTCCCTTATCAACAAGAAATTTGGAATGGAAGAGTGCGTTCTACAAGCTCTCCTTGATCAGCATCTCTTAAGTGACCTTTTAAGGATTAAAAAGGGTTATCTTGTTAGAAATGATCGAATCATCCAATTTTTAGAGAAGGACCTTCGAAAGATCGAACGTATGGATAATCTCATTGAAAAAGAACCATTCGCTCCACCTGCTTTGAATGTAATTCAAGAGATTACAGGGAACGAACTTTTTCAAGCTCTTATTTTCACGGAAAAGCTTGTACAGGTTGATGACTCCATTGTATTCCGGGATAAAGAATTTAATACCATGAAAGACCAATTGATCCAATTCCTTGAAGAACATGGGGAAATCAGTCTGGCACAATTTCGTGATCTATTGAATACCAGTCGGAAATATGCATTGGCATTCTTGGATTATATGGATAGGATGGAAGTAACAGAGAGAGTGGGGGAGATCCGTAAATTAAAGACCTCAGGTTGACAGTAGAGAAAAGGGACTGTATAATTCAGCAGCTTGCCCCGGATAGAATGAAACTGGGGTAAATTTAAGTATCCCCAACTTCCCCGCTATTGGGCGTGAGAAGCGCGCATGAAGTGGTGAAGTGAAGGTTGAGGAGCGTAATATAATGTTATATGCAATTTTTGAAAGTGGTGGGAAGCAGTTCAAAGCTGTCGAAGGCAGCTTTGTAGAAGTTGACCACTTACCCACTGAAGAAGGTAAGAAAGTCTCTTTCGATAAAGTTCTTCTCCTGGTTAATGATAAAGATATACAGGTTGGAACTCCCTTTATTAAAGGAGCATCGATTGACACAACCGTGGCGACTCATTTTAAAGCGAAAAAGGTTATCATTTTTAATTACCGCCCCAAAAAGCATTATCGTGTAAAAACAGGTCATCGCCAGCAATACACTCGATTGATGGTCAATTCCATCACTTTCACAGGCAAACCAGCGAAAGCAGCAATCGAGGAAAAACCGGTAGTAAAAGCAGAGAAACCTGCAGCAAAAACTGAAAAACCGGTAAAGCCAGTAGAGAAAAAGATAGCCGTTACAAAGACTCCTAACTCTCCAAAACCGGCAACCCCTAAGAAAACAACAACCCCGGCTGTAAAAACTGGCAGTAAAACAACCAAACCAGTCAAAGCTGAGAAGAAGTAGGAAGGAAGTGAAAAATGGCTCATAAAAAAGGTGGCGGCTCTACTCGAAATGGTCGCGATAGTAATTCAAAACGTTTGGGCGTAAAACGCTTTGCAGGTGAACAGGTCATCCCGGGGAACATTCTCGTGCGGCAGCGTGGAACGAAAATCAAACCAGGTGATAATGTTGGATTAGGAAAAGACTATACGATCTTTTCAAAAGTTGATGGAGTTGTTGTTTATGACCAACTCCCTAATGGACAGAAAAAAGTTAGCGTACATTCCAACGAATAATCGTTGGATTATTGAAATGGAATGAGGAAACACCATGAAAAAAGACATCCATCCAAAATGGTTCCCTGAAGCAACAGTGACTTGTGCTTGTGGAAATACCTGGAAGACCGGTTCCACAAAACCAGAAATCCGAACCGAAGTTTGTTCAAAATGCCATCCCTTCTTTACTGGCGAGCAAGCTCGTTTGATCGATATTGAAGGTCAGGTTGATAGATTCTACAAGAAACTGCAAGCTCGACAGGAATATATTGAAGATAAGGAAAGTAAAGCAGCAGAAAAGGTATCTCCCACACGTCCGATCGCAGATCTTGAAATCGGGAAACGTGCATCTGATGCGTTAGTCGAAGCTGGTATTAAAACAGTGGGTGAACTACTTACAAAAATGGAAGCGGGTGAAACACCTATCCTTGAGATCCCCGGTGTTGGTCGGAAAACATTGATCGATATTAAAAAGAAATTACGACAGTTTGGTTATTCCATTCCGGAAGCTGCCGAAGAAATTAAAGTTTAATGCTTGTTGAATACAAAGGAGCAGGTGTATTTGCATCTGCTCCTTTTTTGATTTAAAAGAGACTTGTGCTTTGAGATATTGTAAAATCAATATAATAAAAAATTATAAACGAGGTGCAGTATGGATCATAATTCTGGTTGGTTAGAAGTTATCTGTGGATCAATGTTTAGTGGAAAAACAGAAGAGATGATCAGACGCTTACGCCGAGCGGTAATTGCCAAGCAGAAGGTACAAGTTTTTAAACCGAAGATCGACAACCGATATGATGAACAAAAAGTGACCTCCCATGCGGGGGTAGATTTTGAAGCAATCCCTATTACTTCTTCTGAAGAATTGTTTCAGAATCTGAAAGATGATACTACGGTGGTTGGAATTGATGAAACACAGTTTCTTGACGAAAAAATTATTTCAGTTGTAGAAAAAATGGTAGAACGGGGAATTCGAGTAATTGCCACTGGCCTGGATATGGATTTTCGCGGAGAACCATTTGGGTGTATGCCAACCTTAATGGCGAAAGCAGAAAAAGTTGATAAAGTGCAAGCGATCTGTATGGTTTGCGGAGAACCAGCCAGCCGGACTCAACGTTTGGTAGATGGAAAACCCGCTTATTATGATGATCCGATTGTGATCGTTGGCGCAGCGGAAATGTATGAAGCGCGCTGTCGCAAACATCATCTTGTACCCAGGAGTTAAATGCATGATCCATTATGAACAATATTTAAAAGAAACATTAATTTCTGCCGAAGAGCTCCAGAAACGGATTGCAGAATTGGGCGCTGACATCAGCCGGGATTATGCCGAATCTACCAATTTGCTTTTGATTTGTATTTTACGGGGGGGTGTGATGTTTTTAACCGACCTCATGCGTCATATCACGGTGCCACATGCCATCGATTTTATGGCCGTCACATCCTATGGTGTGGGAAATCGGGAATCACAGGGGGCAGTGCGGATTAAAATGGATCTGATGACTGATATCGGTGGGCGAGATGTCATTATCGTGGAAGATATTGTCGACAGCGGCTATACTTTATCATCCGTTCTTCAATTATTATCAACCAGAAAACCTGCCAGTTTGAATATTTGCACTTTGCTGGATAAAGAAGAACGGCGGGAGGTTGAAGTACCCATTAGATATACAGGTTTTATGATCCCTAATAAGTTCGTATTTGGCTATGGACTTGATCTGGATGAATTGTTTCGCAATCTACCCTTCATCGGAGTTGTAGATTTGCAGAAATATGATGCACAAAAACCATGATGCAATTGAAATTACAAGAGACTGCATTCCTAAGAACTGTCCTGGATTTTTTACTTTCTCTTGAAGATACACGCATATTCTTGGTAGGTGGGGCGGTGAGGGATGTCTTATTAGGAAAAACTTCTCACGATCTCGATTTTGTTGTGGAGGGGGACGCACTGACCTCAGCCCGCAAACTGGCGAATCATATCAACGGCGCATTTTATATTCTGGATAGTTCCCGTAATTATGCACGCGTGATAGGTCACGATGAAGAAGATATTCGCACTATCTTTGATTTTGCACCTTTGTATCAGAATGACATCCATGCTGATTTGCAATCACGAGATTTTACAATCAACGCGATCGCGTGGGAAATCTCTTTAAAAAATGAAGACCTGATCGATCCCTTGCATGGAATTAAAGATCTCGAAAAAAGCATATTGCGCCCGTGTTCTGATTATTCTTTTATTGCTGATCCAGTGCGTATGATCCGTGCGGCACGCTTTGCAGTGGAATACAAAATGGAAGTTTCTGAGTCTGTTCGCGATCAAGTTCATGCCTCCCTTTCAAAATTGGCTGAAGTTTCTGAAGAAAGAAAACGCGATGAACTATTCAAAATTTTCGAGAATCATAATGTAGCAGATGCTTTAGAGATCCTTCATAATTTGAATGTTCTCGAACTTGTATTTCCGGAAGTGCAAAAATTGGTCGATTTTCGACAGGGTAATCCGCATCAATTCGATGGTTGGAAGCATACGCTGCAGGCAGTGCGGTATTGTGAAGCGATGCTCAATTATATAGATACTGATGAAAAAAATAAGCAATTATTGCCTTTAATGGAAGATATCTACCGTTTATTGGATGGTTATTCTGATGATTTCAAACAAACACTTCATGTATCCATTACGGTTGAACGAACTCTCAGATCATTGATTTTGTTTGCAGCCTTTTATCATGATGTGGGAAAACCATTGGATATCGGTGAGAAGGTAGGAAATAGGGTTAGATACAGCCATCATTCTGAATTGGGAGCGAAAGCAGCAGAAAGCCGGGTAAAGCGGATGGCTCTCAGTAAATCAGAAATACAATGGCTGAAGTGTTTTATCAGCACACACATGCTGCTGCATGATCTGAATACAACTGCTAGCGAAGCCGAACAACGCATTTTCCTGTATCATTTCTACCGTGCAGCCCAGCAAGCCAGTCCGTTTGTCGTCCTCTTTTCACTGGCTGATCTATTGGCTACATACGATGACACCATGAAAAGTGAGCGCTGGCAGATGGGTCTCATCCGCTGTGAGAAGGCTTTGAACGGGTGGTTCCGGCAGTACAATTCCCTGGCTGCCCCTGAACCCTTTCTAAATGGACAAGAATTGCAGATTGAATTCAATCTAAAACCTGGGAAGAGATTGGGCGCCTTACTGGATGATCTGCGCGAAGCCCAGGCTTCTGGTGAAGTCACTTCAAAACAGCAAGCCTGCGAGTGGGTCAGTGCATGGATTCAAAAAATGAAAGAATAGGAAGTGGCCGTGAAGTTGTATTATGAGAAATATGGTGCCGGGCTTCCGGTGGTTTGCATCCATGGTTATCCACTTGATCATTCGATCTGGAAACTATTGGTACCTTATCTCGAGACGAAGACCCAGGTTATCTTACCCGATCTGCGCGGGCATGGAAAATCACCGGCTCCCGCAGGTCCTTACACCATGCAGGAAATGGCTGAAGATATTCTTGATCTGATCAATACCCTCGGATTTTCTCAGGTCCTGCTGGTGGGGCAATCCATGGGTGGGTATATAGCGCTGCAATTTGCCCGCTCATACCCCGAACGGTTATTGGGTTTGGTTTTGGCAGCCTCCCATCCATACCCGGATGATCCCGAAAAGAAAAAAGTGCGGTATGATACGGTTCGAAAGGTTCAACAGGAGGGTGTAGTAAAAGCTCTGGAAGAATTTCCGCTGCGTTTATCTTCTGTTCCTGAAATTCAGGAATATACTAGAAAAATCATTAACTCCACCAGTGCTGCAGGTGTAGTGGGAAGCCTGCAAGCGATGGCAGAACGATCAGACCGCAGTGATATTCTTTCCAATGCGGAATATACAACAGCGATAATTCTAGGCCAGAAGGATTCATTTGTTCCTCAAGCACAGGTAGAACAAATGCAAACCCAGTTTCCAGGAGTCAAGCTTTCTGTATTGGAAAATACAGGCCATATGTTAATGATGGAAAAACCACAAACAGTAGGTCAATTAATAGTAGAAGTAGTAAATCAAATAGAGGAGTAGGACAAGAATGGCTTCAAAAGTGTTTTTTACGGATATGCGTGTATTGCCCGATTATGGATTGTTGGAAAAATTGGATGCAATCATGAAACGCGCGAAAATGGACAGCATTGATTTCAAGGATAAGTTGGTGGCGATCAAGATAACCTTTGCCGAACGGGGAAACATGGCTTACATCCGACCCGGCTACATTGCCAGGGTTGTCAAACGCATTCAGGAATTGGGCGGCAAACCATTTCTAGTTGATTGCAATACGTTGTATTATGGTTCCCGCTCCAATGCGGTGGATCATCTTGAAACCGCCATGCTGAATGGTTTCAACCGTATTGAAGTGGGCTGTAATGCTCTGATCGCAGATGGATTGACCGGTTTGGATTCAACGGATATATCGATTGATCAAAAACATGTAAAAACAGCAAAAATTGGCAATGCGATTGCGGCGGCGGATATCATCATTAGTGTCAGCCATTTTAAGGGACACCAGGGTACCGGTTTTGGTGGAACGCTCAAAAATGTTGGTATGGGCAGCGGTTCTCGGCGTGGAAAAATGGAAATGCACGCTGCATCGAAACCAAAGATCAAGGAAGAAAATTGTGTAGCATGTGGAAAATGTATCCAACATTGTTCTCAAAAAGCGATCGCCTATAATAAAAACAAGAAAGCTCAGATTGATTATTCAAAATGCATAGGCTGCGGTCAATGTGTGGCGAGCTGCCATTATGGTGCCGCGGCTGCTATTTATGATGAAAATTCTGCAACGGTGGGAGAAAAGATGGCAGAATACGCGTATGCAGTTTTACTGGGAAAACCTAATTTTCACATCAGTTTGATGATGGATATCAGCCCGGAATGTGATTGCTGGAGCATTAACGACCAAGCAATTACCCCTAATATCGGTATTGCTGCTTCCTTTGACCCGGTTGCGCTAGATCGTGCTTGTGTCGATCTTGTCAATCAAGCGCCTGCCATCGCCACCAGCATTTTATTTGATAAAGCAGCCTATAAACCTATGGATGATAAATTTGATCATATCCATCCGGATGTGACCTGGCGCGATACTCTCACACATGCTGAAGAGATCGGATTAGGAAGCCAGACTTACGAACTGGTCAAGATTCGTTAAAATAAAAAAGGAGTTCAGACTTTGAACTCCTTTTTCTTTGACATCATTTATTCTATTTCAACTGCCAGAGTAGGAGTTGCTTCGAGTGTCTCTTCCACTTCGATGCTAGGAGTGGAAGTGGGTTTCCAGCCTGTATTATTTTGTTCACACAGTGCAATATTATTTTCCATAAAACAACTCTCCAAACTGCCATTGGCAAGCAATGCCAGCAAGTCTACCAGATCATCCTGATTATCGGAAAGAATGATGAGAGTCGTACGGTCATTCTCTGTTTTCAAGAAAAAGAAACCGAAATCATTTTGCGAAACTTGCCCAAACCCTTCAATATAAACTTGACCTGATCGCAGAGGGGATGGTGTGGGCTCAAGCGTGGCACTCAGTTCTGCTTCTGCATTCACTGTCGCACTTGGTGTGGTTTTCGGAACCGCAGTGCTTCTGGTTTGTGAGCCGAATTGGACATCGAACCCTGTCAGATAAGTTTGAATGGTCTGGTCTGGTGGGATAAGTCCCAACACAATCAAGTCATACTCTTCATTATCTGATTCCAGGAATTCAACCGGCAGATCTTGTTGAGTATACATTTCTTTTAAATTGCTGATCTGTTCCAAGAGGTCCTGATCCAGAACGATCTTGTCACTGGCTAAGATACCGATAGGACGAGAGAAAACGTATGGGAAATCATCCAATGTTTTCTGACGCTCACTATTAATCAGAAATTGGCTGATGTTGGTTATGAATTGATAATTATCCGCTACCTGATAGTAGGGAGAAGTCAGGAAGGTAAAATCACCCATCGCGAGTACATTTTCTTCTGATAAAGCAACCAGGCATAAATTACCACCCGTGTCGGTCAGAGATGAAAGTGTATTTTCGTTCCCAGCCATCACATTTAATTCATAAGATGAGATGGTCCGGGCTGCATAAAAGACAATTTCGCCGACATTGTTCGTGAGTCCATTTTCATCTTCCGGTTGGAGAAAGACGTTGCGGAAGTTCCCTTCATGGTCATAGACGTTATATGCATAATCATTGCGAAAAGTGATCTGATACGGTTCGAGCAGTTTATTGGCGACCTGCACACTTTCGACGCGTGAAATGGCATATTCGGATGAGCTACGAGTCGGGTCGGCAATCACCAAAAGGCGCCCTCCGCGTTCAACAAAAACTTGAATCTGTTGTATCTCATCTTCTGTGAAATTCATGGTTGGAGCGATGGATACAAATGCCGAAGCACCTTTTAAGAGAGTATTTAAATCCTCACCCTCATCCAGTGTGACAATCTCTGCACCTCGATATTTTAAATCGTCAATCAGTATTTCGATTTCAGAGATCTGATATTGATTGGCATGTGCTAAATCAAATACAACGGTGTTTGTTTCACCGGTATTCACTGCATCTGAAACAAAAGGTGTTGATAATTCAGGATTGGTAATTTCAATGCTTAGAAAATCAGGCGTTTGTAAATTTTTGCTCGGGGTGTAAATGCCCTGATAATACCAAAGCGTCCGGGCAAGAACAGGCAGAAGGAATAACCCAATGGCAATTAATAAATATTTGGCTTTCATGGAATTTCACTCCCATAATCAGGAATATATAACAGGTAAATCCCCGATTCTCTTGGGTACCCGGTGGAGGCTCCGTTTTCGTCAAGGATAAAGAAAGACGATTCTTCTTCAGCAGCGTTTTCAATGGCTAGCGCTTTGGTAAGATCAAGAGTTCCATAATGAGCGATATGAGCCATTTGTGCTGCTTTGTCAACAGCGCTGCTTTGGGGTGCTACTTCATCGATCAAACCGGCTTTTGCAGCTTCACTGGCGGGATAGAGTTCTCCACGTAAAATTTCCTCTTTGCTCAATTCCAAACGATCACCACGACCGAGCTCAACCACTTGATAAAAACTCTCTTTGATGAGTTCGATAAAACGCGTATATCCTTCCCGTTGATTTCCAAAGAGTTTATACGGACCCGTTGAAATCGTTTCTTCCAGAACCATGGGAGTGGAAGGAAGAGTGCCGATCACACCCACGTTCCCAATTCGAGCGGAAGGATTTGAAAAAATATAATCTGTCCCCATCGATAGATAGAAAGACCCGCTGGCTGAAAGCCCTTCCACCATGGTTACAACAGGTTTTGTCTCCCGCAATTTCAATAATTCCAAATAGATCAATTCCGTATCATTGATCGTTCCACCCGGGCTATCGAGAATAAGAACGACAGCTTTTATTTCGGGATGGGAACGTGCATAATCAATTTCCTTAATTACCCGTATTGACATCTTTGTATCAATTTCATCGCGAATTTGAATGATTCCTATAACAGGTCTGGGTATCAAACAAGCAATAATGATACCAATGATGAACGGGATGATGAAGATAAGAAGCCCCATTTCGTTTTTGGTTTTCTTTGTCTGGCTGTTTTTTTTCATGGACACCTCTATACAACCCTTCACGAAGATTGTACCTTAAAGAAAATCCTTTTTCTCTGGATAGTTGTCTAATCTGTGCATCAGTCGTACTGCTATTTTGTAATGGAAATATTAACCTTTGATCAAATCAACAAAACCACATAGTCTAATAAATTACTAATACTTTTTCGACCTAATTGCTTTTAGAATGAAAAGAGATTTATAGGTGAACGTATGAAAAGTTATACATACTTGATTGTCGGTGGTGGAATAACCGCCGCATATGCAGTAAAAGGAATCCGTGAGAAGGATAAAAATGGAAGCATTGGTATTTTAACCAAGGAAGCTTTTGGCCCCTATAACCGACCTTTTCTTTCCAAAGACCTGTGGAAAAACAAACCAGTTGACAGCATTTGGATCCCTATTGAAGATGAGAATACAGAATTGTTAACCAACCATCAAGTTGTTCAATTAAATATACGAGATAGACGCGTAATAACTCAAAGTAAGGAAGAATTTGGATTTCAAACACTTCTATTAGCAACAGGTACAGAACCGAAACATCTGCGTTTTTCCGATGAAGATATTATCTACTTTAGATCTTATTCAGATTATCTGAAATTAAGTGACTTGGCAGAGAAACAAGAATCTTTCGCCATTATCGGAGCGGGCTTTATCGGATCGGAAATTGCGGCTGCCCTTTCGATGAAAGGAAAGAAAGTATTTCTTATTGACACAGGAGCAGGTATTGGATGGAGAGTATTCCCGCAAGAAATCGTTGAATTTTTGAATAGTTTTTACCGCTCAAAAGGGGTAGAGATTCTGGATCATGTAAGTATTAAGGATGTTGAAAAACAAGGGAACCAACATCGTATTATTCTAAAAAATGGTCAAACAATGAATGTGGATGGAATTGTTTTGGGTGTTGGTGTGAAACCCAATTCGCAATTTGCGGATAAGGCGGGAATTTTTGTTGAAGATGGAATCAAAGTAAACTCCTATCTTGAAACCTCTGCACCAGATATATTTGCAGCCGGTGATGTGGCAACTTTCCATTCTCCTGCTCTCGATAAAACCCTCAGGTTCGAACATAACGATAATGCAAAAAAGATGGGAATAGTGGCTGGTTTAAATATGGCTGGTGGAAATCAGGAATATGATTATCTCCCAATGTTTTATTCTGATTTGTTTGATGTGGGATATGAAGCAGTAGGGTTGATCGATGCCCGTCTTGATCCCATCGTGGTCTGGAAAGAAGAGTATAAACGTGGGGTTATCTATTATAGAAAAGACAATATTATTAAGGGAATATTGTTATGGAATGAATGGGGAAAAGTAGATCTGGCTCGCGAAATAATTCAAAAACAGAAATGGATTGAAGAGAAAGATCTTCCAAAATTGATCTAAAAAACGCAAAGATCGTCCTTTGCGCTTTTTTTTTTATTCCGTTGGAAAATCAGGGAACCAGAATCCGGCTATATGATATGGTTCTTTGGTTTCCAGAACAAGGCTTAGAGTAAGCGTTCCTTTTGTAAACTGCACGATATAGTTCGAGATAAAATAATCTTCTTCATAGGTTGATTTGTCATAAGCTAGGGATTGATATTCACCAACTGTCTGTATGATACTGTCACGGATGCTGTTATAGGTATCTTCGTCAGTTGCAGATAACATTTTATCTGTGAAATCTCTGTGAAAACTCTCATAATCATCATTTTCAAGACTGGTGAAGAGATTTTCCGCCATAGGTTGGCTGATTTCCTGAATGTTTTCAGGTACAGATACTGTTTTTGTTTGGCACGCGGAAAGAAAAATGAGAAAACAAGCAACTTGTATAATTCGTTTCATAAAATTACCTCTTCAGAAATAATACGATTCTAAATATTATATCGTTATCCCATGCAGAGGGTAATGATGGCTACAAAAGCAACCAAAAATAGCCCATATTTTATGAGTTTTTTAAGCACCTGCCCTTCTTTTCCAACAAGGCCAACAGTAGAACAACCCACAATAACTTTTGCCGGAGCAAATATGCTTCCCAATGCTCCCCCTGCAGATTGCGCTGCTAAAATTAGATTCACGTTTAGCCCCATTAATTGGGCAGTTTGTATATGAAGTTTGGTAAAAAGAATGTTGGAATTATTATTACTTCCTGAAATAAAAGCACCAAGTGCACCAATAAACGGAGTGATCGCTGGATACAGTGTAGAACTTACCAAATTACTCAGTCCCATTGCTAGAATACTGATCATACCTGTATGGTTCATGACTACTGCGATACTAACCGTAAAAAAAATTGCAACACTTGATTGCATCCCACTTTTTATGACACTTGTGATTATTTTTTTATATGATTTTTTATCGAGAAGGTTTTTTCTCCTGAATAAAATAAAGGCAACAATAGATGCCCCCAATAGAATCATACTAGGGTGCGTGAAAAGTGAGATAACACGACCATTTTCAGGAGCTGTGATCCAACCAAGATTAGAAATGATTTCAGGAAATTTATAAGTTAACTTTACTTGACCTAGAAAATTGTTAAGAGAAGGAATGAGGTTAATTGCAGCCGATAATAATATAAGAATCAGATAAACAGAAATAGAAAGGTAAAGAGAAGGTTTTGTTTGCTCAATTTCTTTACAATCTATTTGTGGTTGAGTAGATGATTTTTCTTCTTTCCCAAGCAAACCAATTCTAATCAATAGAAAAGCTGCACCCAACGCAACGATAGAAGCGCCAGATGTAGCAACTGTCCATAACCCATTTGTCGCAAGCAGATATTGAACAATGCCCAGAATTGATCCAATGATGAGTACAAAAGATAGATTCTTCCAAATTGAACGGAAACCTGCATAATATTGGACGATCAAGAATCCACTAATAATGGCCATGATTCCCAATAATTCAGCCGTATCGGGAGCCAAGATAGGCCCTGGGATATCACTTAAAGCCACCATAGTTTGAAAAGATGAGCCCATTGATCCAAAAGTGACTGCCCACCCATGTCCAATGCTGGCCATTATTATCGCATTAATTGGATTAATTCCCAATCCTACGAGAAGAGGAGCAGTTACTGCAACTGGAACACCGAACCCCCCCAATCCTTGCAAGAACGATGTAAATAACCAAGCCAGAAGCAGCACCTGAATGGTTTTATTGGTTGTGAATGTCGAAAGAGCATTTCCAATAACATGAATAGCACCCACGTAGTTCGATATATGAAAAAAGAGAAGAGCCATCCAGATGATTAACAATACATCTACAGCTAGAAAAACTGCTTTAAAATGAGCATATCCAATTAGCGGAAAATTTGCACCAAAAAAAATGAATGCAAGTGCAATTGTATATATCCAGCTAACAAACCCAGCCTTGCTTCCGCTCCATTTTTTTTCCAATCATGAGAAATAGAAAAACTAGGATGGGTGAAAAAGATAAAACCCAATTGATAAGAGTTAAATTCATAGAATTTCCTTCTAAAACTATAAAAATTTATTTGGAGGATTATAAAGGGATTTAGAACAAACTGTTGAAAAACGTTCAGAATCGGTCAGGTCTAAAACAAAAATAGATCTGAAGTTTTTCTGATTTGAGCCAAATATTATTTATTCAAGCGGTTTAGAGCTCACTCGGTCTTTTGAAAAACGAATTTTCCTTGTACCATTGTTGATCTTACCTGGTAGGTTTTATCAAAGAATGTCAGATCCGCATCTGATCCAACTTCAATAACTCCCTTCTGAGGTAACAGATGCATGGCTTTAGCTGGGACTCGGGTTGCCATTGGGAGAGCCTTTTGAAAATCAACATCACAAAATTGCATCATATTTCGAATAGCAACATCCAAAGTGAGTGTGCTTCCGGCTAAACTCCCGTTTGAAATTCTGGCAACTCCTTCTTTAACAATTACTTCTTGCCCGCCCAGATCATAGGTATCATCAGAAAGGCCAGCCGCTCGCATGGCATCAGATATGAGAATGATATGATCGATTCCCTTTAATGCGATAATGAGTTTGACAATAGCGGGATGTAGATGAATGCCATCCACGATTATTTGAGCAAATATACGGTCATCCAGTAAAATTCCCCCGACTGTTCCAGGTTCGCGATGGTGCAGTCCTTGCATACCATTAAATAAATGAGTGGCTTGTCGAACTCCCAAATCTGCAGCATGGATAACCTGTTCATAGGTAGCGCTACTGTGCCCGATTGCTAATTCAATACCATTTTTAACACAGTAGCGAATGAAATCATCCATGCCTTCAATCTCAGGAGCAATAGTAATTAATTTCACAATTCCAGTTTCTATCCAGGCACGGTATTCCTCTGATTGTGGAGCCCTGAAAAATATTGGGTTTTGGGCTCCTTTTTGCATAATATTAATGTATGGACCTTCTACATGTGCTCCAAGCAAAACTGCCCCCGGAAGCTTATGTTGGAAATCGCGAATTGTAGTTAATGCTGAGTAAATGCTTTCGCCGGTATTTGTAACTGTTGTTGCAAAAAAGGAAGTGATGCCATGTTGGCTAAGATAGG
The DNA here is from genome assembly GCA_002403105.1 of Anaerolineaceae bacterium UBA4781. Lineage (GTDB taxonomy): Bacteria > Chloroflexota > Anaerolineae > Anaerolineales > Anaerolineaceae > UBA4781. The sequence goes on along the minus strand of DHHD01000009.1, from coordinate 16,499 downwards.
CACTCATAGTTTCTAGGGCTTTCAGAGTGGCATCCATTGTATCTGCTCCCAGACCGCCATGTGTATGGATATCGATCAAGCCGGGAGCAACAATTAATCCCTGTGCATTGAAACAGGCCGTGGTGTTTGATATGCCATCTTTGGAAGTTGGGAAAATCGAATGAATTTTACCATCTACTATTTCAACGGTTTGATTGGAAAAAAATTGATCAGGTGTGTATAAGTCTGCATGAATGATTCTATTAAGCATGACTAGATTATAAAAGGAATTTTCATTATGGGTAAACTTCATGGAACCATACCAACAACTCGCCCCCTATCAAAGGATCCGGGAAAATAATAAGACTTATTAGAGAAATATAAATAAGCTGCAAAAATTGCACATTCACAAATATGAAATACTCTCCCTATGGTAAAATTCGATGTTAATGTGTTTTTTTCAAAAAAAGTAATTATTATTTTCTGGAGGTAGTAATGACAGATAAAAAATGGGTGTATCTTTTTAACGAAGTAGAGGCCGCTGAAAAGTATGCCGGTGATTGGGATGGCGTACGCGGTCTATTGGGTGGAAAGGGTGCAAACCTGGCAGAAATGACCCGCATTGGGGTCCCTGTTCCGCCTTTTTTTACAGTAACAACCGAAGCCTGTAATGCTTATTTGGCAATTGGGGGAAAATTCACTGATGAAATGTGGAACCAAATGGTCTCTGCACTCAAAGAAGTGGAAAAAGCATCGAAAAAGGAATTCGGAAATCCGAAGAATCCCTTGTTGGTATCCTGCCGTTCGGGTGCTAAAATGTCGATGCCCGGTATGATGGATACGGTCTTAAATATTGGACTGAATGATGAAACCGCTAAAGGCATGGTTGCATTGACAGAGAATGAACGCTTTGTATATGATGCCTATCGACGTTTGATCTCCATGTTTGGTTCTGTTGTATTAGGAATCTCAGATGATGCATTCGAAGATGTTTTAATTGCGCTTAAAAAAGAAAAGAAAGCCAACACGGATACCGATTTGGATGCCGCGGCATTAAAAGAGTTGGTTGAAAAATATAAAAAAGTTACAAAGGAAGCAAAAGGTTTTGATTTCCCCCAAGATCCACTGGAACAGATCAAATTGGCTACTGAAGCAGTCTTCAAATCCTGGAATAGCAAACGTGCCATCGATTATCGAAAAGCAGCTGATATCCCGGATGATCTGGGAACTGCTGTGAATGTGGTAACCATGGTTTTCGGAAATATGGGTTGGGAATCCGGTACTGGTGTAGCATTTACACGAAATCCTTCCACCGGAGATCCGATTCTATTTGGAGAATACTTGCTGAATGCGCAGGGTGAAGACGTAGTGGCTGGTATTCGGAATACTGAGAAAATTGAAACAATGGGCGAAAGCCTTCCCGAAGCCAATAAACAATTCCTCGAAATTGCTGCAAAATTGGAAAAACATTATCGTGATATGCAGGATGTGGAATTCACGATTGAGAATAAGAAATTGTGGATGCTGCAAACCCGAAATGCAAAGAGGACTGCCCGAGCTGCTGTAAAAATTGCAGTAGACATGGCAAATGAGGGGCTAATTTCTAAAGAAGAAGCTGTTCTACGTGTTACCCCGACGCAGGTTGATACGCTTCTTCATCCGCAATTCATGAGTGAAACGATCAAGAAAGCACATACTGATGGTTATTTCTTTGCCAGTGGTGTCAATGCCTCTCCAGGCGCAGCCGTTGGGCAGATCTATTTTGATGCCGATACTGCTGAGAAAATGGCGAAAGAAAGTGGGCAAGATGTCATCATGGTTCGGCCTTTTACCAAACCGGATGATGTGCATGGAATGTTAGCTGCGAAAGGTATTCTGACCAGTGAAGGTGGCGCTACTTCTCATGCTGCAGTGGTTGCACGCCAGTTTGGTGTACCCTGCATTGTTGGCGCGTCTATGGTGAAGATCAACATGGAAAAACGCGTTATGCAGGTAGACGGGCGATTGATCAAAGAAGGTGATTGGATTTCTATTGATGGCGGAAGCGGTGAGGCTTTTGTCGGTAAACTGGATATGTCAGCACCTTCTCTGGAAGAACAAACCGATCTGATGACCCTTTTGAGCTGGGCTGATGAGATCTGTGCAACAGAAGGTATTCGCACTGCTCCCAATGGTTGGCCAACACGTGGCTTGCAAGTTTGGGCAAATGCTGATTATCCAAAAGATGCTCGTAGAGCCCGTTCTTATGGTGCAAAAGGAATTGGTCTTTGCCGCACAGAGCATATGTTTTTTGAGCAGGTTCGTTTGCCAACAGTACAACGTATGATTCTTGCGAAGACTTCTGAAGAACGCACAGCAGCATTGAACGAGTTACTACCATTCCAGCGCTCTGATTTTGAAGGTCTGTTTGAGGCGATGGATGGCTATCCAGTGATTATTCGCTTGATTGATCCACCTCTGCATGAATTCTTACCTTCAGAAGAAACTCTTCTGGAAGAAGTAATTACCATGCGCGTAAAGGGTGAAACAAAAGGTTTGGCAGAAAAAGAGGTCCTCTTGGCCAGCGTACGCACCATGCATGAATCCAATCCCATGATGGGATTGCGCGGTATCCGCCTCAGTATTGTGATGCCCGAAATTGTGGAAATGCAAGTACGCGCAATCTTTGAAGCTGCAGCCAATATGACCCTCAAGGGCATTATTGTCAAACCTGAAATTATGATCCCGCTGACTGGGCATGTCAATGAACTCAAATTCATCCAACCGCGTCTGATTGAAATTGCCAAGACCGTGATGCAAGAAAAGGGAGTGAATTTTTCCTATAAATTCGGAACCATGATCGAGATCCCGCGTGCTGCAGTTACTGCCAAAGAGATCGCCGAAGTTGCTGAATTCTTCTCCTTTGGTACAAACGACTTGACCCAAATGACCTTTGGTTACAGTCGTGATGATGCAGAACGCAACTTCCTAATAACTTATGTTGAGAACGGCATTCTTCCCAAGAATCCTTTCCAGACCATTGACCAAGATGGGGTCGGTGCTTTGATGCGTAGCGCAGTGCAAGCTGGTCGTGAATCACGCATTGACCTGGAAGTAGGTATTTGTGGCGAACATGGTGGTGATCCGGCTTCTATCGAATTCTGCCATACCATCGGACAGAATTATGTAAGCTGTTCACCATTCCGTGTGCCGGTCGCGCGTCTGGCTGCGGCGCATTCTGCTTTGAAATATGCACCGAAGAAAGCCAAATAACCAGAGAATTAAATAAAAAAAGAGCGGCCATTTTGTAGTGCACCCCATTTTTTGGCCGCTCTTTTCTGTTTATCCGATGTGGGTATATATGAGTTTGTAGATATTTAAGAATTCAATGATCTGTTTTAAATAGGTTTGGGTTTCATCAAAGCGGATGATCTCAAGAAAAAGATCAGGATCGCCATTGGAAAGTTCTTTCCACTCATAGGCATTACCCGGGCCGCCATTATAGGCTGCCAATGCTGCAAAAGTGTCCCCATCCAGATAATCAATTTGCTGACTGAAATATCTGGCACCCAGGGTAATTCCCACCTTTGCCAACAATAGATCTTCAACACTGTAATTAGATGGCCAACTATACCGGTCAACAATATCTTTTGCGGTGGCGGGCATGATCTGCGCAATACCCTGTGCGCCGACAGCAGAAGAAATGAATGGCTCAAACAGACTCTCCTGCCTGAGTAATGAAAAGAATATCAATGGATTGATATTCTCTTCATTGGCAGAGCTGACCACAAGATTGCGGAAGTAAGCTCCAAAACGGATATGCGTGAAATAAATGGGAGCAGTTAAACTGGTGAGATCATCCATGCCTGCCATGTTCAAGAGGTCACGGCAAGTCAGAATAGCAGGTTTATAGAATCCGAGATCGTATAGATAGTTCATGAGCAGATAGGTATTTAAGGGATTAACAGTTTGTTCAGTGCGTACGGATTCAAATTCACTGCTTGCCAGGTCGTATAAACCCAATTCCCAATATGCTTTTCCACGAATCATTCTTGAATCAGAAATTAGATCTCCCAATCCTTCCAGACTCGTCTCGGAGGGAATATTGAATGTAGATCGCAGCCAATCCTCTGCTTCACTTCTCTCAGAAGCGAGATCATAACCAAATTCATAAGATTGTGTGATCTGCATGATATCGCTTTTATTCAGACGGTCGCCCGCGCGAATGCCATAATAATCGGTTGGATCCGAGCTCTCCGCTTGCTGCCAGGCAGCTTGTGCATCACTTTCATTCCCCATCTTTTGATAAGTTTTACCCAACCAGAAATAGGCGCTGGCTTTCTCTTCGGATACAGCCGATAATGCCAAACAGCGCTGGAATGTTTTTAAAGCGTCTTCATATTTTCCCAGGCGATAATAACTGATTCCGGATAGAAAGAGAGCATGATAACTATTTTCATAGGTTGGATATTCGTTGATGAGACGTGCCCACACCTGGGCAGCTTGTTCCAGATCATCATTGTATTCAAGTGTTCTTCCGGTAATGTACAAGAAATAGGGTGCGTAATCAGATTGGGGCGCTGTAGCAACAAAATCCAATCGAGTTTGCACCGAAGCCTGATAATTTCCTGTATCTGCATAAGCATCCCCGGGAGTGTTCCAGTAGATGAAAGCAATTTCTTCCCAAGCATCATCCCAGAACTGGTTGTTAGGATAATAATCGATCAGCAGTTGGTAGCTTTCAATGGCTTGTTCATATTCTCCATTGTAGTAATGGCTTAATCCCTTGAAATAGTAGACAGAACCGTCATGTTCGGGGTTGGTAGCCAAATACCGTTCGAATGCTTGAATCGCATAATAATAGGAACCTGCATAATAATCAACGATGCCGCGCGCGTACTCATCCACGGGATAACCATTGCTTACAAGGATGGAAAGACTGGTAAAACTATCATACGCCATCGGATAATATAGAACAGAATCGAGAAAGCGTGTGTATGCTTGATCATTCAGACCTAATTCCATATACGCTTGACCGGCCAATAAATTCGCTGATGCTTTCTGATAATCATTACTGGCCAGATCATATGCAGATAAGAAATATTGAATGGCAGTGTTGTAATCTCCCAATGTTGTATATTCCTGTCCGATCTTTAAATTAATCGCAGCAGCATCAGGCGCAGGGTTTGCTTGAGAAGCGGTTTGCAGTGCATAAATTGCTGCATAATGATCTCCTGCTAATGAAGCAGCATTGGCCTGTAATTGAAGCACATACGCATCAATGAGGCCAGGATTCAATGCTTGAAACTGCGCGTAGGCATCGGCAGCTTGCTGGTATTCTTCCTGTATTTCATAACAAGAACCCAACAAGAAATATGCATTGGCAACAATTTCTGTTCCGGCATATTGACCAAGAATGGGAGTAAATGCATCGATGGCGGCGGGATAATTACGTTGGGCAATATAGACTCTCCCGCTTCCATACAATGCCAAAGCCTTTATTTCATTATCTGCACTACTTTGAAAGGCAGAGTTGTATTCTGCTAAAGCATTTTCGAGATCTCCGGAAAATAGATACGCATCTGCCAGTTCAAGGCGAACTTCTGGTGTGGCTGTGGCTGTTGCAGTGGGTTCTGGACTGGTTGAGGAAGAAGCAGCCCCTGAATTATCAGTGCCAGTATCCTCTGAAGTGATCGCATCTGTAAATTTTAAAATTGAACACCCTGTACTGAGAAGCATTCCAACAAGGATCACCACTACCAATATTTTTTTCATGACTTCTTTCCTTTTGTATTCCCAATGATTCGTTCTTTGACAAACCCTTGATTACATGCTAAACTTTGAAGGTCAAAACTCTAGCGCTCTCCATGGAGGGCGCTTTTTAGTGAGCGCTTCATGAGAACAATTGAATGGGATACAGCCAAACAAAGCTTAAGGGTCATCGATCAGCGACAACTTCCTGAGAAATACGAATTCATTTACCTCGATAATTATAAAGCAATTGCAGAATCCATCTGGAACATGGCGATACGCGGAGCTCCGGTCATCGGAGTGGCTGCTGCTTATGGGGTGGTGCTGGCTGGTTTGCAGTCAACTGCTAAAGATAGAACACAATTCTTAACGGATGTTCGAACTGCTGCAAAAGAATTGAATGATTCGAGGCCGACTGCCGTGAATCTCCCTTGGGCTTTAAAGAGGATGTTATCCATTATTGAAGGGCAGGATATTCCGGTGGCAGAAATGAAATCCGCCCTACTCGCTGAAGCGAATGTCATGGCAGAAGAAGACATCCTGGTCAATAAAACGATCGCTAAAAATGGCGCGCCGCTGATCAAGGATGGCGATACAATTATCCATCACTGCAACACCGGCGCGCTTGCCACAGTCGATTGGGGAACAGCATTGGGGATTATCCGGTTTGCCTTTGAAGAGGGAAAACATATTCATATTTTGGTGGATGAAACCCGACCGCGCTTGCAAGGTGCACGATTAACAGCCTGGGAATTGAAACAAATGGGAATCCCATATGATATCATCAGCGATAATATGGCTGGTTATTTTTTGAGTACCGGTCAGGTCCAAAAAGTTTTCTTCGGAGCTGATCGAGTGAGTGCCAATGGAGATGTAGCCAACAAGATTGGTTCTTATATGCTGGCGTTGGCAGCAAAAGATAACAATATCCCCGTTTACAGTGTTTTTCCAACATCAACGGTTGATCTCAGCATTCAAGATGGGAAACGGATTCCGATCGAAGAACGGGATCCGGAAGAAGTGCTGGCTTTATCTTTGAACGGACAGCGAGTGATGCCCGAGGGAGCAACAGCGCGTAACCCTGCTTTTGATGTTACACCTGCCCGATTGGTCACTGCTTATGTGACCGAATTGGGTGTAGTTCAACAACCTTTTTCTGTTCAATATAAAGAACTCCTTCGCTTGCAAGAAGGATAAGGAGTAAACGCATGGCGATTGTATGTACCGGTTCTATAGCATTTGATTACATCATGTCTTTCCCTGGATATTTTAAAGATCATATTATCCCGGATAAACTGGATTCCATCAGCCTGTCATTCTTAGTCGATTCAATGGTCCGGCAGAAAGGTGGAACTGCTCCCAATATTGCGTATAACCTAGCTTTATTGGGCGAATCTCCAAAATTAATGGGAACAGTTGGCATTGATTTTGAGGATTATCGCAAATGGCTTGAAGAAAAAGGGGTGGATACAACCCTGGTGAAAGTGATCCCCGGAGAATACACCGCTTCCTTCTTTGCCAATACCGATCTGGGGAATGCGCAGATCGCCAGTTTTTATACCGGAGCAATGGCATATTCAAAGGATCTATCTATTAAAGATTTGGATAAACGTGATATCGATTTGGTCATGATTTCTCCGAATGATCCCACTGCCATGAAACGCTACGTAGGTGAATGTATCGAACTCGGCATCCCTTATTTGTTCGATCCAGGCCAACAGGTGGTGCGTGTTGATCCTCAGGATATTGTGGAAGGGGTAAACGGAGCGCAGAGCGTTTTCATTAATGAATATGAATTTGAATTGATCCAAAAACATACCGGAATGACCGCTCGTGAAGTTATTAATACCGTCGATTATCTGGTTGTGACCTGTGGCGAATGTGGTTCGGATGTTTATGTCAAAGATGAGCATTACAAGATCCCCATCGTACAACCGGTCAAGGTGGCTGATCCCACCGGGGTGGGGGATGCTTTCCGAGGGGGTTTCTTGCGCGGTCGGCGACTGGGTTATGATTGGCAGACAGCCGGGCAAATGGGGGCTTTGGCTGCAACTTATTGCCTTGAGGAACGCGGAACGCAGAACCATACTTACAGTTTGAAGGAATTTGTGGCGCGCTATCGTGAAAATTTTGATGACCAGGGAAGATTGGATTCTCTGATAAAATCAACCAAGTGAAGAGAGGAATTTATCCATGTCAGAATATGATGTAAAAGATCTAAATCAAGCTGAAGGCGGTAGTTTGCGCATGGAATGGGCTGAACGTGAGATGCCGGTTCTGCGCTCGATCCGCGAACGCTTTGCGAAAGAAAAACCTCTGCAGGGAGTCCGTGCTTCTGCTTGTTTGCATGTGACCGCAGAAACTGCTAACCTGATGACCACTTTGCAAGCGGGTGGAGCTGATGTAATGCTGACGGCTTCGAATCCACTTTCAACACAGGATGATATCGCAGCTGCACTGGTTTCTCGTTTTGAGATTCCAGTATTTGCTATCAAAGGCGAGAGTAATGAAATTTATTACAAACACATCCATGCAGTACTCGATCACAAACCACATTACACCATGGATGATGGAGCGGATCTGGTCAGTACCTTACATACAGATCGACGTGATCTGCTTGAAAATGTACAGGGCGGTACCGAAGAGACTACCACGGGTGTTATCCGCTTGCGCGCGATGGCAGCCGATGGTGCTCTAAAATATCCCATTATCGCAGTGAATGATGCCATGACAAAACATTTCTTTGATAACCGCTATGGCACCGGGCAATCCACATTGGATGGGATCATTCGGGCAACGAACATTCTTCTTTCTGGAAAGAATTTTGTCGTAGTCGGATATGGCTGGTGCGCTCGTGGTCTGGCAATGAGGGCTAGAGGGATGGGCGCAAACGTGATCGTCACTGAGGTTGATCCATTAAAAGCATTGGAAGCGGTGATGGATGGCTATCGAGTGATGCCAATGCAAGAAGCGGTTAAATATGGCGATATTTTCTGCACTTTGACCGGTGATTTAAATGTTCTGGATAAAAGCCATTTCGAAGGGATGAAAGATGGCGCGATCATTTCAAACTCAGGGCATTTCAATGTTGAAATCAATATTCCCGCTCTTGAAGAAATGTCTGTGTCAAAGCGACATGTTCGCCAGTTTGTTGAAGAATATATCTTAAAAGATGGTCGACATATTTTCTTATTGGGAGAAGGTCGCCTGATCAATCTGGCAGCCGCCGAAGGGCACCCCGCCAGTGTAATGGATATGTCTTTTGCCAACCAGGCTCTGAGTCTTGAATATATGATCAAGCATCATGCTGAAATGGAAAATAAAGTATACAGTGTACCCGAAGCGATCGATCGGGGAATTGCTAAACTTAAGCTAGAAGCCATGGGTGTCGATATTGATGTACTCACACCTGCACAGGAAAAGTATTTGAAATCATGGGAACATGGCACATAAAATTCCTTTTAAAAATCATGACAAAAAAACTGGTGATGTTCGCATCACCAGTTTTTAATTATTCTTGTAAGATTATGGCACGATTTTCAAGGACCGCCCAACGTTCCAAGAAAGTTTCCAAAACCACATTATATGTCCATTCACTATCCACCACTGTTACAGTAGAAAGGTTATAACCGGTGACGATCCAGGTATGTTCAAATCGAGCTACCGGAACTGTGTTGCCATTGGAAGCTGTATAGATGGATTGATCGATCTCAAATGGCAAATTGACGATCCACACGATCACCGGACGATCGTTGGCGATTTCTCGCTGAATGTTCTCATAGGTCATGTTCTTGACAGATTGGGCGTTCAAACCATAATCACGTAAAATACTTGCGATAGGCGGGGGATAAACGCCGTATCCATCCGGAGGAAGCTGCCCCATTTCTCCATCGATTTCTCCAACAAATCCCATTTCAGGGTCATCTGAATAGGGAAGTTTTGAAATGAACTCCGTTTCATCGATGATTATGCCGAAAGCGCGTGCCCAATCAACTGCTGAACGCATCTCACAATCCAACGTGGTCATCTGTGCCATCCCGTAGACATCATCAATATAATGTGATGCAGGAATGGACACTTCTGTGGGAGTTGGGATAGAGGTACTGGTTGGCAATATTATGCTGGTTGCAGATAGATTGGGGTCAGTAAACGTTAATTGTGCATTTTCAGTTGCAATTGGCAAAAAAGGGGTGGGAGTAGGTTGGCTGGATTGGTAATCGGATAGAGTAAGGATGGTTTCTTTCTCCATGAGGTGAAGAAGATCAGCGAGATTAAAATCCAACCAACGTGCTCCGGCTATTCCAACTAACACACACACAATGAGCACAATGAGAATCACAATAATCGCTAGACTGCGAGGAATTCGTTCACCAGTTTTCATGATTGTTCAATGGTTTAAATGCAAGAATGCTGCCAATTATAGCATTTTCAGATTATTCTCTTATCGTTGACAATGGAATTAAAGGGCTTCGATTTCACCCTGATCTTGAACCTCTTCGTCCGCGAAACTGGGCAATTGCGCTTCCATGGCTTGTTTGCGTACCGCTTTTTCAACCTCTGCACAGATTTCAGGGTTTTGCTGCAAGAATTCTTTGGAATTCTCGCGTCCTTGTCCAAGCCGAACATCTCCGAAAGAATAGAATGCGCCGCGTTTGTTGATCACATCCAATTCGGAACCGAGATCCAGAATGTCGCCGACTTTAGAGATGCCCTCGTTATACATAATGTCAAATTCCGCAGTACGGAAGGGTGGGGCAACTTTATTTTTGACCACACGTACACGCACGCGATTACCGATAATTTCCGCCTGGCGTTTGATGGATTGGATGCGACGTACATCCAACCGGATGGAAGAATAGAATTTCAACGCCATTCCTCCGGTGGTGGTTTCGGGGTTTCCGAACATGACGCCAATTTTCTGGCGTAACTGGTTGGTGAAAACCACTGCGGTGTGGGTTTCATTGATAGCGCCGGAAAGTTTGCGCAGAGCTTGTGACATCAAACGTGCCTGCATACCCATGGTAGCATCACCCATATCCCCTTCGATCTCCGAGCGGGGAACCAGAGCTGCCACAGAATCAACGATGACGAGATCCAGTGCACCAGAGCGCACCAGTGTCTGGACGATCTCCAGTGCTTGTTCGCCAAAATCGGGCTGCGAGATGAGCAGTTCGTTCACATTCACCCCCACCCTGGCTGCATACGCCGGGTCGAGGGCGTGCTCCATATCAACGAAAGCTACTGTCCCGCCCATCTTTTGGGCTTCGGCTGCCAGGTGCAAACAAATGGTAGTTTTGCCTGAGGCTTCAGGCCCGAAGATCTCACTAACTCTGCCGCGTGGAATGCCACCTATGCCGAGTGCGATATCCAGAGATAGAGAACCTGTCGGAATGGAAGCGACTTCCATGTGAGTAGCTTCACCAAGGCGTAGGATTGATCCATCCCCGTAGCGTTTTTTAATATCATCCAGCGCTTTATCCAGCACTGCCTGTTTGGCCTGATCCACCTGCGTTTCATTGTTTTTTGCGGGCATGGTTTTCTCCTCCACCAAATGAATTCTTCAATGAGTATATTATATCTCTATTGATCTATTAATAGCAAGGATGTTCTAATAAAATTTATTCAGAAGAATCAATTCCTTAATATAAGATGATCACAGTTATACCCGGATTTTGCATGCTGAAATCCGGGTCCACTTTAAGCGTTGTGTATTGTTGAATATACAGCAAGGTTTCTTCATTGACCCCAAAACGCTCACCGGGGATGAAATCTTTGATCTTGCCATTTTGCTTTCGTTTGGCTAATTCCTGACGCAGACCGCTGCGTAATCTTCCCCCCACGCCACTGGAGCCATAACCATGGATGATCTTGATGACCCGTAATCCTGAATGTTGAGATTCATTAATAAATTGGTTCATACGTACTGAGGCTTCTGCAAGAGAGGGCATGCCTTCTTCAATATTCATTTTAGACAGTTCTCGAGTGAATTGTTTTTTAGGCATGGCACCATCCTTTTTCTGATGAAACAGATAATAACAAAAAAGGGATTTCTTTTCAAATGGCATATATGTACTTTATATTCATTCGATCGCAACTATTTCCGTAAGTGGAAGTTAATAATGATGAAATGAACACTTTTTCTTTTCTAGCTGCGTGTTTGGGCGCATATTTAATTGGGTCCATTCCCTTTGGTCTCTTGATAGCCAGAACGCGTGGGATCGATATTCGCCAGGTGGGCAGTGGAAATATCGGCAGCACCAATATCACCCGCGCGTTGGGTTTTCGTTGGGGGCTGGTGGTGGCAATTCTGGATGCTTCCAAGGCATATTTTCCCGCTTTAGCAGCCCGGCAGCTTTTTCCCAATGAGTGGCAAATACTGGTCATTTCCCTCATGTCGGTCATCGGGCATATTTTTTCCTTCTGGATGGGGTTCAAGGGCGGTAAGGGGGTAGCTGCGACCTTTGGATTGCTGGCTTTTTATTTTGGGCTACCGTTCTTTGCCTTTTTTCTGGCCATCTGGTATCTGACAGTGAAATGGGTCAAGCTGATGAGCTTGGTCAATCTCGGGGTGGGGTTACTGCTGCCGCTGGCATTCTGGTTAAAATACAAAACAATCCCTTATGTTCTGCTCGGAGTTGTGCTGTGCGGCATTATTTGGTGGAGCCACCGCGAGAATATCAAGCGTTTACTGAAGGGGAAGGAACTTCCCACCAATTATTAATATTGCCGAACAAATCAAGCCGGGTAAAATGCAATACGCTCAGCAGGCAAGCGCTGGCTTAAGCGCTGCAGACGGTTCTGCACTTCTTGCTGAATGCGAGCTTTATCCAGAGTAAGAAGCTTGCGTCCCTGCATCAACACCTTTCCGTTGCACAACACGGTGTCCACATCGTTTGATTTTGCACAATAGATGAGGAATGCCAGCGGATTGGCTTTGGGAGTGGAATTCAATCCGTCCTGGCGGATGAGGGTGATATCCGCCAGCATACCGGGTTTCAATTCACCGATCTTTCCAGGAAGATGCATCACTTTGGCGCTGCCGTGGAAGGCGATATCTGCAATATCCTCCAACTTCATGCTGGTTGGATCCAGTTTCTGATATTTACCAAATAGAGCCAGCAAGCGCATCTGTTCCATGATATCCAACGTGTTGTTGCTCACCGCTCCATCGGTTGCCAGACCGAAGGGGATGCCATATTCCATGTATTGATGGATGGGCGCCAATCCCATGCCTGATTTCAGATAGGTTTTAGGTGCTTGGGCGATACCGGTAGCATGGCTTGCTAGGATATCGAAATCTTCCCCGCGCGGGTCGACCACATGCGCCAAAATACTGGGCACATCCAAAATTCCGCAGTCCCTGATCTGCTGCACGGGCGTGATGCCAAATTCCTTCAAACTTAAGTCCACCTGTGCTGCGGTTTCTGAAACGTGAATGTGGATGCCCAGCCCATTCTTCTGTGCTTTTTGAGCACACAGCTTGAGGTAATCGGGGTTGGTCGTGTAGGGTGCATGCGGTCCCAACCAGGTGGTGATGCGTCCATCCGCCTTCCCCTGCCAGCGTTTAGTGAAATCAATGGTTTTATCCAGCATCTCTTCCCCTTGATGCGCAAAGATCGCCCATACCAGGTTGGCGCGTGTACCAGCCATCTCTACTGCTTTAGCGACTTCATCCATGAAAAAGTAATGGTCGGCTACGCAGGTGATGCCGTTTTCGATCATCTCTGCCAGCCCCAGTTGTGCGCCCCAATACACATCCTCTTCGGTAAGGTTGGATTCCATTGGCCAGATGTAATCGTTGAACCATTCGGATACGGTAACATCTTCTGCGAGATTGCGGAATAACACCATGGGAACATGTGCATGAGTGTTGATGAAACCCGGTACTGCCAGTAGCCCGGAGGTATCCATGCATTGCTCAAATTCAGCTTCCCGCAGGGTGCCTGTTTTTTCAACGGCTGTGATGGAATCGCCGTGGATGGCAATATCGTGATTGAATTCAATATGGGCTTTACCCCCTGCAAAACTGAGAACATCGCAATTTTTTAAGAGCATATTGGTCATGGATGTTTACCTCTTTCGTGATTTTAAAAACTTATGATGAATAGGTCCTGACCAGTATGATATACCCAATAAAAAAACTATGCAACAATTTCAGGAGAAAAACCATACGCTTTCCCTGAAGAAAGATCAACTGATTAAAAAAAAGAAGCCGAGATTCGATCTCAGCCCCTTTTTAACCAAGGCGATTTTATGAATTTTTCAATTTTTCATATTCTTGATAAAAACCCTGCGGCGTTTGTGCTGGCGAAATCCAAAATGCTTCCATTGTGCTTGCACATTGATATTATCTTCCAATTCGGGATTGGATTCCACGGAGGTGATACCCATGCGGGTGAAGACATCCAGCAGACGGGTCATCAACATGGAATTCACGCCTTTTCCCTGAAAGTCTTTGCGGACGGCAATGAGACAGAGATCGCCTTTATCATTCTTTCGCAATGCATGCAGCAAATAAAGAAAACCTAAAGGGAAGAGTCTGCCTTTGGATTTTCGCAATGCTTGGGAGAGCGAAGGCATGGCAATTCCAAATGCAACCATTTTATTTGTCTCATCCAATATGATCGGTACAAATTCCGGGGATAGGAATCCCAAATACTGAGTGATGTAAGCATCTATCTGTTCCTGTGATAAGGGAGTGACCCCATACAGGTGCTGGTAAGTTTCATCCAGCAGTTCGAATAACTGCCGGGCATAAAGAAGCAATTCTTTCTTGTTCTTTGCGTCCAGATAATGCAGGTGATAGCGTTCTTCGACGATTTCAGCGAGTTTTCTGATCTTTTCCACCCCACCGGCTGGTACCTTGATCTCAAATTCAACCCAATCGGTATCCTTCACATATCCGGCATTTTCCATGTGGGTACGGTAATAAGAGTAATTGTAGATACCTATCAGCGTTCCCATTTCATCAAATCCTTCCACCAACATAGCTTCTGGATCCATGTCAGTGAATCCTAATGGTCCATGCACAGCTTGCATGCCCTGTTCTTGGGCCCATTCTTCCACTTTGGCTAATAAGGCACGCGAGATCTGGTCATCATCAATGAAATCGATCCAGCCAAAGCGTGCATAGGCATTCCCCCAACGTTCTTGATAGCGTGGATTAATAATACCGGCGATACGCCCGGCAATTTTGCCGTCTTTATATGCCAGCCAGTATTTCGCTCTGCAAAATGCAAAAGCGGGATTTTTGTCTTTGCGCAGAGTGTTCATTGCATCTGACCGCAAGGTAGGAATCCAGTTAGGATTTCCTTTATATAATTTGAATGGAAAATTGACGAATTTCCGCAATAATCTGCGGTTGGTTACTTCCTTGATGGTGATGGTCATAATAGCTTAATTCCTTATTAATAATGAATGAAAATAATGGTTCTCTTGATAATAAGAGATTTCCTATAATAACAGTTTAAATAGAAAAAAGATATCAGATAGAGATTAAATGGTTTTTTGGGTCAAACTGTCAATTTCTTGATGAATATCCTGCGTCGTTTATGCTGGCGGGTCTCAAAATGCTTCCACTGCGATTGCACTTTGTAATTATCTTCCAGTTCCGGGTTCGATTCAACAGATGTAATACCCATCTCGTGAAAGACATCCAGCATGTTCGCCATGAGCATGGAATTTACCCCCATGCCCTGATATGCGGGACGGATGGCGATAAGGTACAGGTCAGCTTTATCGTTCTTGCGCAGTGCTCGCAAGACAGGGATGAATCCGAAAGGATACAATTTTCCTTTATTTTTCTGCATGGCTTTCGAGAGGGAGGGCATGGCAATTCCAAAAGCAACCATGCGTTCCTTTTCATCCAGCACAATGGGCACAAATTTTGGAGGAATGATACCCAGATATTGATCGATGTACGCGTCCACCTGTTCACGGGTCAGGGGGGTCACTCCATAATGCAAGTAGGCCTCTTCCATTAATTCAAAGATCTGTGGGGCAAAACGCAATAATTCTTTTCTATTTTTTGCATTCAAGAAATGTAAAGCATTGCGTTTGGCAACGATCTCCGCCAGTTTGCTGATCTTTTCCACTTTCCCCTTAGGAACTTTAATTTCAAACTCGACATAATCGGTATCTTTGCTGTATCCGGCGCGTTGCATGTGCTCTTTGTAATACGGAAAATGATAGGAGGCTGCCAGGGTGGCGACTTCTTCAAAACCTTCCACAAGCATGGCTTCAGGATCCAGGTTGGTAAAACCGAGCGGTCCGTGGATGGCATCCTGCTTTTCAGAGCGTGCCCAATCTTCCGCGGTTTTTAATAAGGCAGCGGAAACCTCAGGATCATCAATGAAATCAAACCAGCCAAAACGCGCGTAGCGGCGATGGAAACGCTCCTCAAAGCGCGGGTTGATAATGCCAGCGATACGCCCAACGATTTTCCCATCCTTATATGCCAGCCAATATTTAGCCTGGCAATATTCAAAGGCTGGATTCCTATCCCAACGCAGGGTGTTCAGTACATTGGTTCGGATGGAAGGTACCCAGTAAGGATTACCAGCATAGAGCGTATAAGGGAAATTGACAAATTGTTTTAGAAGAGCTAGGTTGTTAACTTCTTTAATGGTGAGTGTCATAGGTCAATCCTAGATTTTTTATGATTCTACTAAGGACAATGATAATATGATATCAGTTTCAAGGGGAAAAATGAAATGTGACAAGAATAATCTATTCTAAAATGACCGGGTTTGTTTTTATGACAAACTACTGAAAAACCTGTTAGGAAAACT
>DHHD01000042.1 GCA_002403105.1 Anaerolineaceae bacterium UBA4781 | reverse complement strand
AGTGTAAAGGTCTTGCGGCGAGCGATTATGGGGCGTTCTTCTTCTAAAGATTCTGCAGCTTCCTCCACCTCAAGAGCGGTATCACGCAGAGTTTCAGGACGATTCAGATATCTTTTCCCTTTGTATCTTTCGATCTGTCGTTCAATTTTCTCCATCACCTTATCAACTGCCGTTGTGATCTCATCGGCGCGCTCTTCTGCACGTAAGATGAAACCTTTACCCCGCAATGTGATCTGTGCAATAAAACGATTGTTCATTTCGCGAGCTGACTTCGTGTAAGAAAGATCAACACGAATTTCATCGATCGATTTGAGGTATTTCTCTAGTTTCGTTGCTTTCTTATTTACATATTTCTGTAGATCTTCCGTCAATGTCAGATTTTTCACAAATAGTTCAATTTTTTGTGACATGGATACCTCCTTCAGTTATCACCTTTTTTATTGATGATCGTGCAATTGTTAGTGCTGAAATTTGTTTTGCACCGGCATTCTTTAAAACAGTCGCGCATTCGATCAATGTTGCACCGGTTGTGATCACATCATCTAAAAGTAAGATATTCTTCCCATTAACGATATCTGATTTTACAGAAAATGCACCGCGCACATTTTCTGAACGTTTTTCTGCTGGCAATGTCACCTGAGATATCGTATTTCGTACCCGGAGAATGACAGAAGAATCCATCGGAATTCCGATCATTTTTTCCAACAGTTTACCCCATATCGCAACCTGGTTATACCCTCTCTCGCGTTGACGGGTTTTATTCAAAGGGACCGGAATGAGCATTTCAAAATTAAAATGAGAATTTATGAGTGTTCTGCATAGATCAGGCAAGATGAGTTCCGCAAGACCAATATTTCTGTGATATTTCAATGCAAGAATATAATTACGCAACATCCCATCATATTCACCAACAGAACGGATTTTTTCAAGAGGGGAGGATTCAGAAATACAATTTACACAAGTGAGACTTGAATATAACGGTTTGCCGCAGGTTCTGCAAATATCCTGGCCATACAAACCACGTGTGTCCCAGCAATCAGGGCAGCAGCGAAATCCGATTTTTCCACAACCAATGCATTCAGGGGGATAAACAAGATCAATAAATTTCCACGCAAGAGAATATGCTTTTAGCCAATTTGTGTTTTTATGAAGGGCTATCTGCATCTCGCTTTCTTTCATCGATCCAGATTTTATAATCTAATAATACAACATTTCATAGAAATTTTATTGAGTTGCCACCGATTCTAATAAATTTTCGATAAATGCTTTCACTGCAGGTCCCAGCAGATTATATAGAACACGAATGATCAGAAAAATCAGAATGATAATGAGGATATATTCGATGATCCCCTTTGTTTCAAAATCTGATGATGTTTTCATTTTGCATTCCCTTTTTTCAGTATACCGTTATTTTTTTTATATCGCAACTTTTTCATATAGCATGCGTATTATAAAAAGAAATATATAATAAAGAAAAGATAAAAATGGGAATTGAATCACCAAGCTTGTGGAGGAAAAAATGACTGATTTTTACCAGCGCGTTACTGATGAGCATGATTTTCTAAAAAAACTCGTAGCGAAAATTCCAGGTTTCAGCGGTTATGTCGAACGCAGTGACCGGAGATCTGCCGATAAAATTCTCCGAGAAACAATTGCCGCGCATTTTGAAAGTATTTGGCAGCAGATTTCGGAGCTGCAGCGTTCGTTTATAGCGGATGGTGAAATCGAAGTGATCGATAATCTCGAAGCATCTGCCATCAAGCTGCGCCAATTCATTGATCGAATTAAGAATGCTGCATATGGATATGCGGGATTCTTTGATGCGATTAAAGTAAAACAGGAAGAGCTGGCAGCGATCTATGAGTACGATCTGCATTTCCTTGATCTGGAAAGTGAGATCACCAGTGCAATTGAAAACATCCGTTCATCGGTGGGAACCGATGGACTACCGGCATCCATCCGGAACCTGGTGACCCTTTCGCAGAATTGTATCGATACATTCGAAAAACGCAAGGAAGTAATCCTCTTGGTTTCAAATGAAATCGTTGACGATGGTTCGTCAAAATAAAATGTGAATTAATCTATACAAATTTATATGGAGAAATAAAATGGCTAGAATCTTTGATGTAGTTGAATATGCAAATGAGATGAAGGATGAGATCGTTCATCGATTTCCGGAACAGGGAATTGCTGATCTGCGAATTGGATCGCAGGTAATTGTAAGAGAATCACAAGAAGTGGTGTTCTTTAGAGATGGAAGAGCTCTGGATGTGCTGGGACCCGGAAGACATACCATTACAACCGCCAACATTCCATTGCTCATTGATTTCATTGGAAAAGCATTTAATAACCGCACCCCTTTCACAGCGGAAGTCTATTATGTATCAAAGAAGGAATTTGCCGATGAAAAATGGGGAACACCACAACCCATCATTGTGCGCAATGCGGGTGTGGGCCTTGGTGTTGCCCTGATTCAAGGATTCGGTTCGTACAGTTTTCAGGTAAAAGATGCACAGCAATTCATAACCCAAATCGTTGGCGCACAGGGCATCTACCGAACAGATGCGATCGAAAATCGTTTGAAATCCATGCTGCTTTCAAAACTTCAAGATCTGCTCGGTGAAACGACCGGAAAGAAATCAGTACTGGATCTCATTGGTTTGACGGATGAATTAAGCGCGGGTGTTCGCGCGAAAGTACAGGATGATTTCAATGCGATCGGGCTTACGCTGAAATCCTTCTATATTTCAAGCCTTAAACCTTCCGACAAATCTGCTGAAGAATTGCGCGCCATGGGTATGCTGGATATGACTACTTATACCCAATTGCAGGCTGCAGATGCACTGCGTGATGCAGCGAAAAATCCAAGTGGTGGTGCAGGGTTAACTGCTGGTATTGGAGCTGGCATGGGATTGGGAAATGTCATTTCTGAATCTTTAAAGAATACCGGTAAATCCAACGGAAATGGTGGAGAAACACCTGCTGCCATTCCATCCGTGATGACCCCTGCTGAAGCAGCCACGATCCTGCGCGTTTCTGAGGAAGATGTTGTGGCAGCTATCGCTGATAAATCCCTGAAAGCACGAAAAATTGGGAATGCATATCGCATCAGCAAAGAAGCACTAGAAGATTTCTTAAAAGGTTAAATAGTATCTAGTTACATGAAGCCCGGTGATTTTCATCGGGCTTTTTCTTTGTATCCGCTATGTTATAATCCTGTGCGGTGGGCAACAACCTTATATAATTGGATGCAATGAAAATACAAGAATATCAAGCGAAACAGATTTTTCAGAAGTATGAAATTCCAATTCCCCGCGGACAGGTAGCTCTTAATGCAAGTTTTGTCAGACAGATCGCAGAAGATCTGGGTGATAAAGTTGTCGTTAAAGCTCAAGTTTTGGTAGGGGGGCGCGGGAAAGCCGGTGGGATCAGATTAGCTGATGATCCGGATGAAGCAGAAGATATAGCGACCGAAATGATGGGAATGGAGATCAATGGATTTCCCATTCATAAAGTGCTGGTTGAAGAAGCTGTCGATATTAAAAAAGAACTATATTTAAGCATTGGAACTGATCGGATGAATGCAACGCCGGTCATTATTGCATCTGAGTATGGCGGAATTGATATCGAAGATGCAGCAGAAGAAGCCCCTGAAAAGATCGCACGGATTCCCATTGATCCCATGGTTGGTTTATGCGATTTTCAAATTCGTGGGTTAGCAGTCTCGATCGATTTACCTCGCAAGCATTGGAAAAAATTTGCTCAAATTGCGAATGCACTCTGGCAGATCTATCAAAATGATGATGCATCTCTGGTAGAGATAAATCCTCTGGTGATCTCAGAGCAAAATGGGCTCATGGCCCTGGATGGGAAAATGACGATCGACGACAATGCGTTATTCCGCCATCCTGAACTGGCTGATCTTCGTGATCTGGACATGGAAAATCCAAGTGAAGTTGAAGCTCAAAAATATGGGATCACCTATGTTCACATGACAGGAAACATTGGCTGTCTTGTTAATGGTGCAGGGCTGGCGATGGCTACCATGGACATATTGAAACTAAAAGGCGGCGAACCGGCGAATTTCCTGGATATTGGAGGAGGAGCGGGTGCTGAAAAGGTGTCTTCGGCATTACGGATTTTATTTTCCGATCCCCAGGTGAAAGCTGTGCTCATCAACATCTTTGGTGGAATTACGCGCTGTGATGAAATTGCACATGGAATCACGGCTGCAATCGCAGAACAGAAAAAATTGAAAGTTCCTCTTGTCATTCGTTTGGTTGGAACCAATGCCGAAGAGGGAACCAAAATCCTGGAAAAACAAAAACTACCTATTGCTCATTCACTCGTAGAAGCTGCAGAAAAAGCAATATCTCTTTCAGGAGTAAAGAAGAAATGAGCATCCTTGTTGACAAAAACACAAGATTATTGGTTCAGGGTATCACCGGAAAAGAAGGATTATTCCATAGTGAACTTATGCGTACGTATGGAACCAATATTGTAGCTGGTGTAACACCCGGGAAGGGTGGTGAATGGGTTCTGGATGAAAAGATACCGGTTTTTGATACGGTTCAAACCGCCGTTCAGACAACTGAAGCGGATGCCAGCGTGATCTTCGTGCCGGCTAAATTTGCATTTGATTCCATTTACGAAGCGATCGATGCGCATATCCCTCTGATCATTTGTATCACTGAAGGAATTCCGGCGATGGATATGTTAAAGATCAAATCTCTGCTAAAAACCTCGGAATCGATATTGATCGGACCAAATACACCCGGCGTTCTAACCCCTGGTGAATGCAAAGCGGGTATTATCCCTGGAAATATCTCCATTCCGGGAAGTACAGGGATGATATCCCGTTCGGGAACGCTCACCTATGAGGTTCTGTATGCGATGAAAGCAAAGAAATTGGGAGTTTCCACCTGTGTGGGTATTGGTGGTGATGCCATCACGGGAACAAGCTTTATTGAAATGCTCTCGATGTTTGAACAGGATCCGGATACAGAGGAAATTGTTCTGATAGGGGAAATTGGGGGAAACGAGGAAGAGCTGGCGGCAGACTATATCATGACAGAAATGACCAAACCGGTAATTGCCTATATCGCAGGCATCACAGCTCCCAAAGGAAAACGGATGGGGCATGCGGGTGCGATCATCGAAGGAAGAGCAGGTTCTGCCCTGCAAAAAATCGAACTATTTCGAAAAGCTGGTGTAAAGGTAGCAGAATATCCTGAAGATATTCCTGCTCTTCTCTGAGCGATCTCTTTTTGTGTTATTTCTTTTTTTCGATGAAATCTACAACGTCTTTAACGGTTTTAATATTTCTGGCATCTTCATCAGAAATTGACAGGTCGAATTTTTCACAAAAACCATCAATGAGAAAGAATTGATCCATGGAATCAGCTTTCAAATCTTCAACAAAACTGGTATCAAGTGAGATATCTTTTTCATCGACCTTCAAGACGTCTACGATCACTTCTTTGACACCTTTCATTACATCACTCATACAGATACCTCCAAATGCTAAATTTTCAATGTAAAATCAATTATAGTATTAAACACTAAAAAATAAGAAGTGTTGCTAAACTTATGAATCAGAAAAATATCTATAAACGAAAAGATGACCATATTCGCATCAACTCGGAGGAAGATGTAAATTCAAGTATTTCCACAGGGTTGGAACATTATTATTTTGATCATCAAGCATTGCCTGAAATCGATCTGGACCAGATCAATATTGCGACGACTATTTTTGATAAAAAACAAAAAGCGCCCATTTTTATTTCTTCCATGATCGGGGGAACCCGGGATTCGTTCGACCTGAATTTGCGCTTTGCACGCACAGCTCAAGAATTGGGCATTGGGATGGGGATTGGCTCTTTGCGCATCGGACTGCAGGATCCGGAACAAATGCAATATTTCAATCTCCGTTCTGTCGCTCCCGACATTCTCTTATTGGCAAACATAGGTGCGGTTCAATTAAATAATTCCGTTTCTCCGGATGATTGTAAAGAGCTGGTTGATAAAATTGGAGCAGATGGATTGATCTTGCATCTCAATCCACTACAAGAAGCTTTGCAGCCTGAAGGAGATACAAATTTTACAGGTTTATTAAAGAAGATCGAAAATCTTTGCCGGTATCTTGAAATTCCTGTAATTGTGAAAGAGGTTGGATGGGGAATTTCGGAATACACTGCCCAGCAATTGCAAGGAACAGGTATCGCTGCGATCGATGTGGCGGGTGCGGGTGGGACCTCCTGGGCAGAAGTTGAAAAATATCGCCTTGAATCGGAACACGATAGAAATATCGCCGCTTCTTTTCGAGATTGGGGTATCTCTACTGCTCAATCTATCCAAAATGTAAAGGAAAACACGACCGGAATCCAAATCTTTGCATCCGGTGGATTGAAGAGTGGTGTGGATGTTGCTAAGTGCCTGGCATTGGGGGCAGATTACTGCGGTATTGCCGGGAAATTCTTCACGGCCGCTGTTGATTCGGAAAAAAAACTACATGAAACCGTTTTAGAAATCATCAAAGGGTTGCAGATCTGTATGTTTGCGGCTGGCGTGCGTGATATTTCCACACTAAAAAAGACAACCTTAAGGCAGCGTTAATCCATGCACCTATCAGAGTATTCTGATCTATTTCTACCTGCTGTAGAACAACATCTGTTTTCAACTCTTGAGGAATATTTAAAATCTGCCTTTCCGGAATTGAGAGAAGCCATCTTCTATCAGTTCGGTTTTTCCAATGCAGATTCTGGAAAGATGAAAGGGAAACGCATCAGACCTTTACTGGTTTTATTGACTGCTGATCTGTTATCTATAGATTGGCAGAAATTCTTACCTGCAGCTTCTGCGATCGAGATGCTGCACAATTTTTCTCTCATTCATGATGATATTGAAGACCACAGCCCTTTACGAAGGGGGAAAGAGACGATCTGGAAAAAATGGGGAACAGAAAAAGCTGTCAATATTGGCGATATGCTTTTTATTTTGTCTGTACAGACCATACATACTTCCACAGAGAATTTCGGGTTAAAAGAATCATTGGAAGGATCACGACTTTTTCTACAAACTGCATCTTCCATCATGCAAGGTCAACAGATGGATATGGCATTTGAAGGGAATGGAGAGGTAACAAAAGAAGATTATCTATTCATGATCTGTGAAAAAACTGCTGCTTTGCTGGCTCATTCCTGTGAAATCAGCGCGGTGCTGGCAGGGAGTGATCTGAAAATACGTCAAAAATTCCACACATTTGGCTTGAACCTGGGCATGGCTTTTCAAATTTATGATGATTGGTTGGGTATTTGGGGAAAGGAAAGACAAACCGGGAAAACAGAATGCAGTGATCTGATCGAGAAAAAGATAAGTTATCCGGTAATGCTAGGACTGCAGCAAAATACAGCTTTTTACGATATCTGGCATGCAACCGTGCATTTTTCAAAAGACCAGGCTCAAGAAACAGCAGATATTCTTTCACGGGCAGGGATCGAAGCGCAGGTATTAGAAAGAGCGGCATATTATAATGAGGTTGCATTACAAGCATTAGAATCCATTAATGGAAAACAAGCCGCGAAAAAAGCGATTAGAACGTTTGCGGAAGAGCTTATAAAAAGAAATTATTAATGAAATATGGAAAGGAAAAATATGACTCGCATTGAATGCAATGAATCAGAGTTGTTCCAATTTGCCAATCTTTTTTGTGATTCAGAAATGGACTTAAAGAAGATCGAGAAAGCAGTTAGTGATGTTCTCGAAGCGATCGGAGAGGATACAAAGCGTGAGGGACTGCAAAAAACGCCTGATCGGGTGGCGCGTGCGTACCGCGAAATGTTGGATGGATACCGTACCGATCCGGTAAAACTGGTCAATAAAGCATTATTCACGGTCGAATATGATGATATGGTGATCGTGCGGGATATCGAATTTTTCAGCATGTGTGAACATCATATGCTGCCATTTCTTGGGAGAGCGCATGTGGCATATATTCCCAATGATAGAGTGATCGGTCTTTCAAAGATCCCGCGTATTGTGGATATGTTTTCTCGCCGTTTACAGGTGCAAGAACGTATGACGCGCCAGATCGCGGATTTTTTGAATATTCTACTGAAACCACGCGGGGTCGCGGTAGTGGTGGAAGCAGTACATATGTGTGCCATGATCCGTGGGGTGAAGAAACATGATGCACGCATGACCACTTCTTCCATGCTGGGTGCGTTTCGTAACCGAGAAGCGACCCGCATGGAATTTTTGGATAATATTTCCCGGGGAGCCAGACCGCTGGAATTCTAGGGTTCCAGGCAGTTTGCGTAAAAGACAGCCAGACCCTGATCGAGCATACCTTGTGCAAGCTGCTGCAAGGTTTTACCTGAATCAGGGTCTTTCATTTTCGGTAAAAGATCAGCAAGCGGAACAATGATAAAGAATTTTTTCCATAATCCGCTATCTACAACCTGACCATCAAAAATGATGATATCAATGTCTATGGTTCTGGGCGCGTTTTTATCAGAAAAGCGCTGGCGTTGGAGGGTGGTTTCGATCGAAGAAATTACCGACCGCTTGTATTTTTTCATACTCAAGGGTGTTTCGATGCTGACGGCAATATTTAGAAAATCAGGTCCCGCACTTCCGTAAGCGCAAGTTTTCCAAATTCGGGAACAAGCCTTGAACGGGTGGATGCTTTCCAACATTTTCAGGGCAGCCTGAATATTTTGCTGCGGATCAATGTTGGAACCGATCAAGAGTTGAACCTGATGCATTTTACGGACTCTTTTTAATTCTGGTGATCTCTACTCCCACTGATTTTGAAAAACGCACCGCTCCAGGTTTTTCAACTTTAATACGCACTTTTTCAACACCATCCGTATTCAAACAAAGTTCTGCAATATCCGTTGCCAGCGCTTCGACAGTATAACGGGAGTTTTTTTCAATATGAGCAATGATTGCTTTTGCAATGGTGCGGTAATTAGCACAATCTTCGATCTTATCTGTTGCGGCGCCTTTGGAGATATCGGTATACAGCACGATGTTGACAACAATATCCTGCGGCTGAGAGCGCTCGCGGTCGCTGATGCCTATCACGCCTCGAACCATTAAGTCACTAATAAATACTTTATCCATAATCTCCTAGACCAAGTGTCTTCCTCCGTCAACGTGAATGATCTCGCCTGTTATATACTGCGGCGCAGTCAATAGAAAAAGAAAAGTCCGGGTCAATTCATCCAGATTCGCCCAACGGCCAGCGGGCACCTGCTTGATGATATTGCTGGTATCGCCACCATCCGAGGGCGGCAGAATCGCACCCAGTGCCAGCCCATTGACCTGAAAAGCTGGCGCAAGGGAGAGGGCAGATGCCTCTGTCAGCGCAACCAAGCCTGCTTTGCTGATGGTATACGCAAAATGATCTTTCCCGGGGCGTAGGGCTCTCCAGTCCAAAATATTGATGATCCTGCCAGAGGTACTACATGGTGAATTCGCATAGGTTTGGGTAAGCAGGAAAGGCATGGTTAAGTTAATCGCGTGATGCACATCCCAATCATGGAGGGTTGCATCGCGCAACGTATTCTGCATGAAAATGGATGCGTTGTTCACCAGCGCATGCATTTCGTGAGCTGCAAAGATTTTTTCAAATATGGGTATTGCCTGCTGGGGATCTCTAAAATCAGCCTGGAACCGTTCACACTCCCCACCAGCTTCCCGGATATCCTGCTGTGTCTTGCGTGCTTCCTCTTCAGAGGTGCTGTAATGCAGAAATATAAAAGCTCCCTCGCGTGCAGCCGCGAGCGCAAATTCACGACCAATGCGCTTGGACGCGCCAGTGATGAGGATCTTTTTATCTTTGAGAGTTTTCATTTCTTCCCTTTGATTGTATCCTATCGGAAAAACCTGTTTCGTCAAGAGCAAAATTCTACAAAAATATTAATAATTATGAAAAAAATCATATAATATAATAGACGCGAAAAGAAAGGAAGAAGAATGAACAAGACATATACGATCCCAGCTATTCACTGCCAGCATTGTGTGCATACGGTGAAAATGGAGTTGGAAGGAATTGAAGGAGTGGAGAAAGTGGACGTTAACCTGGATACCAAAAAAGCGAGCGTCACATTTAATCCCCCGGAAGTAGAACAAACCGTACTAAAAACATTGGCGGAAATTGGTTATCCCGCTGAACAATAAGTAGATTGTGGAGTAAGAATGGAAGAAACGAAGAATATCATTTTACCGATACAAGGAATGACCTGCGCCAATTGCGTGGCTACCATCGAACGCAATTTAAAGAAAGAAAAAGGCGTTGCTGCTGTTTCTGTGAATTTATCATCGGAACGGGCAGTGGTGAACTTTTCTGAAAAAGAAACAAATTTGGATGCGCTTATCCAACGGGTGGAACGCGCCGGATATGGAGTACTGCAGATCGAAAATGATATTCTTTTGGAAAAACTGAGTGACTCGCATGAAGTGGATAGAATCGTTGAGAAACTAAGCATGGTGGACGGAGTGATGAAGGTTACAGGGAACGTGGTCAAAGAAAAGATCACCGTTTCTTATATCCCCACCATGGTGGATCTGCAGGATATTTATAAAGCGCTCAGAAAGATCGGATTTCACCCGATCGTTCCGGTGGATGCGTTGGATTCGGAACAGAAAGCACGCGATCGGGAGATCAGCCACCAACAGAAACTTCTGACCATTGGATTGATCTTTACCATCCCTCTTTTTGTGCTATCGATGGCGCATGATTTTAACCTTCTGCCGGAATTTTTGCACATGGCTGCCTGGCTCAATTATCTCTTTCTGGCTTTAGCAACCCCGGTTCAGTTTTATGTCGGAGCGCAGTTCTATGCAGGAGCAGTTAAATCGCTGCGGGGTGGCTCCGCGAACATGGATGTGCTGATCGCCCTGGGATCCTCTGTCGCCTATATCTTTTCAATCCTGGTGCTGGCGGGTGTGGTGCAGGGGCACGTCTATTTTGAAACCTCTGCGGTGATCATCACCCTCATCCGGTTGGGTAAATATCTTGAAGCGAAAGCCAAGGGACGCACCAGCGAAGCCATGAAGAAGCTGGTCAATCTTCAGGTGAAGCAAGCTACGGTTCAACGCGATGGAATGGAAATCAAGATCCCGGCTGAAGAGATACAGGTTGATGATGTCATCGTCGTCCGACCCGGCGAGAAGATCGCGGTGGATGGGGAAGTGGTGGATGGGCATACCTCAGTTGATGAATCTCTGATCACCGGAGAGTCTTTGCCTGCGAATAAGAAAGTTGGAGA
>DHHD01000094.1 GCA_002403105.1 Anaerolineaceae bacterium UBA4781 | reverse complement strand
TGTCAGCAGAAGAATGCAGAACCTGGACAATCCGGCGTGCTGGGATTATTGGAAGGCGAACAGATGGAGATCAAACCAGAAGGATTTGATCGTTTGCACATGCGGGATGGAGAACAACACCGCTTGCGTGATAATGTAAATAAGTGGAAACCCCTGGGTATTGGCGATGGAAATCCCGAAGATAAGGAAGGAAAATAAAATGCATTACAGAAGGTTAGGAAAAACCGGCATTAAAATCAGTGAGATTTCATTGGGTTCCTGGATTACTTTTGGTGACCAGATTCAAGAAAAAATCGCTGTTGATATGGTTCATGCTGCGTATGAAAAAGGCATCAATTTTTTTGACTGTGCCGATATCTATGCTGGTGGAAAAGCCGAAACAGTATTAGGCAATGCCATCAAAGGTTTAGCACGGCCGACCCTGGTGATTTCGAGTAAGGTGTTCTGGCCGACTTTTGAGGGTGTGAATGGAAAAGGACTCTCGCGCAAGCACATCCTTGAATCCATCGACCTTTCGTTAAAACGGCTTCAATTAGAATATGTTGATCTGTATTTTTGCCATCGCTATGACCCTGATACCACCATTGAAGAAATTGTTCAGACCATGGATATGCTGGTGCGCAGTGGAAAGGTGCTATATTGGGGGACCTCGGAATGGAGAGCTGTGCATATCATTCAAGCTATCGAATATGCCAACCGCACGGGATTGATCGGTCCGGTGATGGAACAACCACAATATAATCTGTTGAAAAGGAATAATGTAGAAGAAGATCTGGAGCCATTAACCCATCAGTATGGTTTTGGCTTGACCACCTTCAGTCCATTAAAGAATGGGATCCTAACGGGGAAATATAACAATGGTTTTCCTGAAGGAAGTCGGGCAGCCATGGAAAACATGGGTTGGCTGCGCGATCAAGTGACCGTCGAGACGATCGCCAAAGTACGTGAATTTGTAAAACTGGCAGAAGAACTTGAAGTGACCCCCGCTCAACTTTCCATTGCGTGGGTGCTGCGGCGGAAAGAAATAAGTTCTGTGATCACCGGAGCCAGTAAGATGGAACAATTGGATGATAATTTAAACGCGGCTGCCCTGGTTGAAAAACTGGACGAGTCGATCTTGGATCGTATCGAGATGATCTTCAGCGGTACACTGGAGTAAAGAAAATGAAAAGAGCTCGTTTTATGAACCGAGCTCTTTTTTAAAATTTATTTCTTACGAACAACAGCTTGAATTTGATTTTCCAAAGCTTTGATGATCTTTTCTCTTGTTTTTTCAATATTTTTATCGGTCAATGTTCTATCAAATGCCTGAAAAGTAAGATTATATGCCAGGCTCTTTTTTCCACTGCCGATCTGTTCACCTTTGAATACATCAAAAAGGGCAACATTGGTTAACAAGTCCCCACCGGCATTCCGGATGACGGTTTCGACATCTCGCGATGGCATTTCATCCGAAACGATTATGGCCAGATCTTCCAAAACAGGGGGAAATGTGGAAACTGCTTTACTGCGGAATGATAGGGGCAGGGTTTTCTTGAGTAACTGCAGATTTATATCTGCAATCAAGACATTGTTTTCAAAAAAATCATATTTCCCTAAAATTTTTGGATGAATTTCTCCGAGAACACCGATCTCAAGATCATTCCAGTGCATCGCAGCATATTTTCCGGGATGAAAAAAAATATGCTCGCCCGGGTTGAAAATTACATTTTCTACATGCAGCGCATCCAGCAGTGCTTCTATGATCCCCTTCAGATCATAGAAATCCAATTTTCTAGATTCTTTTCTATCCCAGGTTTTCTTTTGATCCAATCCGGCCAAACCCACACACAAGCGATGCTCCTCTTCAGGTAACGCCTCATTCGTTTTTGGAAGGAAGACCGGTCCTATTTCAAAAAAGCCCAAACGATCTGCATGCCGAATGTTCTTTTCGAGATTAATAAGCATCTGGGGCATTAACATTGAGCGCATCACACGTTTATCTTGTGAGATGGGATTCAACAATTCAACATATTCCTTCTCCGCTGATTGGGCTTGCCCCGGCAGCATACGCATTTCTTCTTCTGGCGATGTCAGGCGATAATTGATGGTCTCCTGCAGCCCTATTCCAATGAGGGCATTTTTAATGTTCCGTTCAATATCATCCTGTATATTCACCCGCTGGGGTGGCAGGGCATCAGAAATTCGGGTGGAGGGAATACGATCGTAACCATATAAACGGGTAATTTCTTCCATTAGATCTGCTTTTCCGATGATTCCTTCTCCGATATCCATGCGGTGAGGGGGGCATTGAACACAAATGTGGTCACCTTCGATCCGACAGCCGAATTCGAGGCGGGTAAGTAAATCGGAGATCTCCTCTAGGGTCAAAGAGATACCGATCAGGTGTTTTATATCTTCTGCAGAAATCTCAAGTGCTGGATCTGCATGTGGTTTGGGATAAGCATCCACCAGCCCAACTGCGATTTGTCCCCCACTCCATTCAGCAATACGGCTCAAACATAATTCAACACCCAGTTTTGCCAGAGCAGGGTGAATGTTGCGCGAGAAACGGTAGCCTGCCTCGCTCTGCAATTTTTGAGAGGTCACGGTGCGGCGGGTATGAATGAAATTCCAGCTTGCCCCTTCCAAGAGGATGGTGCGTGTGGAATCGGTGATCTCGCTTTCGAGCCCTCCCATTACACCTGCCAGTGCGAGTGGGCCAGCCGTATCGGTAACCAGAATGGTGAAATCATCCAGCTCACGTTCAACATTGTCAAGCGTGGTCAATCTCTCGCCTTTTTTTGCAGCGCGCGTGATAATGGTAGGCGTTTTGCCGCCCGCGCGTTTCTTCAAGATATCGTAATCAAATGCGTGCAAAGGTTCACCCACTTCGAGCATGACATAGTTAGTGGCATCCACAGTGCTGTTGATGGGGCGCATACCTGCCAGGTGCAGCCGTCTTTGCACCCAGTAGGGGCTGGGTTGGGCTGTGGCACTGTGTACCATCCCAAATACAAAGCGTGGATTCAGTTCTGGATCAGTGATCTGGATCTTCACTTCGCCTTCGATCTTAGGTCCACTACCCTGAAGTTTTGGCTGTGGATTACGAAGGGTTTTATGGGTCGCTGCTGCAATTTCGCGAGCAGCACCCAGCATGCAAGCATCCCGAACCATATTGGGCAGAATGGATACCTCGATCACTGCATCCCCCATATAATCCACCAGGGGCATGCCAACAGGTGCGTCCTCATCCAGAATGATCACGCCTTCATGCTCATCAGAGATACCCAACTCTTTTTCGGAGCAAATCATGGATGAAGACTCAACACCGCGAATCTTCATGTGTTTTAGTGTGGTGAGCACTTTTCCGGGTTGGTGCCCATCATAGAGCGTGGTTCCTTCCCTGGCATAAGCTACTTTGAGCGGTTTGCTAAGCGCACCCTTTCCCTTATAGTCATAAAGATTTGGTGCGCCAGTGAGCACAACTTGCTCTCCCTGACCGTCTTTGAGCTTGCAAAGCACCAGCCGATCGGCATTGGGGTGTGGCATGACTTCGGTAACTTCGGCTACCACAACTTTATCTTTATCCCATGCCAACCCATTATATACATGCTCCAGATGTTCCCCTTCTGGCAGTGAAAGACCAACGAGCTGAATGTTCTCCACTTCCAAACCGATCATGGTCATGGTGCTGGCCAATTCTTCTAATGAACCATCGATATCAACGAATTCTTTTAACCAAGATAATACGAGCTTCATATTTTTCTATCCTTTTAAAATTGCTTCAAGAAACGAATATCATTCGCCCAAAAATTGCGGATATCGTCCACGCCATAGCGCAGCATGGAAATGCGTTCGGTTCCAAGGCCGGCGGCAAAGCCAGAGAATTTTTCTGGATCATACCCACCGTTCATGAGAACTGTGGGGTGCACCATACCGCAGCCCAGAATCTCAAGCCAACCTGTTCCGGAGCAAACAGTGCAGCCTTTTCCGCTGCATGCAATGCATTTCATATCCATTTCAGCGCTGGGTTCGGTGAATGGGAAGTAAGATGGCCGCAGCCGCGTTTCAACACCGCTACCGAACATGCGCTTAACAAATTCTTCTAATGTTCCACGTAGATCACCAAAGGTGATGTTCTTTCCAACTGCCAGCATTTCAATCTGATTGAATTGAATTTCGTGACTTGCATCCATTTGTTCGTAGCGATAAACCATTCCGGGAAGGATAATGCGTACCGGATCAGGTGCGTATTCGTGCATGGCATGGATCTGACCTGGAGAAGTGTGTGTTCTTAAAATTATGCCGTCTTTTTTCGTATAGAAGGTATCCCATAGATCGCGCGCCGGATGGTGGGCTGGAATATTAAGCAGTTCGAAGTTGTATTCGTCCGATTCCACTTCACGCGAACGATAGACCTGAAAGCCCATTTCTGCCAGAATTCGGTAGATCTCCTGCAAGGTTTGTGTAGCAATGTGTAATCTGCCACGTTCTGGCAGCCGGCCGGGGAGGGTTACATCCAGCTTTTGTTGAGTGATGCTGTTTGTCAGAGCAGCTTGTTGGATGTGTTCCCTTGCCGCTTCAAAATGCTTTTCAAGTTCCGTTTTAACGATATTTGCTTTTTGACCAAGCACAGGTCTCATCCCGACTTCCATGGCAGGAATTTCTTTAAAAACCTGCATGACTTCAGATGAACGGCCTAAAAACACAGCTTTCCAGTGTTCCAGGTCTTCTGAGCTGTTGATCTTTTGCAGTGCTTCCAAAGCTTTTTGTTGAATTTGCTGAAGAATGACAATTAAATCTTTATTTTCTTCCATAATTACTCCATATAAAAAATAAACCCCGCCCAAAGGGACGGGGAAAGCCGCGGTACCACCCTGCTTGGCTGAAGATGAAGATCAGCCCACTCTTTTACCAATTCCGAAAATTGGATTGGATGTGCCCGTATCGCTGCACCTGCGGTTTAGACTACTCATATTCTTTCACCTAAACTGCTCAAGAGAGAACTTCGATCATCTTCTACCCGACCGGAGTTTCAATCTATGCTCCGATCTCCCTGTTGGTTTCGAAAGATTTACTTTTCTCCGTCACCGCATTTTATGAATTTTCATTATTATCTATGGATTAGAGAAAAAGTCAAGCAAACGAAGAAAGGGTCATGCATTTGACCCTTTCAATAAATGGAGAAACAATTTTTCTTAGTCGCTGACGATCGTTCCCACACATTCTCCATGAATGGCTTTGATCAGCGCTTCATCATCCCACAGGTTCAATACTAGAATAGGTAATTTATTTTCCATACACAACGTTAGAGCAGTGCTATCCATTACCTCAAGTCGTAAATTCAAGGCTTCAATATAGGTTAAGTGATCAAATTTTTTGGCGCCATGATTTTGATTCGGATCACTATCATAGACACCATCCACCTTGGTGGCTTTGATCAGTACGTCGGCTCCCATTTCAGCGGCGCGCAGAGCAGCAGCGGTATCTGTTGAGAAGAATGGATTGCCGGTTCCCCCACCGAAAATCACCACGCGTTCTTTTTCAAGATGGCGGATGGCGCGCCGGCGAATGTAAGGCTCAGCAACTGCGCGCATTTCGATGGCTGATTGAACTCGGGTGGGAACACCGATCCGTTCCAATGCATCCATTAATGCGAGAGCATTCATAACAGTTGCCAGCATACCCATATAATCAGCAGTTGCTCGATCCATCCCCCATTTAAGACCTTCGCGACCACGCCACAAGTTACCGGCACCAATGACCAAACTGACATCTACCCCCATGGCATGCACATCGCTGACCCGCTTTGCGATATTGGCTGCCTGCATGGGGTCAATCCCAGTTCCTTCATCCTCAGCCAGAGCTTCCCCGCTCAATTTGATTACCACTCGATGATATTTTACTTCTGCCATTTCTCTCCTTTGCTAAAAAAAAGCCAACCGTATGGTTGGCTTTTTAATTAATTTTCTTCTTCGCTTTCGCTGGATTCACCCAGAGTGAAACGGGCAAAGCGCCGGATAATAACGTTTTCTCCGGTCTTGGCAACAGTCTGATTGATGAGATCTTGAATCAGTAAAGAATCATCGCGGATATATTGCTGCCGTAAGAGCACATTTTCGTCTTTATATTTCTTCAAAGATCCTTCAACAATCCTTGCTATTATTGTATCAGGTTTCCCTTCCTCTTTCGCTTTGGCAACTGCTTTTTCTTCCAGATCTTTGATGACAGCTTCTGGAATATCAGTATCGCTAATGTAGAGTGGTGAGGCACCGGCAATCTGTAAAGCGACTTCATGCGCGAAAGTGCGAAAATCCTCAGAACGGGCGACAAAATCGGTTTCGCAATTTACTTCGACCATAACACCAACTCGTCCACCACCGTGGGAGTAGAGCTCTACGATTCCTTCAGATGCAACACGATCAGCTCGTTTGCTGGCGGTTGCCAAACCTTTTTCCCGTAGAACAATCTTGGCTTTCTCAAAATCACCATCAGAATCCTGCAGCGCTTTACGACAATCCAGAATTCCAGCACCACTCTCCTCTCGGAGTTGTTTGATCATTTCAGTGGTAATTTCCATTATTCGAATCCTTTTTATCCGACCTATTTCTCTTCTTCCTCTTCGTCATCCACAAATAAATCCTCATCCGTCTCATCATCTTTATTGACTGTAAGCTTGGCGAGTGTTGAGGCACCTAATAATTCTTCATCAGATATTTCTTCTTCCAAAGAAACCTGTCTGCGAGCTGCTTCAGCGCTTTGTGCGCCTTCCAGTACAGCAGCTTCTTCCAATTCATCTTCTTCTTTACGCATATCCTTGCCTTCTAGCACTGCATCGGCAATTTTGCCAACCAGCAATTTAATGGCGCGGATCGCATCATCATTTGCGGGAATGATGTAATCAATACCAGCAGGATCACAGTTCGTATCTACAAGAGAAACAACCGGAATACCTTTTAAATTTGCTTCATGAACGGCAGTGTATTCGCGCATAACATCTACAACGAACAGCATATCGGGAAGATTTTTCATGTGCCGGATACCGCTCAGGTTCTTTAAGAGCCGTTTGATGCGCCGGTCGATCATCAGGATTTCCTTTTTGACCAGTTTATCAAATTGACCGGATTGACGTTTATTTTCAAGATTATCCAGTTCAAGGATGCGTTGATAAATGGTCGTCCAGTTTGTTAGTGTTCCCGGCAGCCAGCGTTGGATCACATAGGGCATTCCGCAGCGCTCTGCTTCTTCCTGGATCGTCTCCTGTGCCTGGCGTTTTGTACCAACAAAAAGGATAGTGCCGCCTTCGGCGACCGAATCGCGAACTATATCATAGGCTTTATCAAGATATTTTACAGTTTGCTGCAGATCGATAATATGGATCCCATTGCGTTCGGTGAAGATGTAAGGCTTCATCATGGGATGCCACTTGTTTGTCCTGTGGCCAAAGTGAACACCACTTTCCAACAGGCTTTTCATGGAAATATTTGCACTCATTGGTAAACTCCTTCGCGTTTTTCCTCCGCTCCATTTTTATAGACAACTGATTTCTCAGCACGCAAAGTCTATCGAAGAGCGTGTGTATTTATCACTATTTCAGTGACTGCAGAAGTATAACATAAAATTAACCGTTCCAGGATAATCAAATCACGCTATATAATAAGGAATCAATCGGAAAGGACTTCAAAAATGCATTTTTTAGTGACCAATGATGATGGTGTTGATGCTCCAGGACTGCTTGCTCTTGCTCAAGAGATCCGCAAACTCGGAAGAGTGACCGTTGTTGCACCTGATAAGAATTGGTCAGCTTCGGGGCATGTTAAAACAATGAATCGCCCCTTGCGCGTAAAAGAAGTAATTCTGGAAGATGGTACGAAAGCATTTGCTTCTGATGGTGCACCATCAGATTGTGTTGCTCTTTCCATGCTGGGATTATTAGGGGAGAAAATCGATTGTGTTGTTTCGGGTATCAACCCCAATGCCAATCTTGGCCATGATGTCACCTACTCTGGCACTGTAACTGCAGCCATGGAGGGTACGATCAGCAATATTCCCAGCATTGCCATTTCTTTAGATGCACCCGAATTTCATACCGGTCCCTTGGATTATCTGGCGGCTGCCCAGGTGGCACGAGTTGTGGTAGAAAAGGTTGGGAAGAACAAAATGCCAGGCAATGTTCTATTAAATGTAAACGTGCCGTACTTACCCTTTAATGAGATCAAAGGATTCCGGATCACACGCCAGGGGCTGCGCGTCTATCGTGATGAACTGGTCCGCCGCGAAGACCCACGTGGGCGACCTTATTATTGGATTGGAGGAGATGCCCCTACCGGCGTTCCTGAAGAGGGTACGGATATTGGAGCACTGAACGGCGGGTTTGTATCCATTACCCCCATCTCTCTTGACCTCACCGCCTATGATTGTTTGGAGCAGTTTCAAAGCTGGAATATTGGGAAATGATTCATCTATAGACAAGTATGAAGAAACAATGGATCGCTCTCAGTATCCTATTTTTGTTTAACTTCCTGGTAATAACAAAACCAGTGCAGGCAGCACCCCTGCGGGTACCCACAGCATACGAGTTGATCGACGCGGTGAATGCATATCGTATTGCCAATGGTTTGGCACCGTATGCCATTGATTCAATTTTGATGATCTCTGCACAAACGCATGCCGAATATCTGGCATCGCAAGAGGGGGAGTATTCCGGCCATGTTGGTGCAGGTGGCACAGATGCAGATGCACGGGCGGCTGCGCTGGGATATCCACAAGTACCTGGTCTGGATATCAATGAAAACTGGGCCAGTTTGCCTGTATCAGCAGATCTTGATACTTTGTTGTATACAGTTTGGGGAGATGAGCAGCATACTCATACCATGCTGCATCAAGTAGGACAGCACGTGGGTGCCGGTGTGGCAGTATCGGGTGATAGTGTTATTTATGTGCTGGATGTGGCAGCTTTTTGGGGTGATGCCGGATTGACCGTTCAGCCCACCTCCGATGCTTACCCCGGTCTTTCCGGAGG
Organism: Anaerolineaceae bacterium UBA4781; assembly: GCA_002403105.1. Taxonomy (GTDB): domain Bacteria; phylum Chloroflexota; class Anaerolineae; order Anaerolineales; family Anaerolineaceae; genus UBA4781. The sequence continues at coordinate 2,389 of DHHD01000094.1, read as the reverse complement.
GAGTATCTCTGTATCCCAATATATGGCACCTGTGGAAGTAGCCGAACCAGATGATGAGGGAAGGGTCTTCCATACCGTGCTGCAGGGGCAGACATTATGGAGCATTGCCACAACCTATGAGGTGAAGATCGACCAGATTCGTCAATTCAATGGACTTACCTCCGAGAGTATGATCTATGCTGGTCAAAAATTGCTGATTAAAATGATCCCTACTCCCTCGATGGTACCCACAATCACCACCGGCGTTTTATTCGAAAATAGATCAACACCACTGCTCATCATAACATCAACATTGCTTTCTCCCGCTTCTTCTCAACAAGATAAAGGAGACCAACCAATCGATAATGACCAGTGGGTGATCATTGGGATCATTGCCATTGCAGTGCTGGGATTCGCACTGATCTTTTTTGGTCAGCGATCATCCTGAAGAAGTTCTATAAATGTTGGGTATAATGCCTCTCATGAAGAAGATTCAAATTTTTCTTTCCTTGATATTAATGGGTTGTTTTCTCCTGCCCCATTCTGGAGCTGAAGCTGCTGTGGTCGGCGCTTATGATCTCATTGTGGCGGTAAACTCCTACCGGTTTGAAAAGGGATTGGATGAACTCCCGACCAATGTATATTTAATGGCAGCCGCACAAAATCAGGCTACCTATCTCGCAAACACTTATGGTTCCACGCCTCCTGGTGAAACAGAGGGGCATCTCGGCGAGGGGGGAAGTGATGCCACCGATCGCGCAGAACAAGTGGGATACCTGGTTATCACCGGCGTGCAGGTTCGCGAAAATTGGGCTGGGGTGGATGTCAGTACATCGTTAGATACCCTTCTGCATACAACCTGGGGTGATTCTGATAACACCAGTGTAATGTTGCATGATTATGCAACGCAGATCGGAGCTGGTATGGCGCAAGTTGATAACATTGTTTATTATGTTCTCAATATTTCCCTTGATTATTCAGTTTCGCCGACCAATTCTACTTTAACTGTAAAAACGACAGAAACTCCAGGTGTTGTACCGGTGGCTGTCTCGACCCCCCAATCGGATGGATCTATCATTCATGTGGTGGAGAAAGGGCAAGCTTTGTGGAGCATTGCCATCACTTATGGTGTGACAGTCGACCAAATCCAGATTCTTAACAATCTGTCTGATAATGCAGCGATCTATGAAGATGAGAGTTTGATCATTCGAGCAGCGTATACTGCTACACCAACTCTTATCCCAACCAATACTCCTTTGCCCCCCACCCGAACGCCCATTCCTCCACAAACCCCTCAAGCTCTGAAGACGCAAGCAGATAATTCATTATTGGATAAAGTTACCGCTTCAGGTGAAAAAGAGATCCTTGGGATCGCATTAATTGTGATCTGCGGTGCTTGTTTGATCTATTTAGTTTATACGATGCTGCGAAAGAAAGGGTAGATCACCCTTTCTCATCGCTTAGTACTTCTGTTTTAACGCTGTCTCTTTTCTCAAGATTTTCCAGTCTTTTCGTGAGATTCATTAGCTGCTGTGTGACCATATCCGGCAGTTGATTATGTGCCAGATCAGGGATGTGCATATCCATGTGTTCCTTATGAACAATGCGACCGGGCACACCTACTACTACCGAATCGGGCGGAACGTCTTTCACAACCACTGCGTTCGCGCCAATGCGGCTGCAGTTGCCGATCGTAATGGCACCCAGGATCTGTGCACCGGCACCGATGACCACTTCATCGCCAATGGTGGGATGTCGTTTTCCCCTTTCCAAGCTGACCCCGCCAAGGGTTACACCATGATACATGGTCACATTATTGCCAATGATGGATGTCTCACCGATCACTACACCCATTCCGTGATCAATAAATAGCCCATTACCGATTTCTGCTGCAGGATGAATTTCAATTCCGGTAAAAAAGCGGCTCATTTGGGCATTCCAACGTGCCAGAAGTTTTAATTTTCTCTTCCACAACCAGTGTGCAATACGGTGATTCCAGATGGCATGCACACCGGCATAACAGAAAACTACCTCTACCCAATTACGAGCAGCCGGGTCGCGGTCTAGAGCGACATGCACATCGTTTTTTATTTCCTTAATTATTTTTATCATCGATCGTCATCCTGTATTTTAAAATTATTCGGTGAAAATATTTACCATTTACCTGTTTAGCCAGAATATCTTGTTATTTTTAAAGTAAAAAGCCATTGATCGTTCGTAAAAGATAGATGGGGCTCACGCCGCTGCGACCAAATGGCTTGTTTTTGTATTCCTGGATGCAGGACAGTTCTATGTTGAGCCCCGCATACTACACATGCAATTTTTATTCATATTATTTCCAATTTATATAAAATTAATCATAAAAATAGTATTCCGATTCGCTAGACTTGTCAAGCTATGCAAAATTGGA
>DHHD01000083.1 GCA_002403105.1 Anaerolineaceae bacterium UBA4781 | reverse complement strand
AGAAGATATAAAAGATATCTACATGGGACAATCGCTTCTCAACTGCTGGTGAGTGGATTTTGCGTAATTTTAATTCTCAATCTTGCTGTACCCATGCTAAAACAATACTCCTACCAGAAGGGAGACACAAGCCAGCACCAATATATTCTGGAAACGAAATTTGTCGAGGAACATACAGATCCGGGCGATATTATTGGCATGACCGGTGGGGGAGTTATTGCGTATTTTATTGAGGATAGAACCATCATAAATCTGGATGGGTTGATCAACAGCAGCCAATATTTTGAACAATTAAAAAATGCGCAAGCCTATCAATATCTGGATGAAATTGGGATGAATTATGTTTATGGAGCAGAACCAATGATTCTGGAGAGTGATCCTTATGGCTGGATATTCAAGGATCGTTTAACCTATTTAGACAAACGTGGTCAATTTGATTTTTATCGTTATGTCCAGGGAGTAGGTTCTCCAGATATGAATCCATAAGTGTGAAGTGGGGTGGTGGATGAACCAATATGTAAGCTCACTGATCGCGTTTTCTGTTGATCCGCGGGATGGGACCTTTTCGATTGAACCTTCGACTCCAAGTTTTCCTGCAATTCAAGGAGCACAGATTCTTGTTTCTGGTTGGTATAAAAATGATCACTTTTCTTTCCCTTTGGTTCTCAACGTTGATGCAGCCCAAAAACACCCCTCTGGATTGAGCCGGCTTACCCATCACGATCAAATTATCTTTCAACCACGATCTCCCATCGCTGGATTGGAAATACAGGTTGTTTTTTCCTGGATAAAGGAAAATCCTGCGATCATGTGGAAGGTAATTGTAGCAAATCAAGGTTCAGGACCGGTCAGGATCGAAAGGATTGATCTGATCAGGAAACCAAATACTAAAAGTGGTGCTTGCTTACAGATCAACACTTCTCCCAATGCATTGGGTTTCTTTGTTAATGGTTGGCAATCCTGGTCTTTTAGCGGGGTTACCTCACTAGCTACCCCACAGTTGCGCTCACACCTGGGTTTCCTGCAGAATCCGATGATCGTTGATGCGGGTTTGAAGAATATCGATCGGTATGCCAGTATTGCAGATATGTATGCCGTCCTCATGGATAGAGAAAAAGAAAAAGGTTGCCTGATTGGATTTTTATCGCAAAAAGAACAATTTGGGCATATCGCCTTGACCGATTGGAAAAATCCAGATATCTGTATGTGGGCAGACGCCGATGATGTTCGCCTGGATGTGCATGCGGTTCTGCAAACAGATTGGGCGATCTTCATGCTGGTGCAAGGTTCTGATAGTGAAAGTACGCATCTGTATTTCGACCTCGTTGCGAAAGAAAACAAGATTGCTTTTCAGCCGAAAGTATTTACAGGCTGGTGCTCCTGGTATCAGTATTACCACGAAATCGATGAAGAGATCATCCGCAAGAATCTGAATGTGCTGCAAGCTCACCGTGCTGATTTCCCGCTGGATCTAGTGCAGATCGATGACGGATTTGAAAAACGAGTAGGTGATTGGTTCGCATTTAAAAGTGGATTCCCGCAAGGCGTGAAACCGCTCGCGCAGGAGATCAAGGAAAAAGATTTCATATCCGGCTTATGGCTGGCGCCTTTCATTGTTCAACGCTCATCAGACCTTTATTCAAAACATCCTGATTGGATCTTGCGAAAAGCGAATGGAAGACCGGTGAATGCGGGTTTTGGTTGGAATTCTTTGACAACTGCTTTGGATCTTACCAATCCTGCTGCTTCTGATTATGTATACAATGTGATTACAAAAACGGTGCAAGATTGGCAGTATCCGTATCTGAAATTAGATTTTTTGTACGCTGCGGCATTGAAAGGGATATATTCCGATCCCACCAAAACTCGTGCACAGGTTCTGCGGGCTGGCCTTGAGGATATCCGAGAAGCGGCTGGCAAAAAAACCTATCTGGTTGGGTGCGGTCTCCCGATAGGATCAGCGCTTGGATTAGTTGATTCCATGCGCATCGGACCGGATGTTAGCGGCTTCTGGAAGCCTGCATATTTCAATGTGAATTTAATACCAAAAAATGAACCCAGTGTGCCATGCGCACGCAATAGCTTACGGAATATTCTAACTCGTGCCAATATGCACAAATGTTGGTGGGTGAACGATCCGGATTGTATTCTGGTGCGCGACCAATCGGATTTGACGATTGCTGAAGTGCAAACACTGGCGACAGTGATCGGCTTGAGCGGTGGGTCGATGGTCTTTTCGGATGATTTAACTAGCCTTTCCAGTGAACGGCTGCAGCTTGCTGCTCGCTTCCTACCCCCCTTATCCAACAGCATGCTCGTGTTGGATTGGCTGCAAGATCAATATCCATGCCGTATGCGAACAACTTTAAAGAATGATGTAGGAGAATGGCATTTATTGGCACAGATAAACTGGGCAGATAAGGTTTGTTCTGTATCCCTTCCATTAAAAACCTTTGGACTTCCGGATGGGAATTATTGGATCAGTGATTTTTGGAACCAGCAGATTCATCAAAATAATGAAAGCAGTTCATTGGGTGAATTCAATATTTCTGCCCATGGCTGTTTGCTGCTGGCTGTGCGCCCTGCACAAAATGAGAAAGACCAGTATTTAGGGTCAGAGCTGCATTTTTCTCAGGGAATTGAAGTGAAGAAATGGACAAATAAGAAAAAGGAAACTCGTTTTGTGCTGGATTTACATAGAAGAACTTCCGGGCTAATCTACCTTTCTATTCCTTCCACTCCTATGAAAATTGAGTCATCTCATGATATTTTAGATTTTGAAAAGGTCAATCAGAGTATTTATAAGCTGCATGTTCAAGTAGATGCGCCATTAGCGATCACTATTAAGCATTAACGAAAAAGAGTGAGGATCTTTCCTCACTCTTTTTTTTGTGGTTATTTTTCAACTTTCTTTTTAGAAAGGCGGTGTTTTTTTGAAGCTTTGACGATGAAATAAACCGGCACTCCGATGACCAGCGCGATCGGAGCCACGAAGATCACGATCCAGATCAATGCATTTGCTAGAAATTTCAATCCGTCAACCAAAGCCTGTGCGGCTCGCTGCAGCGTCAGAGAAGGTCTCCAACCACCGATGGTGATGGGAGCAACCGCTTCTTTTGCCTGCAAATTGATATAAATGGCAGAGAGTTTGGCAGATTCTTGATAGTACTGCAATTGACCCTGAAGAACTTCAATGTCTTCGCGGATGGCGGTCAGTTCTTGAAAAACTGCCATCACGTCTTCCGTGTCGGTCGCATTATCCATGATTTCCAGTAGTTGTTCTTCGGCTTGCTGTAAATTTCGCAAGCGTGATTCCAGGTCGGTCACTTCGCTGGTCACATCCTGGCCTGAAATGGATTCACTGAGAATATCTACATCAGCATCTTCGACCAGCGCTTTGATTTCAACCAGTGTTTCTTCAAGCTGCTCAGCCGGAACACGAATGGTGACGGTTGCTGCGGGAAGTTCTTCTCCTGAAGCGGAAGTGACTTTGTAAACATTGGAACTGACAACAAAGCCGCCCTTTTCATCTGCCATCTGGCTTATTGTTTCCAGTGCAGCAACCGGATCGAGAACAACCAGGCTCAGGTCAGCATTTTTTATAACGACCCGTTCCACATCATAGGCTGGTACTGCTCCGGAATCGTAAGACACTTCGTTAATGGCGGGAGCTTCCATAGCCATCATTTCTTCGCTGAATCCTCTTTCATCATAAATTGCTTCAGAACTGGCTGCCTTGGCGCTGCATGCAGAAGCCAAAACAGCAAAAAGAACCAGACTGATCACGAAAAGATTTTTCTTCATTTTTCCTCCTCGGAATGATTAGATCTGTTTTATTAACGTCAGTTTGTACTAAATAGTTCCCTCTTACCAGCCTTCATTCAGGCGCATGGCATGTCTCCACGGTAATCCTGCTTTTTTAATTCGATTCTGTACGCTGACAATGTCATATTCAACACGCCGTAATTCCCAAGTGAGATTTTCGCTGTCAAAGATCGCAAAAGAAGCGCGCGGATCGTGATCGCGTGGTTGCCCAACAGAACCGGGATTGAGGATCACCCGACCCTGAATGGTCTTCTTTTGAAAATCCAGCACAAGATTATTCTTGCTGTTAATTTCGTCTTCCACCCAGTAAGCAGGGACGTGTGTGTGACCGAGCATGCAAATTTGAGTATCAAAGAATTGGAACATGCGCAGCGCAGTCATATAATCCATCACATAATCCCAAACCGGGTTGCGTGGGCTGCCGTGTACCAGTGTGACGTTTTCTCTGACAGCCGTTTCGGGTAATTGAAGCAAGAATTCTTGACTATCTGCATCCATTGCTCTTTTTGTCCAACTGATTGCAAGGCTGGCTTCATGATTGAACGTATGCTGGTCAACATCTCCCACTGCAGCGGCATCGTGATTCCCTCTGATGCAAACCAGATTAGGCAGATCTCGTACAATAGCAATACATTCATTCGGATCAGGGCCATAACCAACGATATCACCCAGACACCAGACCGCATCGTATGTTCCGGCTACTGCGAGAACCTTCTCGAGAGCTGTTAAGTTGGAATGAATATCAGAAAGGACAAGAATGTGCATAGATTTTTCCTTTTTTTAACTTTGCATGAAATCAATGAGAATGTCAATGATCTTCTGGGCTATCAATTCTTTGCTTTGAAGGGGTAGATCTTGTTTTTTGCCATCATTGAAAAGAATCGTGACTGTATTGGAATCAACAGCGAACCCAGCGTCTTTTCTGGAAATATCATTGGCAACGATCAGATCCAGATTTTTCTGTGCGAGCTTTTTCTCAGCATTTTGCAGCAAATTTTCACTTTCTGCGGCAAATCCGATCAGTATTAATTCTGGTTTTTGGCTGCGTTTGAATTCTCCCAATTCTTTTAAAATATCAACGGTTGCTTCCAGTTTAATGTCTTGAAGCTTCCCATCCTTTTTTATTTTTTCTTTACTGCTTTTCGCAGGTCTGAAATCTGCAACCGCGGCTGTCATAATGACCGCATGCGCCTGCTTCACCTCATCCTTTATGGCTGAATGCATTTCTTGCGCAGTTTTAATTGAAATCATTTTTACACCCTGTGGAGGAGTAAGCGCAGTGGGCGCGGAAATTAGAGTGACATCTGCGCCTGCATCCAGAGCAGCCTGGGCGATCGCATAGCCCTGTTTTCCGGAAGAATTGTTGGTTATCATGCGCACCGGGTCAATGGGTTCCTGCGTACCACCAGCAGTTACAACAACTTTCTTGCCAGCCAATGGGTTCTCCCGGCTGAGAAGAAAACGTAGTGAACCAAAGAGAATACGTGGTTCCAGCATGCGTCCTTTACCTGTCAATCCGGATGCCAGATGACCTTCCTCCGGCCCAAGGATGGAGATTCCATGCTGTGTAAGGATCTCCAGATTTTCTTGTGTAAAGACATTGCTGTACATACCTGCATCCATTGCCGGAGCAACCACCAATGGGCAGCGGATGGCTAATGCAGTGAGCGTCAGCAGATTATCGGTTTGCCCGTGGGCTAGCTTGGCGATGGTGCTGGCTGTAGCCGGGGCTACCAGCATGATATCAGCGGGAAGCGCCAGATTGATATGCGCGATATGGCTGGTTGTATCCCATAGATCCGTATCGGTGAATACTTTTTTACCGGTCACTGAGCGGAAAGTTAAAGGAGGGACCAATTTTTCAGCAGATGGAGTGAGAATAACATCTACATTAGCGCCGGCTTTGGTGAGTTGTGAGGCCAGTTCGACCACTTTATATGCTGCAATGGAACCAGTAACACCCAGCAGAATATTTTTATTTTTTATTGGATTTTCCATCAGCTTTATTCATCTCCCATATATACTGTAATCCATTTAATGTCAGCCATGGTTCAACGATCGGGATAGAATCAGTATGCGGGCTTATCAGTTTTACCAGGCCGCCTGTTCCAACCACTTTCATGGTTTCCCCAAGTATTTTACGGTAGCGAACGATCATACCTTCTACCAGGCTCACATATCCATAAATTAATCCGGCGCGGATCGCATCGGTCGTATTCCTTCCGATGACCGAGGGGGGTGTTTCCAGAGATACAGGCGGTAATTTCGCGGTTCGCTGAACAAGCGCATCCGCGGCAACCTGAATCCCCGGCAAGATTGATCCCCCCAGGTAGTCTCCTCCGCCAGTTAATGCGTTAAATGTAGTGGCAGTCCCAAAATCGATGATACAGGCTGGGCCACCATACGTCCGTTGAACTTCCACGGCATCGGCGATGCGGTCAGCCCCCACCGCTTTTGGATCTTCATATTTAATTTGTATATTGAATTCCAGGTCAGAAGTAACCACCAGCGGTTTTTTACCAAGGTAATCTTGGCAGGCTTCATAGATCCGATCGGTTAAAGGAGGAACGACCGAAGAAAGACAAATTCCTTCAATGCTGTCAAGCGCGATATGCTTATGATCCAGCAGATCACGGAATTGAATTCCATATTCATCAGGCATACGGGCAGGGTCAGTGGCTAGGCGCCAATGATGGATCAGCTTTTGCCCTTCATATAAACCAAGCACCAGATTTGTATTTCCAAGATCAATGATCAGCAGCATGGATTCCTCTTTTGTCTATACCTATATTCTAACGTAAGAAAATAACCATGCACGCCTGGTTCTGACGAATGAGGGCGGATTTTCTGTTTATTTTATTTTGAGTTTTCTATGATCTCCGCAACATAATCAAACCTGCTGAAAGATGGCGTGACATAGATACCCTGTGCCAGCGATTTGACCTCTTTTATTAATTCCGTGGCGATACGGATTCCTTCCTGTGGGCCTGTTCCATTTTCTTCGGCAGTTTGCATGCGTTTGTGGGTACCCTCCGGGATGCTGATGCCCGGTACTTCTTGATGTAAAAAAGCAGCATGGCGAGCGCTCACCAGGGGCATGATGCCGATCAGCAGGGGGATGTTCAATTTTTCGTGCGCTGCTTGATAGGCTTTTAGAAAATTTGGGATCAAAGCTGCTTCATAAATGGGTTGCGTGATGATAAAGTCTGCTCCACTGTGGATCTTGCGCTTTAAAATATCCATTTCGCGTTTGGGATCAGGTGCCGTTAAATTGAGTGCGCAGCCTACATAGAAATTAGTTGGCTGCCCGATATCGGAACCGGATTGATCAACTCCCTGATTGAAGCGCTGTTTGATCAACTTCACCAACCCTGAAGGTGCCAGGTCGAAATTATCCATTGCTTCAGGATAATCGCCAATGGCAGTAGGATCTCCCATGATCACAAATACATTGCGCACTCCCAGGGCATGCGCTGCCAAAAGATCGCCCTGCACGCGCAATAGGTTCCTGCCGCGGGTGGGAAAATGCAGAATGGTTTCTACGTTCACTGTATGCTGCAGCAGGCTGCAAACTGCCCAGGGACTCATGCGCATGCGTGCCATGGGGCTGTCAGCAACATTAATGGCATCAGCGCCCGAATCCACCAGCATGCTGGCGCCGGCGATGATCTTTTTTGTTGCCAACCCCCTCGGTGGTTGCATTTCCACCGAATATACAAATTTCCCATTGCGAAGCTTTTGGGAAAATTTGGATGGTTCACTGGTTTCTGTTTCGATCGATTCTTCATCGGTCATCTCAAGCGTGGTTCCATTAGGGATGGTATCTGCTTCTTGAACATCGACAGCCTGGCGGATGGATTGGATATGCGCGGGTGTGGTTCCACAGCAGCCACCGATCACTCGTGCGCCTGCTTGCCAGAATGCCAGCGCATACTCACCGAAGTATTCGGCAGTAGCAGGGTAGAAGATCCTGCCGGATATCTGCTCCGGCCAACCTGCGTTGGGCTTTACCCAGAACAGCCCATCCGGAATTTCCTTTTTCATTTTCTTGAGCAGCCGTAAGAGTTGATTGGGTCCACCGGAACAATTAATTCCAATTACATCTGCGCCAGCCGCAAAGATCTTGGCAGCCACTTTTTGTGGATCATCTCCCAGCAGGGTGCGGTCATCGCGTGTGAAAGTCATGGATGCGACCACCGCTATATCTTCATTGACTTCTTTGGCTGCGGCGATCGCTTCGCGAATTTCGTACAGATCGGTCATGGTTTCAATGACAATGAGATCACAACCGGCTTCGACCAATGCCTGGATTTGTTCTTTGAATGTTTCACGGGCTTGTTCTGCTTGCACCCGTCCAAAAGGAGCTAGCCGTACTCCGAGGGGACCCACATCCCCGGCAATTAAAACATCTTTAAAAGATGCCCGAATGGTGCGCCGTGCGAGCTCAACCCCGGTTTGGTTGATCTCGGTCAGCAGTTCTTCCAATCCGCATCGTTCCAATTTAAATCGATTTGCGCCGAAGGTGTTGGTAAGAATGACTTCCGCACCGGCTTTGATATATTCCTGATGGATGGATGCAACCAATGCCGGATTGGTCAGGTTTAATTCATCGAAGCAGCTCTCAAAGCCTACTCCGCGGTCATGCAGCAGTGTCCCCATCGCTCCATCGGCAACCAGCGGTTTTCCTGTTCGTAATTTTTCTAAAAAGGCTTCTCTTTTCATTCGTTGGTCCTTGGTTCTTTTATTCGAAAATATCGTGCGTTTTCATGATGGATCACCATTGCTGCCGTAGATTGCTCAGGGATCAGTTGGAATGCAGAAGTTAATTGCATATCTAATTCTAATTGCGCAGGGATCAGGTCAAATAGAATTTCATGCTGCGCGAGATCCGGGATCGGTTCATAACCCCACGAGTAGCGCCGTCCCTGATTTTTCTTCAGATTCAATTCTTTTCGGATCAAGGCGTGAATATATTCGGCTGCTGCCTCTGCGAATTGAACAGCCAATCCGTGCGCGAAATATCCTTCTACATAATTACCATCCGCAAAAAATGCGTTGGCTGTTTCGCTGGCTTTTTTCCCCATGCTGACCACCTGCAGGGATAATAAAGCTGTTTTTCCACTGGAACGTGCAGGTAGATAGTCTGCCAGACATAACCTCTCTCCGTATGTCTGGCGGGGTAGCGAAAAACGCGCGACGACTTTTTCGGACTGGTGTGGATCATACAAGAGAATGGTATCCTGCTCTGAATTGGCTTGCCAGTGACCATAGCCTGCTCTGGGGGTTATCCATGGATTCTTTCGCAGCTCTTGCAGCATACTATGGAGTTTCACTTCATAATCTTTCTGGATTTTTTCCCACTGCGCTCCCTGTGCCTTTTGCGCACCCCATGAAATACGGTAGAGTGCTTTGCGATTCAAGAATGGGATCAGCTCATTCAGCTCGATGTGCGAAATGATCCTGGCTCCCAAAATGGACTCGGGATTCAAGGTATTCATTATGATCCTTCCTGATCGGAATGAAATTGATCTAAAATTGCAAGAGCGTCAAATGCATCTCTGCA
>DHHD01000010.1 GCA_002403105.1 Anaerolineaceae bacterium UBA4781 | reverse complement strand
CCGGGGTTTATCAACTGCTTCACGAATGGGAACTGAATATACCTCTGTATCTTCATCCCGCTGATTTACCCCTCTGGGAATCGGGAGCAGGCGCCCGTGATTTTGGTTTCGATTTTGACCCCCGCGCAAAACCGACTGCGTTTTTCGAGCAGGCTCAGCCCCTTTCATTTGGAGATTCCATTATTGAAGTCCGCCACACCCCGGGGCATACTCCCGGGCATGTAACGCTGTATTGGAAAGAACAGCAATCTGCATTTTGCGGAGATTTGATCTTTTATCATAGTATTGGCAGAACAGATCTTTCCTATGCCGATGCAGATGCATTGCTCCACAGCATTCGTGAAAACATACTCTCACTGCCTGATTCTACCGCTCTGCTCTGCGGGCATGGCCCCGCCACCACCGTAGCGGAAGAACGCAGCCATAATCCGTTCCTTGTTGATTGATAAAAAAAGCAGGCATCCGAGGATTTCAGATGCCTGCAATTATTTAATCGATTTTCAGCAGCTATTTTGCAAAATCAACTGCGCGCATTTCGCGGATCACGGTGACCCTGATCTGACCGGGGTACTGCATGGTTTCTTCAATGTTTTTGGCTATATCTCTTGCCAATCTTGTGGCTTCCAGATCATCGATCTTTTCTGGCTCAACAATAATACGCACTTCGCGCCCGGCTTGAATGGCGTATGCCTGGCTGACACCTTCATACGAATTCGCCATTTCTTCCAGCGTTTTCAATCGTTTGATGTACTGTTCCAGGTTCTCTCTTCGAGCGCCAGGGCGTGCACCTGAGATTGCATCCGCTGCTTCACAGATGACCGCTTCAAGGGTTGTCTGCTCTGTTTCATGGTGGTGGCTCGCAATGGCATTTACCACTGCCTCATTCACGCGGTTCCGTTTGCAGAAATCAGCTCCGATTTGAGCATGCGTGCCTTCTACGTTGTGGTCCATGGCTTTTCCGATATCATGCAGCAAACCGGCGGCTTTCGCAATTTCCACATCTCCGCCTAGTTCGGATGCAATTAAAGCTGCGATTCGAGCGGTTTCTACGGAATGCGAAAGCTGGTTTTGCCCGAATGATGTGCGGAATTTTAGCCTTCCGAGCATGGTCAATACCTGTGGTGGCAATCCGGGCACACCTGCATCAAAGGCGGCTTCTTCACCGGCCGCTTCAATGATCTTTTCAACTTCCTTCTTTTCTTCTGCCAGTATCTTTTCAATATGCGCAGGGTGGATACGCCCATCATCGATCAAACGCTGCAGAGAACGGCGCGCGATCTCTCGGCGGGTTGGATCAAAACAGGAGATCGTAACCGCTTCGGGTGTGTCATCTACGATCACATCCACTCCCGCAGCTTGTTCGAATGCGCGAATGTTGCGCCCGTTTCGACCAACGATTCTGCCTTTCATTTCTTCATTGGGCAGAGAAACGGTCGAAGATGTGATCTGAGCTACCTGATCAGCCGCCACGCGTTGGATGGACTCTGTGATGATCTGACGGGCGCGTTTATCACCTTCGGCGCGTGCTTCTGATTCGATCTGGCGATAGATACGTGCCATATCGCCACGACTTTCTTTCTCCACTTCCTGCAGCAGCATCTGTTTGGCTTGTTCGTTGGTAATGCCCGAAATTTGCTGCAATTTTTCAATTTCTTGCTGGTAAAGTGTTTCAATTTCATTCATGCGTTTATCGACTGCACTTTGGCGTTTATTCAAAGTCACTTCACGCTGCTCAATGCGCTCATAGCGTTGGTCAAGGCCTGTGCGTCGATTTTGAATGCGATCTTCTTCGTGTGAAAGCTCTGTGCGTCGGCGGCTGATCTCTGCTTCCGCTTCCTGCTTCATTACCAACGCAGCATCCCGAGCTTTCAGTTCAATTTCTCGAGCTGCTTCACGACTTTCTTGAATTAATTGCTCACTTTTTTGGGTGATTTGTTTTGTTCTGGCTTTCCCGATCAGTATTCCAAAAACAACAGCCAGAATCACTGCACCACCTATTTCAATAAGTATGCGTACTGGTTCACTCATTTTTTAATACCTCGTTTTCTAAAGAATTTAATCGTGCGTTTTCCTCCCATACTTCATCTAAGATTGGTTTGATATCATCGTATGCAAATCCGCGTCGAACCAAAAATCCATATAATCTCTTTTTAAAAGTACTTTCATCCAACCCTTTTAATCTGTTGCTATATTTTTTAGCAGCTTCACGCACAAGCTGGCCTTCTTCCGGTAGGGCTTCCAGAGCGGTTTGAATCTCTTCTTCATCCACATGTTTTTTCATTAATTCCATTCGCAGCAGCCGCTTTCCCCTGGGGCGAAATGCAGTGCGATTCTCCACCCATTCAGCAGCAAATTGCTGATCGTTCAAATATTCTTTTTCGAGCAGAATGGCAACTACCGGATCAATGATCTCATCCACAAAGCCATATCCCTGCAATCTCGATCGTATTTCATGTTCGCTACGTGGGCGAATGTTTAAAAGCCGTAACGCTTTTTGGTAAGCTTCTTCAATTGTGTCAGTCTGTTTGAGAGCTTGAATGGTTGGTTCATCTAATGCTTCCCCTATTTTTAAATGCAAAGCATTTGCTTTATAAAGACCAAAAGCAAACTGTTCATCCAGATAGATATTTACTCGATTTGGATTTTTCTTCTGTTGTTCGATTCCAGTAATTATTCTTTTATTCATAAAAAAACCTTAACCGATCAGGTTAAGGCTGAAAATGGCGGCTATTTCCTATTAGGATGGGTTTAATTAAATCTAAAATGTTTGATTAAACAAAACACTCTTCGATCAGATTTAACAACCTCAAATTGTACGGTTTTCCCATATACTCCCTTAGGAGTAGTTCCAATTTCCAAAAACTGCCTTAATCCTGAACAATAGGACGATTAAGTCCCGAGTATATCCAATAAAATACGTTAATATTATACAATAGTTTTTTATATACGAAAAACCCATATTTCTGATGAATGGCTCAAAGAACATCGGATTTCATACTGACATGACCGGCATGACAAAGTAGAATAGAGAGTATGCTGAAGAAAATCACTGATCAATTGTTATCCCTGAGCTCAAAAAAAGGCTTCGTTCCGATCACTCTTCTTTTATTCACAATTTTGGCATTCGCTCCATTAATTCCTTTCCTTGGTTTCTATTGGGATGCCTGGCCTTACTTGTGGCAGTATCATGTTTTTGGACCATCCGGCTATCCCGCTTTCGTGGCGTCCGATCGCCCTTATTCTGCTTTTATTTTCCAGATTTTGACATCTCTTTTTGGCACCCATGCCATTTATTACCATATTTTCACATTAACCTGCCGCTGGTTATCAGGTTGGGCTTTCTGGTGGATCCTGCAGCAGGTCTGGCCAAAGAATCGTACCCTGAATATCTACGCCGCCATCCTTTTTATCCTCTACCCCGGATTCCTCCAACAGCCGATTGCTCTCCCTTATTGCCATCATTTCAGCCATCTGGCTTTATTCCTTTTTTCGATCGGTGCCATGCTCGCATCAATTAAAGATCGCAAGAGATTTTGGCTTTACACCATAGTTGCGTTGCTCGCTCAATTGACCATTTTCTCCCTTGAGTACTTTGCATCGCTTGAATTCATACGCCCTTTCTTGATCTGGCTCATGCTCCGTGAAGAAATTTCAGTCCCCAGACAGCGCCTCAAGAAAGTGCTTCAGGTTTGGGCTCCATATCTGGCTTTGCTTACATTTTTCTATTTTTGGCGAATTTTCTTATTTTCCTTCCCCACCTATGAGCCAAAGATGTTGAATGAATTAAGTCAAGATTTTTCCACGGGCATCTTGGATCTCATCCTGCAGGCCTTGAAAGACTTTTCAACCGTCACCTTCGGCGCTTTCAAGAATATTTTCTCCTTCCCGCAGGTCTCACAGGTTGGCTATTTTGCTGCTTATGGATACTGGGTTGTAGTTTTCGTTGCGTGTATTTTTACTGCCTGCGTTTTAATGATAGTGGAATCACAGAAAGAGACTACCCTACCGAAGGAAAAGAACAGATCGTATGCTGAAGTCTTACTCATCAGCATCCTTTCCATCATCTTTGCGGGGGCCATTTTCTGGGTAACCAAACTTTCGGTGCGCATTGAATTTGCCTGGGATCGACTCACCCTGGCCTATATGTTTGGGGTTGCGCTATTATTTATCAGTGTTCTCTTCTTGGTCTTTCGCCATAAACACTTGCGCATCGTGATCACGACCATTCTTTTTAGTCTGACGATCGGTTTTCAATTTCTCAATGCAATGGATTTCAAACATGATTGGGATTCCTTCAAAGATTTCTTCTGGCAATTGACCTGGCGTATTCCCGATCTTGAAGAAAATACCATTGTCATGACCACTCTGTTTCCGCTGAAATATTACAGTGATAATTCCCTGACGGCTCCTCTCAACTGGACATACGCTCCCGAATCACAGGATGAGACATTATCGTATGTTTTCTATTTCTCCGATGTGCGTCTCAAAGTCGGGCGCTTGACAGCGCTTGAAAAAGATCTGCCTGTTTACCAATGGTATCGCTCTTTCTCATTCACCGGGAATACCACTGATACGGTTGTCATTCGCTATGATCCGCCAGGTTGCTTGCAGGTTCTGGATTCTCAATACGCGAACGCTGGCATCATTCCTAATTTAACAGATTCAGAAGCGGCTCAAATCCCCCTTTCCAATCTGGATCGCATCATCACCTCACCGCAAGAAGCGAAATATCCTCCTGTTGAGATCGTTGGAGAAGAGATCGATCATGATTGGTGTTATTATTTTGAGAAAGCCGATCTGGCTCGTCAAATTGGTGATTGGGATACGGTTATTACATTAAAGAATGAAGCGGATGGATTAGGTTTTTCTCCCCGCAACCCAAGTGAATGGTTGCCTTTTTTTGAAGCCTATGTCCAGACAGAACAGTGGGATGAAGCTGCTGCTTTGATCAATGCCAGTCTAGCCGAAGAAGATAAGTTTGTACCAGGTATTTTAATTACCTGGGATAGGGTTATAAGCGAACGAAATGTAGAACCGAATGCAGAGATTCTGGATCTTATTAATTCTCTGCGTAATTAGAATACAATTCTATATACAATAAGAAGAAGAGGGTTTGTGATGAATAAAAGAACAACCATCGGGCAGATCTGGATACCTTTTATTTTCGCATTGCTCATCATTGGTGGATTAGCCTACTTCCTTTTCAATTCCACAGCAAATGGTGGTATGCAGCTTTCCCAATGGGCAGATGGTTCTTTGATTTATCTTCTCGCCCCGCTGATTGCATTTTTCATGGTGCTGCTCGTACTGAGTATTGCGTTTATCTTTTTTATGAAAACATCGCATAAAAAAATTCTTGAGTGGCTGGGAGGAGCACATTTATTTTCAATGAACATGAAACAAAAAACACTTGGTTTTTGTCAAAAAACAATTTCAATCTTTTCAGGCCCTTCTGGTTGGCTGAAAGATCAACGGAGAGATGATGAAAATGGAAGACAAGAATAACAGCCTCATCTATGTGATCGGTGGAGTAGCCGGTGCTCTGCTCGGAGTGGCAATTGCCCATGTATTGGTAAAAACATCCGAGACAGAAGAAAAACCCATCCAGCTTTCTCCTCAAAAAGGTCTGCAGATCGGACTTCAAACTGTCGGCTTTGCCCGTGGATTATTGAATTTGATTAATAAAGTATAAGACGAAACCATTCCACGTCATGCCCATGCAACACAGCATCCACACAGTTATTTGCGGGATTTTTAATCAAGAAACGATCATTAATCATTTGAATCAGGTGAGTATAGATCGCCCCGGCGGGGGTATATTGTATGCTGCTGCCGGGCATTCCCTGTTTAACAAAAACATCGGATTGGTAGCAAAAACAAATCCAATGTTCATTGAGAAATTCGATAAAGAGTTGGAAAAACTGGGTATTGATCGAAAGGGAATCACAACCACAACCCGCCCTATCAATGATGTGCGTTTTTACAGGATCCTTGGTGGAGATCGGTGGGAAACAACCAACCTTAAACGCCATTTTTATGAAGTGGGTTGTGTGATTCCAAAGTCCCTTCTTGGGATTGAAAATCAAATGAATACTTCGTCTTTTAAGCAAACAGAAGATATTTCACTCACCTCATCTGATTTTCCGGCGGAATATTCAGGTGCTAGGTCAATCTTATTGACTCCTCAATCTTTTCAGGCTCATTTTTCTTGTATCCCATTTCTGAGAACCATGGGAGCCCAGAAGATTTTCATGCGTTCATCCCCCTCTTATATGGTTCCCGGTAAATTAATAAATATACCCAAATTACTCAATGGTATTGATTTCTTCTTCACCACGGAACAGGAAATAAGAACTCTTTTTAAAGCTCGTCTCGACCGTTACCAAACCATGCTCGAAATCTTGAGAACTTACGGCGCAACATATATTTTTATCAAGGCTAAAGAGAATGGCTTTTTACTCATGAATGCTGAAGATCAGCAGATATGCCAGATTCCTGATTATCCTGTTTTTACAGTAGATCCGATCGGAGAATATGATTGTTTCTGCGGTGCTTTCACAGCTTGCTTATTAACAGAAAACCGGTCGCTAGAAGATTGTGCAGCCAATGCCAGCGCCGTCGCTTCGATCTGCCGCGAGGGCAGTGGTGTGGCTCATATTCTAAAAACCTATCCGGCTATCTACCGTTTGCGAGCAGAGTTGATCGCACATGATATTACTCATTCGACGATTTCTTCCATAAGCGACTAAATTGATTCTTGAACATGGTATGCAGCGCTTTTTTGCGCAGCAGTTTAAAATGCTTGCGCATGTTTGCATCAACACTGGGGTGATTTCCGTATACTTCTTGCTGATAGGCAATTACGATCCGTTCGATCTCCATCTTGGCTCTGGGTACGAATACCTCCAGTAATTTTGCTTTTTCAAGCGGTGTCAAATGAGATAATTCTTTGACACCAAATCTCCTTAATAGATAATCAAACTGAGAAAAGTTACGCTGCAAATAGGTTTTTGTTCGATAATTCGCCCATTTTTTAAGCCATTGTGGTGATTTTCTGCCGCTCTCTTCAAAAGTATGTACCAGAAATTCCTGCAGAGGTACAGATACTCCACGCTGCTTGATCTGTCCGAAGAATAAAAATGCAAACACTCCGATCAACCCGCTTATGATCAATAGAGGAGTGTACCAATTTTGCGTTGCTTCTACCGCACCAAAATCGAAGATTCCTTCTTGCCCTGCCAATCTTTCCTCAATGGCATCATACCAGGAGGAGGAATTTCCACCCGTCAGATCGCCTCTTTGACCACTCTGGTCAGATCGATTCTCTTGCTCTGATTCGGCGGCTTCATTTTCAGCAATTTCCCTGGTTTCATAAGGAAATCGTACTGTCGGTTGTGTGCTGGTCGGTTCGAAGATCACCCATCCAATTTCCGGGAAATATACTTCCGGCCAGGCATGACTGTCTTTACTGCGCACTTCGAATATTTTGTTGTTCTCAACTTCTCTACCCTGTGCATAACCCACCACGAGCCTTGCTGGAATTCCTATCGAACGCAGCAGCAGCACCTCAGCCGAAGCATAATAATTGCAGTACCCGCTCTTATTTTCAAATAAGAACCAGAAAACCGGGTCAAGATTCTGTGGAATATCAGCGATTTCTACGGAGTATTTCATCTGGCTGCGTAAATAATCGGTGATCGCCAGAACTTTCTCGAAATTTGAATCCAAGCCATCGGTGATCGCTTCCGCCAGAATTCGAATCCTTTCTGAAAAATCCTCTGGTAGTTGCAGGTAAACCCGTTTCACCCGAGCTGGGTAATGATCACTGGCAGCTTGTAATGTTTCGTAAGTCAAAGGGATGAAATAGGATTCAGATTGGTACGAATCTTTTTCTTCCAACGGCAGCAGCGGCTTCCATGCAATGACATCATAGTCCTCTGTATCCTTGAATACTTCTGTAATGCGTGCTGGTTGATTGATGGAAATGGTATTGCCGGGCAGATAATAATAATTAAGTTCCGAATTGGCAACTATCACAAATGTACCGATCTCATTTTCCGCTGATTGTTCCGGCATTACAGCGGTATTTTCCTCAATAGTTTGTCCATCAGTATCAATGGAATTCCAGGTCCCGCCTTCATAATTAGAATAACTGCGCGCTTTCCAATAATAATTTCCATCAATAAAATTACTTGTGGGCGCAATTGCTGTGAAGAGAATATCTTCTCCCAACGGTTGGGCACCACCCAATTGAAATGTATCTCCGAATACGGTTTCTTTTTGAACCGGCTGAGTTTTGAATGAAGAAAAGAAATCCGAGAAAAAGTCTCCCCTATCTTCAATGGTCTGAATAAATGCTTTATGTTGTTTCGTTCCGGGTGTTGCTACATTCACTAAAAATGGAATTCCCCAGGCAAGGATGATGAGCAATATGGAAATGATGCTTGTGGTTCGTAAAAAAACCATGCTGGATTCTTGATCTTCATATGCTTTTCGTTCCACCCATTGTCGGTGTGCACTTAAATAGTTCAAATGCCCCAGTAAGAACAAAAAGAGAAAGAAGAACACACCACTGAGTAATGCACTGCGATAAACGAGTGGCTGAAAGAATTGGGTTGTCACGAGACTGCCCGCCAGCAGGCTGAGTGGTATCCAGGGATTGTTTTTCCTGACAAGCGTAATCCCAGCCCACAGGGCGATGCCCCAATAAAGAATCCCCATGGCTAAAATAAAAAGGATATTGTCAGGCACTGGTGAACCTTGCTGTAAAGCCTGCAGCGCAGTGGATATCCTTTCACGGATAATAGGCCAGCTTTCAGACCAGGTATTGCTTCCTGATGGCATCACGATCAAAAATAAAAAGAGGATGACCAGACTATAAAAGATGGAAAGGAAAACGATCTGTTTTCTTTCAAAAGAACTGACCCCCATTGTGATTCCCAGGATGACACCAATGCAAGCCAAACTGGTTACCAGATTTAGATCCTCAGTCCAATGGGTGGATTCGAGCGAGTATGCTGAAAGAAAAACCATAAGCAGCAGAGCGAAACTGGATAAAATATTAAAACCATTTTTCTGATATTTCTTAAACATACATCTTTACATTATACTTAAATTATAATTTTTCCATCCGTCAATTGGCTAGATACCAGGTATGGAAGAAGGAGAATCATGAGTAAATCATCAAATTTCATTGCAGGTGCTGTTCTTGGGGCTGCAATTGGCAGTATATTGGGGCTTCTGTTTGCTCCAAAAAGTGGTGAAGAACTGCGTAAAGACCTGCAGGAAAAAGCCGATCAAATAACCTTGGAAGTGAAAAATGCGGCTGCCCAAAAACAGCAAGAATTGGAAAAAGAAATGAATTCCTTTAAAACGAAAGGCTAATTTTTCTTTTCATTCCTGAATTTCAAGTGAATAAGAAGCAGGCATTTCTGTATAACGAGCAGTTCCGCTTATTATTAGGTATACCTCTTCATTTGTGGTCGCACTAAAATCGAGAGTCAATGGTTCATCACCCAGAACTGTAGAACGAGTGATAAGAGTATTGTCTGCAGTTCGCTCTACAACCGTAACACGGTAAGACTGTGGGAGAACATTGACGATGCGTACAAAACCATTCGCGATCCAGCCTCCCTCATCCTCTTCAAAATCCGTTTCGTATCCAATGCTTTCAATGCTTATATCGTCCAGTAAGAAACCTTCTCCATTAAGCGACGCATCGGTTAGGT
Organism: Anaerolineaceae bacterium UBA4781; assembly: GCA_002403105.1. Classification (GTDB taxonomy): domain Bacteria; phylum Chloroflexota; class Anaerolineae; order Anaerolineales; family Anaerolineaceae; genus UBA4781. The sequence goes on along the minus strand of DHHD01000010.1, from coordinate 9,090 downwards.
ATTCAAATTGTAAGGTGATGGTTTTACCGGCATATTGTGTTAGGTCAACTTCTTCCTGTATCCATCCACCGCTCGCGCCATTGTATCCACAACCCTGATTGGAACCTGTAATATTTCCCTCCGTGCAGTGAGCTGGTTTTATAGCATCCCAGTTTTCTCCATCTTCGCTCGCTAAAAGGTAAACATAATCCCAATCTGTTTCCAGGTCATACCAGGTAAAATACTTCAAAATGATAGGACCTTCTACATCGGTAAAATCAAAGGTCTGTGTCAGTGTCAACGCGCTTTGGTCGCCTTTGTTCGACCAGAAATAATAGTCGCCGGAATGGGGATCTTCTGGGACTACTGGTATCGTCTGTTGACCAATAAATTGCAGCGAAAATGGGTGATCGCAGCTTACATCAAAATAATCCACCCCATATTGGTGCACGCTGAAAGGATTCTCGATCAGGGTAGTGCAATCAATGGAACCATCCACCCGAAATCTGGATATTTGCGGAAAACTTTTATATCCATACTCACCATTCTCCAACGAGCCATCCTGCAGTAAATTTGCAATTGTCCAATCTTGGAATACATCATCCCCATCCATTAATATATTTTCTGTAGGTTCTTGAAACATCTCTGCCAAAACAGCATCAATGGATGAAAGATCATTCAACGGATTAGATACCAGTTTTCTGGAAAATTCTTCTCCAAAGCGATCGTACAGGTAGGTCATGAATAGGAATGAAGCTCCATAATGCGGGAGCGAGCTTTCTATTTCATCCCGCGGCCAAAAATTCAATTGAATGTCCGGATTCCGTGCATATAACCAATCTGCTCCACCGGGATCATATCCATTCAGCAATGTTGATAATTCCGCAAAACCTTCATTGATCCATGTACTTTCATTCTGGTCAAGATTTTGATGGATCATATGTTGAAATTCATGTGCCAGAATACCATACGTGGTTTCATCATCCAATCGTGCTGAAAACGCTGAAAGCACGACCATATCTGCTTCATTCGAGTAAGGTTCAATTTCTTGCGGAACCATATCCGCGGATGAAAAATAGCCGGCTGCGCCGTTGATTTCTCTGGCATAGAGCACAAAGATATGTTCATCATTATCAATTCCGGGTGTGCTCTCGCTGCCGAAGAATTCACGATTCAGGGGGTAAATGTCTCCTTCGAATGTTTCACATAAAGCTTCAACGTCTTCCAAATCGTATTCTACTGTTTCTTCGATCCAGAAATAGAGATGGGCGGTACTGTAAACAAGCACAGCATTAACGGCAGTATATGCATTGGTAACCATATCAAGCAAATAAAATGATCTGGTATCTCCGATCGCGTATATGATTTTTTCATGAGCCGGTTCATCTGGATCCATGATGATGTGCCTGTATTTCGCTGCTGATGCATACGCATCATTCTCCGGGATTTCCGTTTGCTCCAGAACAGACAGGTTCTGTTGTTCCAATGGGATATCAAGATCGGTCATAGGAGAATCTACAGGTTTCAAAAAGACAGATCCCGAATTGAAAAGCATCGTCACAAAACCTGCGAGTATGAAAAATAATTTATTTCGCAAATCACGATCCTTTGTTGGATAGTGCTGGGAGATCAGCCGCAGCCAACCCCAGTGCGATCCACATATACGGCATGGCAAAGGAATCAATGCTGAAACCCTCCGCCAGCAGTGCACATAAAACAAAAATTCCCGATAAGGCGAAAACACCTGTCATGCTGTGTTTTGTTTCGGCTTTTTTAACGAATTTTTTCGCCAAACTGTACAGCCAGCTACAAAAAACTGCAAAACCAACCAGACCAGTTTCTGCCAGCAGGCGTGCCCACAAGCTTTTCACATTGAGTAATATCGAGGTACGGTAAGCCAGCCGTCGCACCTCGATCAAATTCCAACCGTAAGGGGTGATCGCCTTTGGAAAATAAAATCCGGCATTTCCCAACCCAACTCCGAGAATGGGATGTTCGGCAAATACATTCCAACCTGCCAACCAGTAAACAACCCGTTCCCCAAAGCTCAATTCATTGAAATAAGCCAGCAGTGGGTTATCCTGTCCGACCGAAAAATCAAACAGACTTGCCATGCGTGGGTCAACTTTTGAAAAGGCATACAGGCCAACAGCAAGGAGCAACAAATAGACAACGATAAATAAAATGGAGATCAAAACAGTCAGACGCTTTTTTTGTGTGAAAGAAATTTTTTCTTTCTTCTTTTGAATGGAAGCCGTCACCCTTGCTACTAGATAAGAATGCAGTTTAACGAATAGAAAGGTGAACATCAGCAAAAAAGCCAGCAAACCAACCCGCGAAAGGGTCAGTAACAGCGATCCAATTCCAGCCACCAGCAGAACGCTTTCGACAGTTAGAAAACCAAGCCGTTTTTTGAATGCCGAAATCCCTTTGATGGTCGCTGCCAGCCAGATGGGGATGTAGATCATATTCAGTTGATGTGCAAACCAGGATGGTTCCAATGCCAATCCATTCACCCGCTGCCGGTAGAGCACCCGTGAAGAGATCAACCCTTGCAGATCGAACATCCATCCCGGGTAGTGACCAAATCCGTGCCATGCGACCACCTGAAATCCGGTCCAGATCAACATCACGATGGCACTCAAATTGATCACTTTCAATGTGAGTAGGGCTTTCTCTTCATTTTGCAGATAGGTTGAAGTGATCAAAAAAAACACAACACCAATTAGCAGCGTTACAAATGCTTCAATGGAATTACTGAGATAAGCTACATCTTTATAAGCAGGAATTACCTTAAAGTTCGCCAGCACGGTTGCTGCCAGGGCAACGATCACAAAAACCAATAAAGGGATACTCTCCTTTACCATCTTTCCCCGTCGCAAGATATAAGGAATGAACCAGATAACCATTAAGAAAAAAACAATTATGATTGAAGGTGCAGCCACTGTATCAGATCCCAGCAGGCGAGCGATCAATGGCATGCTGGTGATGGGCAGGATCGCGATCATGATGATCCAGAGAATATCAGCAGTTTTCTGTGACAGAAGCCACAATGAATTTTTCGCGTTCATCTATTCCTTCTCTTTATTGGGGATCAAGACTGCCACCAGCAAACCCAGAACCGCCCCAGAAAAGATCAGGATGCTGCGTGTTCCCAACACCGCGGTTGTATTTATTGGTGCCTCTTCTGCTAAAAAGAATTGTAGCGCTGGCATCAATCCAAAACTCAACTCTTGCTCATCACGGATAGCCGACGTGGTTTTCTCGATCTCTGCACTTAAAAATTCAAAATCCAGAGCTGCGCATGGTTCGCTGCTCATTCCCTCAGGAGCCTGGCGCTGCAAACAGTAATCCAGCGTGTCCAAATATTGTTGGTAGTGACCGGCAATAATGGCATGTTCCATCGCACTATTAAGCACGGTTATAGCTTCTTCTGCCCATAAGTTCGCCAGTGTTGTGGCTCGCACCGCATCAGTATCGCGTACCCGCAGGAACCAGCGAAAATCTTCTCGTTCCAAAGTGAAATTTACTGACAGGTTGGTCTCATCGATCGAAATGCCTGCTGCTTGTGCATTCATCAAGACCTGTTCCCGCACTTGGGTAGAATCAATAACACTCCCCAATCCACGCATGGCTTGATCTTCTTGAATATCAGAGAGCGCACCGGTGCGTGTGTAATCGATGGTTACAGCGATGACTGCTCTGGTTTCATAAATGGGTATTAGTAATTTGCTTCCGCCCATTCCACACAGACCTCCGATCACCATGCAGATAACCACGCGCTTCCAACCCATAACCAGTTTTTTCAAGGAATCCATTAAAACAAAACCATCAGTAGAATTCATAGCTTTCCTCTTTTTCAATAATGAAAGGTTTTCTTTACTTTAGTTTTTTGTAAAGTTGATTAGGATAAGGTTTTGATCGCATTGAGCATACGTATCAAAAAATACTTGATCGGTGAGAATATTCCCATTGAGATCAAGGATCTGAATGGAAAATATCCCGCTGGTTTCCAGCACCGCGTTATGAATAACCACTTCATACCCTCCCGGTCCATATTTATACCCTTCAGCGGTACCGCTGAGCACAATGGTCTCAAAGGGGGTATCTCCGATAGAACCACGCACCCAAACCACCATATTGATAACAGGCTCTCCGCTTTTTTCAAAGATCTGCCCCCCCACACCCAACCAGTTGCAGCCGGCATCCGGGTATCCAAAGTTTGCTGTATAGACCGGTGAACCAAGTTGTAATGTATATGGTAATGCTGTGGGTGTAGCGGATGGTGCTTGCGTTGGAGTTTGACTGGGGATCACCGTTGCGCTGGAAGTGGATGTTTGTGTTGTGGTTGATTGAATGACCCCCACCGTACTGGTTGGAACTGCCTCAGTATGCACTACGGAAGGCGTTTGTGAGCCATTTTCAACCGTGGGAGTAATGGTTGGTATTTCTTCAAGCAGAATACAAGAAGATAAAAGAAAAGCGATGAATCCTAATGCTATGATCGTTTTTTTCATTCCTTTACTCCTTCAGTGAGTCTTCCGTATTATATAATCCCAGCGTAATGATCTGATCATATACACCGGGTGGCAAATAATAACGGAAGGGTTTTTTCTGATATGCCAATGCTCTTATTTTATTGGAAGAAATTTCCAACAATGGTGCATCAATGAATTCCACTTTCTTGTCAATGCCCGGTAATTGGTCTACCAACAAAGAAAGATCGATCACTTCTCCCGGTCGGCGCATCACCCCAATGTTGGAACATTGCTCAACAAATCTTTGCGGCTCATGCCAGTTGGGTAAGTCACGCAGAGAATCCCCACCCATGATAAAAACCAGATCATCCTTCGGGAAACTTTTATGGAGTAGCTGCATTGTATCCAGCACATAATGCGGACCCGGGCGATCAATGTCCACACGGGAGAGAGCGAACATTTCATCCGCATTAATCGCAGTTCGTACCATCGCGATCCGTTGTTCAATCGGAGTAATGGGTTTTCCTTGTTTGTGAGGTGGATTGGGGGCAATGACCCACAGCACTTTATCCAGTCTGAGCTGGTCATAGGCTTCCATAGCCAGAATTAAATGACCTACATGCGGTGGATCAAATGTACCACCGAAGATACCTAATCGCATTTTATTGTTTTCCCTTATTCATAATTGCCAAATTCCTCTGTCCATGTAAGTTCATAATCCCCGATCGCAACTGAGTCTCCCTCATCAACTCCTTTTTCACGCAATGCTTCTGTGATCCCCAAAGCATACAGAATTCGTTGAAAACGCCGGATGGATTCATAATTATCCCAATAGGTCATGGCAGCAGCGCGCTCGATCGCAATTCCATGCAAAATAAAACCCTCATCTTTCCTTTCGATGGTAAATGCTTTCTCATCTACTTCTGCTGTATAAAGAGGAATTGCCGTTTCCACTGCCTCGGCCGGGATCGTTTGAAGTAGTTCATGTGCTTTCCAGAGGATCTCACGCAGATTTTTCTTTTGTAGAGTTGAACAAGAAAGAAGATCGACACCGATTTTCTTGAATTTCTTTTTTAAGGTTGCGTATTTTTCTTCCATATCTGGAAGATCCATTTTATTTAATACAACGATCTGTGGTTTTTCTCCTAGTTTTGGATCAAAAAGGGAGAGTTCTGTGTTGATCTGTGAAAAATCCGCCATCTCATCCTGAGAGCTTCCATCCAGTAAATGGATCAATACTCTGGTACGTTGAATATGCCGCAAGAACGTATCGCCTAATCCGATACCGGTGTGCGCTCCTTCGATCAGACCTGGAATATCAGCCAGCACCAGCGAAACATCCATATCCAGTACCGCTACCCCTAAATTTGGCACCAGGGTTGTGAATGGATAATCGGCGATCTTTGGTTTGGCATTCGTGACCGCAGCCAGCATACTTGATTTCCCGGCATTGGGCATGCCAATAATTCCAATATCCGCGATCAGTTTTAATTCCAATCGAATTTCCAATTCTTGCCCTGGTTCCCCCCGTTCTGCCATACGGGGTGCTTGATGGCGGGAATTGGCAAAGCGGGAATTCCCTCTCCCCCCTCTTCCTCCTCTGCATAGAACGACCGATTGCCCTTCTGCCGTGAGATCCGCCAGAATTCTATTGGTACTTTTTTCATGAATGACCGTTCCCGGTGGTACCTCGATCACCAGAGCATCGGCTGATCTTCCTGTTTGGTTTGATGTGCCGCCTCTTTTTCCATCTTCTGCCATATAGGTGCGGTTGTGTTGGAATTTATACAGGGTATTCATGTGTGGATTTACGGAAAAGATGATATCTCCACCGTGGCCGCCATCACCCCCATCCGGGCCGCCTCGGTTCACAAATTTCTCTTTCCGAAAATGCATCATTCCATCCCCACCCCTGCCGGATCGAACTTGAATTTCTGCTTCATCTATGAACATGCTGTTATTATAATCAAAAAGAGGAGGTCGGCTCGTTGCGACCTCCTCTTTTTATATTTTGATTATTTTTTGAATTTCTTCTTTAGTATATCTTCCAGGGTGGGAACACCAATTTCCTGCAGTTCGTAACGTACACGCTGCATGGGTTTATTGACTTTGATGATCCGGGTCAGGTCGATCGGAGTTGCAGAAATGACCAGATCCACATCCGATGCATTGATGGTCTTTTCAAGGTCCTTGACCATGTCGTCTCCGTAACCCATGGCCGGTAAAATGGTGCCGGTGCTCGGGTATTTTTTATAGGTCGCCAGGATGGAACCAACTGCAAAAGGTCGAGGATCGACGATTTCTTTCGCTCCAAAACGCTTGGCAGCTACCCAACCTGCTCCATAAGCCATTCCGCCATGCGTCAAAGTTGGCCCATCTTCAATGACCAGTACCCGTTTTCCTTTGATCGCTTCTGGATCGTCCACAAACAGTGGAGATGCGCCTTCGATGATGACAGCTTCAGGGTTGATGGAACGCAGGTTCTCGCGAACTGTGATGATGTTTTCAGGATTCGCAGTATCCACTTTGTTGATCACAAATACATCCGCCAAATACAGGTTTGTCTCGCCGGGGTAATACTTCAATTCATGACCCGGGCGATGCGGATCGGCGACGACAATGGAAAGATCAGGTTGGTAGAAAGAAATGTCATTATTACCGCCATCCCATAAAATGACATCTACTTCTTTTTCAGCTTCCCGTAAAATTGACTCATAATCCACACCCGCAAAAACCAGCACACCATTGTCGATATGAGGCTCGTATTCTTCCCGTTCCTCAATGGTGCACTCGTGTTTATCCAGATCAGCATAGGTCGCAAAACGCTGTACTTTTTGCTTTACAAGATCTCCATACGGCATGGGGTGCCTGATGGCAGCTACTTTGTATCCCAGTTCGATCATAATTTTGGATACGCGGCGTGTAGTTTGGCTCTTCCCGCAGCCGGTCCGAACTGCGCAAATGGAAATGACCGGTTTAGTTGATTTTATTTGGGTATTGGTTGTCCCCATTAACCTGAAATCCGCTCCATAAGCGTTGACCAGGGACGCTTTATGCATCACATATTCATGGGGGACATCGCTGTATGCAAATATAACCTGATTGATCTTCTGTTCCGAGATCAACTTTGGCAGGTCACTTTCAGGGTAGATCGGGATCCCTGCCGGGTATAACGATCCAGCCAATTCTTTTGGATATTTTCGTCCTTCAATATTTGGGATTTGGGTTGCAGTAAAAGCGACAACTTCATAATCTTCATTGTCTCGAAAATACACGTTGAAATTGTGAAAATCTCTTCCCGCTGCGCCCATAATGATCGTTCGTGTTTTTGGCATGCAACTCTCCTTGTTTCTTTAAATTACATGATTTCAGGGACTTCAATCCCTAACAAACCCAGACTATTAATAATAGTCTGTTTTGTGGCTGCCACAAGTCTTAATCGGAAGGAACGAACCTCATCTTCTGCAGAAAGTACCGGGCAATTCGTATAAAAATCATTGAATGCTTTCGCCAGGTCATATGCATAATTAGCGACTTGTAACGGGCGCAATTCCTGGCTGGCTTTTTCTACTTCCTGCGGGAAACGCGAGATCAGATCGACCAGTTCAATTTCTTTTGTGTCAGGTGCAAAAGCAAATTCACTATCTGCAGGGATCTGAAATTTCTCTTTGCGCAAAATGCTGTTCGCGCGTACAGCCGCATATTGGATATACGGAGCCGCCTGCCCATTCACATCCAGAGCAGTTTCCCAATCGAAGGTGACGATGCGCGTGTTATCACGGGCTAGAAGTGAATACTTGATGGAACCCAATGCGACCATGCGGGCGATCTTTTGTTTTTCTTCAGGAGCAAGCTCCGGATTCTTTTGATCGACAATGACCATGGCGCGTTTTTCTGCTTCCTGCATCAGGTTTTCCAGCAGCACCACGGTTCCTTCACGTGAAGCGATGGTGACATTCCCCGGTAAATTGACGATCTCATACGCCAGATGGTAGCACTGCTTCGCCCATGGATATCCCATTAGTTCCATGACTTTGAAGATTTGTTTTAAGTACAATGCTTGTCTGACATCGACAACGTAAATAGATCGATCTAACGCGTATTGTTCGAATTTTTTGACTGCCAACGCAATGTCTTTGGTCGCATACAGAGATGTCCCATCCGAGCGCAGCAGAACCAGTACCCGATATTCCTCTTTCGTCCCAAGAATGGCATCCAGATCAATGATCACCGCACCCTCCGGTCGTTCATCCTTTGCCAGCCCCTTTTGAATGAGGGTTTCTACGAATTCCTTCCCCTCGTGTTCTACTTCGCTCTCAAAATATTCCTTGTCAAAGTGAATGTTCAAAGTGCTGTAGATCTGGTTAAAAGCATCCAGCGACCACTGCCGGGTTTCTTCCCATAATGCCATGATTTCCGCATCATGGGCATCCCAGGCTCTGAAATACCTGCGTATGGCTTCTTCATTCTCTTCCGATTCTTCACGGCGTTTTACAGCTTCAGCATACAGGCTGCCTATCCAACTGGTTTTATTTTCCAATGGGGGTTTTTCACCCTGGTGATAGTTCTCATAGTTCCATAACCAGGTGATCACATGCAGCCCGATATCTCCCAGATAATTGGTGCGGATCAC
>DHHD01000012.1:7572-8482 GCA_002403105.1 Anaerolineaceae bacterium UBA4781 | reverse complement strand
ACCTCAACACTCATATTGATATGGTATGGTCCAAGGCCTTGCGATCGATGTGCTGGCATTATTTGATTAGCGCCTTTCATCGAAGCCTAGCTGGAAGGGGTCAGGAAGGTTATCTGTTTTGCTCTCCCCTAATTTCTCATTTTTCTAGGCCTCATTGAATAGTACACGGAATTTTCAACGATTCCCATTTTATAAACTGGACAATTTTGCAATTTTCCGATTCTGACTAATTCTTTCTCGTATTCAGCAGCACAATTCATGCCTATAAATATTTTTTCGACATGTAAGCCAGTTGATGACAAAGGTACTGTTTTCCCGGGTTTCTCTTCTTCTTCGTTAAAATCGAAAACCCTGTATTCATGTTCATATTTCCATTCTGAACTTTTGGTGCAAAAAGTGAGAAATAAAATTCGGTAATAATGCCAAAAATCCGAACCGGGTTCTTTTCTCTGCTCATAACCATCTAAAAAAGCCTGACACAACTTGGTGACAATTGTTGCCGAGATTAATCTTTGATTAAAATAACGAACCGGAAAGATTTGATTCTTATCAGATATTCCATACTCAATGCAAAATCCCTGGTGATTATTAGCGTAATGGGCCCATAAAGGAATTCTTTTTCGAATTCCATTGCTAAAGCAACAGACCAATATATTGCTTGAAAGCTGGTTGATTATTTTCTCGCATAATTTGACATCCCAACCGGCTTTTTCAATGCGTTTTATGTCTAGGGTCAACGCTTTTAATTCAAATGGGTCATTTAATTTCTTAGGTGTGGATGCCCATATATTTTGGTTTTCCAGACTATTCAATCTGAGCTTATTTTCTTCGGAAAATTTTGGATGAGTATCGTCATATAATGGAAAATACTTGTAGATTTTATCGGGTACCGATTCATTCTTTATTCTGA
>DHHD01000012.1:4441-7439 GCA_002403105.1 Anaerolineaceae bacterium UBA4781 | reverse complement strand
TGTGTATCGCTAACATTTAAAACTGGTAGATAAGAGATGATTTACTTCTCCTGCGACTACCTACACTCTTCACCTTCAAAAAACGTTTTCAAATGTGCAGGGAAACTCGAAACGCATTTGGCCCTGTTCACAAGCACCCATTTGAGTCACTATTAACCTTTAGGAATGCTAAGCTCACAATTAATAAATTTGAAATTTGTTCTCCTCTTTTATTTTTTAGTATCGGCTATTTTCACCATATCCAATCCACCGCCCTGCCGTTGGACCTCAAAACGCCCATCCCTTCGCAGGCTATCAACCCCAACCGTCAATTTAAACGGGTAGATTTCTGGTAAATGTACTAAATCTCCAAATGGAATTCCATCTGAAGGATGAGCAAAAAGTGCACTGGCTAACAGCCAAAGTTGTAGATTCTCCGTCGATGAAAAATGTCTCAATAATATTTTGTAATTTTGTTTTTCATCAGTGATCGCAATTGCCCCCCAATTGGTCAGTGAGGCGATGATGCGTTCTACAGATCGATCCAATGCACCCAGATGGCCATATTCGGCGGAAATTCTGTCTTTGATCATTTTCCGAGTGAAGATTTCCTCCGTGCGGCCTATTTGCCCAATCGCGGCTGTAACTTTCCGGAAGATCGGATAACAGGCCAAAGTCATTCCATAATGCAGCCAAAACCGCTCATCTGGTGTAGATGAAGAAGAAAATAACAATAAAGCTTCCTTGCGTATTTGGGGAACTGTTTTTTCTGTTTTCACCCAAATCGCCGAAAGCACATCGATGGTTTTTCTTTGTGCGTCTATTCCGGTAACAGTTCCTGAAATTGTTTCTGCCAATCGTTGACGAATGGTTAATGGTTCAATATTTTGGACACATAGTGAAGCTGTAACATCCAACCAATCGAGCATAATCGTTCGACTGAATCCTATACCTTTATTCATAATTTACTCTCTTTTGTAACTTGTATAAATGGAACGATAACTTCATCGATTGAAACGCCGCCATGGGTAACGACAACTTCCCCATTGGGAGCAAAAGCATTTCGTCCTTCTGGCATTAATGCAGACATTTGGTCAGGCAAAAGGCCATCATTATCCCATATTATGGTTTCTGCAAATGCATTCTGAACACGCAATGCAGCCAATCGGTCTTTATAGATTCGCACTCGTTTTCCTCGTGTTTGTGCCACCAGGCCTTCCGAGGGTGCCCCCACCCCAGCTGCCTCAACATGCCCATGATCGCTGGCGATGAAGAGTGTATAACCTTGATCCAGGTATGCATCAAGTTGTGCTTCTAGTGGCAGTGAATTTGGATGGTGATTTGGATCTAGCCAAAGCCGGAGAGATGATTGTTGATCAGCAGTGCCGAGGGTAGCATGATGCGCCAGCTTATCAGTTGTATCGTCAATCAAACACCAAAAATTCACCCGTGGGTTTTGCAATTCTGGCAGTTGATCGATCTGGCGATCATAATATAGAGGCAAAAGCTTGCAGGCGGCTTCAGCGACACCGTCTCTCGACCAAAACAATTCCCAGACCCGCGCTTCGGATATACGCTGATCCATGTCATTCGCAAAATCGGCTGGCCGCATGCCTGAAATGAGTGCATACCTGGAAATGGAAGTGATGGTCGGAATTTGCGATAAAACGAGGTCGGTTCTAATCTTCCAATCTGCATGCCGCTGGCTCCATACGGCAGATACCACCTGCCAATCCATCAAAGATAAACCATCCAGTACGAGTAGCACAACTTTGTCCAATTTACCAAGATTACGAAGGTAGGACAGGTAGTGGGGAATGTGATGCACATGGTGGGGGGTAGGTAAACGCTGCGCACCTAGAGCCGTGTAGTTCTGCCGCAACCAGGTTGTAAAAAGTGGGTCAATATCTCGTAAAATGTTCCGATAGTCTTCTTTTTGTTTCCGATCGGTAGCCAGGTCCGTTTGTAGAATCATACTGCAAAGCTCTGCCCAAGTCAGCGCCAGTTCCTTCCACACGTTCCTGCCGACTTGTAGATCCGACTTGATAACACAGATCTGCTGATTGGCATCTTCCAGAAGTGTTGACAATCGTTGAAGGCGCGCATCAACCAGTGTAACCCCAGTGCGAGTCCATGAGGGCAAGCTGATTTGTTTTTCAATCCTCAATGGCTGTATGGTTCCGCGGCGAACCAGACCCGGCACAAGGTCCTGCAATTGCGGGTCGCATTCGAAATGGATAAAATATCCGGTCTGGGATTCTTTAATTTGCCTGCCTGATATGGATTGCTCAACCGATTTTTCCCATTCTTGTTGCACAAAACTCCGGAATGCCTGTTCATCCTGGATCAATAAATCAATATTCCACTCTTGATAGTCAGAATAACCATTCAGGCGATCTACCAGACTATTACGCAGCATATCTGGAAGTAAAGAAAACTGATGATGATAGTCATTCAACCAGGTTATCAATGCGTGCGGTTGACGCATTGATAACAGATCAGCATTAAAAATCTCGCGCAAAAGAAATTCAATTGTTTTCTGCCGGCTCAAGGGTTGTACCGGCTGTGGGCGTGTTTCCAATTTTTCAATGTGGTCAGGATGTAGCGTTTGCAGTACCGGGTACGCCAGGTTGGGGAAATACTGGTGCAGTGAGAGTTTAATTCGATGAGCACTCTGATAGAGGTCATACGGCAGATCTTCCAAAGCTCCGGTGGTGGTTAAGATAATCGGCTGATCCAGCGTAAACGGCCGTGCTTCTTCGATACGGTGTCGCAAGAGCACCGGGTCATCTTCCTCGACGAACTGAAACCCACGCCGAGTCAATTCTGTTATCAGCGTTTCACCGGCCAGCAAGCGATCCGGATCGCTGACCAGGGTAATGGGGTGCGAATGAGATGGAAAAAGAGAGGAGAGTCGCTGAAGCATTCCTACTGCCTTAGATGGATATCAAGCACATCGGCCAGTTTGGTTCGTAATATTTTTTCGCGTTCCTCTAAAAACGCAGGGAAATCTTCAAAT
>DHHD01000012.1:0-4346 GCA_002403105.1 Anaerolineaceae bacterium UBA4781 | reverse complement strand
TTCTCTTGAGCAATATTGTGCTTTCTTAACTCTTTGGTTGTGAACATTGCTCGCGGGAATATATGGTCAACATGGAATTGTTGATCATATTTGAGCCAGGGGTATAAGAAGGTGAGAACACTGAAAGTGTATGGTTGTTCATAACGATAAGACATCAACCCGTCTAATTCAGCGGCATCAAATTGCATGGATCGTGTTGTGCCCTTTAGTTCTTCCAAAATCGCATTAAACGGAAAGCCATTTAGATTCTCCTGGATGACCTTTCGAACAGGTCGCAAAACGTTGTCCGGTGTTCCACTAAATGTTCTTTTTAATAGGGCAATTTGCAGCCACTTGCGCATCAGAGTTCGATCTTCAGCATATTTATTCGAGGAAATGAAATTTGAAGGGCTGCCTAGTTTATGAATGGTATAGGCCAGGGGAATAATGGCATAAGCTGAAACCAGGGTTTGCCAGCTATACCCCCAACTGGAAATCAGTTTAACCGTTTCGTTCAATGCCCTGGCTATCGATTCCCAATATTGCTCAATTTTTTCCATGTTTTCACGGGTGAAATTGGATACCCGGAATTCAATGGCCGGGATGTCACTCAACACCAGGCATGATTTAAGAACAAAGTCTTTGTTCAAGGTGAATTTTTCACCGATGTCATTCAGATCATCAACCAGGTCATAAATGGCTTTGCGCGCGTCAATTTTCTTCCAGGCGGCTGTTGCTATGGAAAGCAGCATATCAGAGTAGCTCAATACCGTTCCTCCAGAATTGACCCGAATGAAAATATTCAGGACTTTATCCAAATCCTGGCTTTCCTCCTGGAAGTAATTAACCAATGGTTTTTCTTTAATGATGCGATATAGTTCCATCAACGCGCTGGATGGAAACGTCCGTTTATCAGCGGTGAGACCATTTTCGATGCAATAATACATGGTTTCTTGCAATTCTTTAAACTTGAAGATCTCACTTACGCGGAACCAATACTTTTTTCCTTCGACATTTTTTACTTCCTTATCCTGCAGCATTTTAAATTCATAAGCGTTCCCATTCTCTTCCGGGGGATTAAGCAGGTTAAGATACAATCGCTTCATCGGAAAAGCGTAGTCGCTGTTCCAGCGGTAATAAGGCATTTTGTTCGCATACCAACCCTTCAAGCCAAGATTTAATGCCGTTAATCGCTGCTGTCCATCCAGCACGGCAGTTACGCTATTACTGCCCACCAATTCAATCGGTTCATTATGACGGTAATCCCGCTCATGGAAATGATCCATAAAACGGTAGAATTGAAAGTCCTTGAGATGGTCCGGCTCGATTTTCCAGAACAGGAATGAACCGATCGGATAGCCGCGCATCAGGGAATCAAACAATTTCTCAATCTGCTCCGCGTCCCAAACAAACTCGCGTTGAATGGCGGGCAGAACATATTTATTTTCCTGCATACCCTGAATGACTTTTTCAATGGTAATTGGTGTCTCAAATCCCATATTGTTTTCCTCTTCCTACTTCTTCCTCAACAGTGCGCTGTCGTAATACATCAACAGGTCCGGGTCTTCGCGCAGCACATCCTCTGGCAGACGTTCAGCAACAGAAACAATGGTCTCATACTCCTGTCGCTTGAAGCAGTCTGCAAAACCGGCTCGCACCGCTTCACTGCGGAAGACGCGCAAACGTCCACTACTTTCAGAATAATCCTTAAATTCTTTTAGCAGTGTGCGTTGGCGCACTTTTTCGAGGTCAGTGGCTTTATTGTGATCGGGCACATACCACCTGCCTTCTGCGTCTTGCAGGAAGTTTTGCTTCAGAATTTCGATCAATTCCAGCGGCTGCTCATGCTTGGCGCGGTTCATCACGCGGTTAAAGTCGTTGGTCAGGTCGCCCTGGGTTTTGGGTTCACCGGCAGAGGATGGATCGAGCTGTTGTCTGAGCCAGGTAATGGCGGTTTTTTCATCGGAAACGAAGAGTGAGAGCTGGGTGGGTTTGCCTGAATCCAAAACTGCACGGTCGTATTCAGCCACCTGGTCGGGCAAAAAGTACATGCCGTCGCGGCGAGTGAAGCGCTGCTCCAAACCGGCGTAGAATTCAGGCGAGGAGAGTGGCACCATCACCCCACGCTGGATGTGGAAAGCCACCATGCGGTCAAAGAGCAGGAAGGCTTGCCGTTCAGCATTGACCGCCGGCACGCCATTGACTTCATTGGTAGGATTTAATTTACCCAGGTGGTAGCGTACGAATTCCCAGGCGCCGTCTTCGCTGCCGGCTTTGAGCTTAAAACTTTCTTCTAGATTACCATTGGGTTTGTAGGCTGAGATAACCAGGTCTTGTTTTACCGCAGCAACTGTATTAGCCTGTTTGAAAGTTTGTTGCTGTTTATCCAATATGCGAACATCAGCAATGACAAAACCGGCACGCTGCAGAGCTTCCTGGATGGCATTCCAGACAGAGTTTTGTGAATTATGGAACTCGACGGTCATCCAACGACCTGATTTGAGAACTCTACAAAACTCATCAAAGCATTTTTGCATTATCCCCTGGTATTCGACTAATCCCTTATGTTGAACATTGTTCATGATCGCTTCGGAATTATTACTTGTTAGAACTTTTATCCAAGACTCCCAAAGAAAATTTAATTCCGAATACATTAAGTTTCCGCCAAATGGGGGATCCACGAAAATATAATCCCAACTTTCAGTATTTATTTGTTTGTAATCAGTCGACGATTGTGTAAGTATTAGTGCAGAATTAATGTATTTCCTACAAATAGGTGCAATCCTTAAGTGGTACTTATTAAAATACATCTTCATTGGATTTAATTCGGGATATAGACTGCTTAAATATAATGTACCCTTTAATGGTGTCGGTTTTCCAGAGCCACTCACCCTGAAATTTAATAATCTTGATGAAATTGTATCTATTCCTGTGATTACCCAATAAATAGTCTTATTCAATAAGGAATCCTTCGTTTTTTCCCAGAAGCACGCTAACGTCCAATAATTCCGCTTGGTATAAAAATGATGCGAATGTGTCAATCCGTGACTAATTTTGGGTTGTTGGGTATTAAATCCTTTTGGTAATTCCATGACGGGGTTTTGATATTGCATTTCTTTATCTTCTACCTTTTGAATCAACTCCATATCAATCGCATCCGGCTTTTTTTCATAGCGCTTCTTTCCAACCGAATAATTTATCAACACAGGCTTCTGCTTCGCTTGGCGGATGGTTTTTCTAAGTTTCACGTCATAGCGAGTCTCCCAAGAACGTTCTGTGCGCAATGCGCCACTATTTTTGTTTGAACTTTTAGCTAGTAAAGTTGAACAACTTGGACATCGCCATGCATTACGTATCTGCCCTTTCTCTTTAAATACTGCTACATCCCAAAAAACCATTTCTTCTCCGCAATTTGGGCACACAAACACGTCGGACCAGACGGTGTAATTGATCTTGCCTTTCACTCGGTTGGGATCATCACAGTTGGGGTGCCAGGTCTCATACATCCAGCCGCATTCCTGCTCCACTTCTTTCAAAATCCGTCTGGCTTCGCGTTCAAAAGCCACCGCGTCAACCGGGGTGTTGTAGTTATAGGCAATGAAGGTGGCAGCCGGCGAAAGATCATTCAACACCGCCTTGCGTCCTCCCAGGTGGGAGATGGCTTTGTCGCCTTCCCAGATCACACCTTTTTCATCCACGCGGTAGCCCAGGCTTTCTACGGTCTTTTTGTCGCCACACAACTGCGCTGCCACGCCGGTCATGCCGGTGCCACAGAAGCCGTCAAAGACAATGTCACCGGGGTCGGTGTAGTGCAGGATATAACGCATGATGGCTTTGTGCGGCACCTTGGTGTGGTAGGAATGCGCGTTGTAGATCGGGTCATTCTTGCCTTCACTGACGTCCGCAGCAAAAGGTTCACGTTGATATTTTTCTTCCTTCAACCCGAGTTTCTGCCGGATTTCCTCCCGTTCCTGCTGCCACTGCTCTAAAATCTCCGGCAGGAAGGGATTGGGGCAGGCGGTGTAATAGGGCGGGTCCGAGAGCGCCAAAATATCTTCATCCGTACCGATAGGAAAGCCCTCGATTGCGCGGAAATCCGGATCTTTGAGGTACTCGGCCAGCCGGCGGCGGTATTCGTCACGTTTGGCTTGGTCTTCGGGAGAAATGTCGTTGCTTGCCTGTTGATAGAGTTCGGGTTGTTGTTCGGTCATAGAAATGCCTCTTATATGTCGTTTATGCTACAATCAAGTTGAGCGGTATCGTAAAGCCTGGTGACCCCGGTCACTCGTAGAGTGTCCTAGCCTCCGCTGGAATGCGGCGGGAAATAATGAAATCAAGGCCCAGGGTGAGCTGCTCGTATTATCCCC
>DHHD01000098.1 GCA_002403105.1 Anaerolineaceae bacterium UBA4781 | reverse complement strand
GGAAGAAGAAAATCCCAGTGTACGCTATTTTACACTGCGCGATGTGGTTGGTCTGGCAGAAGGCGATGCACAATTAAGCGAAGCACGCAGCCGGATCATGAAGTACGGGGTGGTTCCGCAGATCCTGGCTCTGCAATCGGCGGAGAGTTGGTGGGGGAATGCGGATTCCATGATCATGCCCATGTACACCAGCACTGCCTGGCAGGTGATGCTGCTGGCAGAATTGGGCGCAGGATTGAATGAACATATTCAAAAAGCTGTCGATCTGGTGTTTTCACAAACCCAGGCGAAAGATGGTTCTTTTCCACGTCTGGAAGGGTGCTTTGTGAAGCACCAGCCCATGGATCTCTTCTGCAACGATGCGCTCATTAGTTTCGGATTAGCAGGCGTGGGGGTGAGCCCGCAGGATGAACGCATGCGCCGCACACTGGAATTCCTCGCGAATACGTTGATGAGCGGGGAATATGGGTGCCGATTTAACGAGGATGGTGGACCGTGTGCATGGGGCGTTATCAAGGGGCTGCGTGTGCTCTCTGTGATCAAAGAAGCGGATCGAACTGAATTAATGAAGAAAGCCATTCAGACAAGCGCGGAATACCTTTTCGAACAGGTTCTCGCCAAGATGGATTTCTCGCTCAAAGAAGGAAATCCGTTCAGCGAGCATTGGTTCCGTTTCGGCTTTCCGCGCAGCTACCAAGCGGATGTGCTGCAAATGGCTTTTGCGTTGACAAAACTGGGTTACGGAAAAGACGGTCGTCTGCAGCCGGTTGTCGATTTCATCGCCAACAAGCAATTACCCGTTGGCGGATGGACGCTGGAAGAAACCTGGAATCAGCTCATTGTGCCCTTTACCAAACCATCCAAAGTAAAACCGAATCAATGGATCACCTGGCAAGCATATTTCGTGCTAGCAAAAAGCGGGCAAATCTAACAAAAAGAAATCTGCTTTATATATTGAGATAAAATTCAAAAGTATTCATTACGGAATCAAGGATAAAAAAATGGATTTAACCAACATTTTTGAGAGCGAACGGCTGCGCCTGACCGAGATCGATCCGAAAGCGGATGCCGAAAAAGATTCCCTCTGGTCGCATGGCATTGAATATGCGCGCAACCGGAAAACGAATCCTGTGCGTCCCATTTCTGCATTGGAATCCAAGAAGAATCTGGAAGAAGAACTAAAGGAAGCAGAAAATGAGGGAAACCGTTTCCATTTTGCCATCCGTTCCAAAAATGGGGAAGAGGAACTGCTTGGTTTTCTGGATGTTGCCAATATCGAGTGGAAAAACGGGCAGGGTTCTTTACAGATCATTTTTGGAAATGAAACAACCTGCAAAGAGTTTTTTTCAGAGAGCCTGCAGCTTGGTTTGCAGTATGCTTTCGGTGAATTGAACCTCTACCATGTTTGCATGGAAATCCCGGCTTACGAAACTGAAAGAACTGCTGCTCTTGAAGAAGCTGATTTCGTGCGTGAAGCCTGCCTGCGGGAGATCGTTTTTCATGAGGGGACATATCATGATCGCATCCTGTTTGGTTTACTGGCGGAAGAGTGGCGGATGCAGAAAGGATTGAAATGAACGAAGCATATTTACAGGGGAAAACAATCTATTTGCGCGCGACTGACCCGGAAAAGGATGTTCAGTACTATACTGCCTGGCAGCGGGATGCGTTGTATGATCGCTTCATGGACAGCCTGCCGGCAGTCATGTACAACAAAGATCAAATGAAAGAATGGTTTGAAAAACAGATCACCTCGCACTTAAGCTCTTTTATGATCGTGCGCAAGACGGATAACACCCCCATTGGTTTTATTGAGATCTCCGGTTATGATTGGCACAGCGGAAATGCCTGGCTGGGGATCGGCATCGGGGAACGCGAGAATTGGGGAAAAGGTTATGGCACCGAAGCCATGAACCTGCTGCTGAGACTGGTGTTTCTGGAATGGAATTTACACCGGGTATCTTTATCGGTGCTGGGCTATAATGCACGCGCGATCCGAGCGTATGAAAAAGCAGGCTTCAAGAATGAAGGGGCGCTGCGCGGTTTCATTCAACGCGATGGGCAACGCTGGGATATGTATATGATGGGCATTCTACGGCAGGATTGGGAAAAACTGCAAGCAGTTCAAATAGAAAACTAAAGGACGGGAAGCAACATGTCACAACCATTCAAAGCGATCATCTTCGATATGGGTGGAGTATTCATCCGTACTTCAGCATCACAAGCTGCACGGCAGGAATTGGCAAATCAATATGGAATGAACGTAGAAGCATTAATCCATACCATTTTTCAAAGCTCCATCAGCATTGAAGCAGAAAAAGGGACAATCTCAAGGGATGAGTTGATGAAACAACTCATGCAACAATTCGGTGAAGATAAAGAAAAAGCACAACATTTTGTGCAAAAATTCTTTAGTGATGATCGAGAAGATATTGAATTAGTGGAATATGCCCGAACTCTGCGATCACGGTATAAATTGGGTTTGTTGAGCAATGCTTTCCAGGGAACCAGAGAATGGATGCAAGAAAGGTTCACATTTCTCAGCCTGTTCGATGTCAGTTATTTTTCGGCAGAAGTTGGCATGCGAAAACCGGAAGAACAATTTTACCGGTTGATACTGAAACAATTGCAGGTTGAACCATCCGAAGCTCTTTTTGTGGATGATTTTCTGGAGAATATTCAGGGTGCGCAGAGATTAGGAATACAGACGGTATGGTATAAAGATCGTGATGCGGCTTTCGCATATTTGAAGTCGATTCTGGATACAAACGATTAAGAATGATATACTCTGTAAAATGCAATTCCGGCTTGACAGCCGGGTAGCTCTTGGGTAGAATTTTCCTACCCTTAAAAACGGGCCTGTAGCGCAGTTGGGAGCGCGCTTCAATCGCACTGAAGAGGCCGAGAGTTCGAATCTCTCCAGGTCCATCTGGGTAAGACAAAAGCAAGGGCCCATAGCGCAGTTGGGAGCGCGTCTCAATGGCATTGAGAAGGCCGAGAGTTCGAATCTCTCTGGGTCCACTAGAAAACAGAAGATCAAAAAGTAAGAAGAGGAGCAGTATTTCATCCAGCAGCGATTCGGGAGAGAGTGGTGTGAGCCCGATGCGACGCCCCTGGAGCGTACAAGAAAGAACTCGCCTCTTGAGCGGAAACGCAAAACTGTGGCAGTGAACGAAAAGTAGCTGCGACCGGATAAGCCCGTTAGCGCTGCCTGAGAGGTTCGCAAGCGAACAATCAGGGTGGTACCACGGAGAAACCCTTCGTCCCTGAGGATGAAGGATTCTTTTTTTAAGAAGAAAGAGAGGTTGTATGCCAATTTCAAAAACGCCCCGTTATATCCCGGCGAATATTGAGCCAAAATGGCAGAAGAAATGGGAAACAGATGGTCTGTATCGTGCGGATATTGACCCCCAAAAGAAAAAATATTATGCATTGACCATGCTTCCATATCCTTCCGGAAATTTGCATATTGGGCACTGGTATGCCATGACCCCTTCGGACGCTCGTGCGCGATATTTGCGCATGCATGGATATAATGTGCTGTTCCCGATGGGTTTTGATGCGTTTGGATTACCCGCGGAGAATGCCGCGATAAAAAATAATATTCACCCGAAAGAATGGACCTATAAGAACATCGACCATATGCGCGAACAAATGCGCAGCATGGGCAATATGTTCGATTGGCGGCGCGAAGCCATCTCAGCGGATCCAAAATACTACCGCTGGACACAGTGGTTCTTCAGTCAATTATTGAAGAATGGGTTGGCTTACCGGCAAAAATCACTGGTGGATTGGTGTCCGAAATGCAATACAACCCTGGCGCGTGAACAGGTGGTGGGAGAAGACCGCCACTGCGAACGTTGCCAAACCCCGGTCATTAAAAAGGAATTGGAACAGTGGTTCCTGCGCATCACAAAGTACGCAGACGAGCTGCTGGATTTCACCGGCATCGATTGGCCGGAACCGGTGAAGACATTACAGACCAACTGGATCGGTCGCTCGGAAGGCGCTTCGGTCGTTTTTCGTACAGAGCAAGAAGACCCGATCGAGATCTTCACCACACGCCCGGATACTTTATGGGGTGCCACCTTCATGGTGCTGGCGCCTGAACATCCGCTGGTGGCAAAGATCACCAGCCAGGAACAAAAAGCGCAGGTAGAAGCGTATGTAGCGGATGCTATTCGGCAGACCGAGATCCAGCGCGAAGCCACCGACAAGGAAAAGACCGGTGTTTTTACGGGCGGTTATGCGGTTAACCCGGTGAACGGGGAACGCATCCCGATCTGGGTGGCGGATTATGTGTTAATGACCTATGGAACCGGCGCCATTATGGCAGTACCGGCGCACGACCAGCGCGACTTTGAATTTGCGCGCAAATTCGGTTTGGAAGTACGTGTGGTCATCCAGCCGGAGGATATGACTGCGTTGGATGGGGCCACGATGAGCGAATCGGTGCCAGCGCGTGGGAAAATGGTCAATTCGGGAATATTGGACGGCACGCCTGCCGATCAAGCATTCAAGCAGGCGATCGAGTATGTAAAGAAGAAGGGTTTTGGAAAAGGCTCAGTTAATTACAGGCTGCGAGATTGGTTAATCTCGCGCCAGCGCTATTGGGGCGCTCCCATCCCGGTGTTGTATTGTGAGAAGTGTGGGGTGGTACCCGTGCCCGATGAAGACCTGCCGGTACTGCTGCCGGATGATGTGGAATGGAAACCGACCGGAGAAAGCCCGCTGAAATTGCATGCCACCTGGCGTTTCACCACCTGCCCGCAATGCGGCGGCAAAGCCGAGCGCGAAACGGATACCATGGACACATTCATGTGTTCATCCTGGTATCACCTGCGCTACCTCAGCCCGGACGAAGAACAGGCACCCTTCAGCCAAAAAGAATATGATTACTGGATGCCGGTAGACACTTATACGGGTGGGGTGGAACATGCCACCATGCATTTAATGTACACGCGTTTCTTCCATAAAGCATTCCGTGATCTGGGCGTGGTGAAAGGGAATGAACCCATGCTGCAATTACGCAACCAGGGGCAGATCCTGGGTCCGGATGGGCAGCGCATGAGCAAATCACGCGGCAATGTGGTTGACCCAGACAAGCAAGTCAATATGTATGGGGCTGATACCGTACGCGCTTTCTTGATGTTCGGGTACCGCTGGGCAGAAGGCGGCCCGTGGGAATCGGGCAATATCACCGGTGTACAACGCTGGTTGAACCGCGTTTGGAATATCTTCCTGGACGAGATGGAACCTGGTAATTTTGATGCTGCGAAAACCAAAGTGCTGCGTAGAAAATTATACCAAACCCTCAAAGCAGTCACAGCGGATTACGAACAATTCGAGTTCAACACCATCGTATCGGGTTTAATGGAATTATCGAATACCCTGCAAGAAGCGCGCGCTGAAGGCGCTGCTGCTGCGCCGGTTTGGAAGGAAGTGACCAGCGTCTATCTGCGCATGCTGGCACCGATTTGCCCGCACATTGCAGAAGAGATCTGGGAACGCTTGGGATTGGGATATTCCGTCCATACCCAAAGCTGGCCGGAAGTGGATGAAAAAGCCACCGAAGAAGATGAGATCACGATCGTACTGCAGGTGAATGGAAAACTGCGCGATAAACTCATTGTTCCGGTGGGTATCAGTGAAGAGAGAGCCAAAGAGCTGGCGCTGGCGAATAAAATAGTGCAGCGTTTTCTGGAAGGGACTGCTCCGCGCAAAGTGATCTACGTGCCGGGCAAGCTGGTAAATATTGTAAAATAAAACAATAGGAATTTAAAAAAGGACAGAAACCTGATGATATGGAAGTTTCTGTCCTTTTTGATTTATTTTTAGAAAAATAAGAACGAATAAGAAGCAAGGTAAAGAAGAATAAAGAAAAAACCCGTCTTTTTGTCCAATTTCCGTCTGACCGCCAGTAAAACAATTACGACAACTGCGACAAGGATCGTGTATAAAATGGTTTGATTTGCGAGGACAGTTGACACTCTCTGTGGAAATAGAAACTGTCCTATTCCAATGGATAATGTTGCATCTACCAGACAGCTTCCCAAAATATCACCGACCGCAATGTTATATTGTTTTTTCTTGATGGCGGCAATGTCGACGAATAATTCAGGTAATGAAGTGCCAATACCGACGATGAAAAAACTAATAAGGTACTCTGGTAAATTAATATCTTCCGCCAGTTTTATTACAGAATTAATGATCAAAACAGAACCTACTGCAACTCCAATCATGGAGACAACTACCAGCAGAATGAGAATACCTTTTTTCTTGTCATTACCTGCTTCAGATATTCCAGCGTCTTTTTCAAAATCGCTTTTCGCGACACTGGTCGTGATGATAGTAGTGAATAAACCCAGACTGGCAATCAGGAAAAAGGCGTTTAATCGGGTGAAGGTTCCTTTTTCGAACATTGTGAACAAGAAGATCAATGCCAGGATCAGGCAGCTTCCAATCACTGCCAATTCTCTTCTTTTAAATTTAATTGCTCCTCCGAAAAAGGGAAGAATGCCAAAAACCAAAGTCAACTGGTTCAATATCGACCCCACTGAATCACCGATACTGATATCAGCATGGCCTAGATAATTTGAAAGCACAGAATTAACAATTTCTGGAAGATCGGTCCCCAATGAAATTAATACAACCCCAATAATCAAAGGAGGGATATTAAGTATGGATGCCAATTCTATGGAATAGTCAACTGTTTTTTTACTTGTAAAAATCATCAGTATTAATCCGGCTATGAGTAAAAGAACTGCTATGAATGTTGATTGAATTGTGAAGACCATTTTATTTCCTCCATTTGTTGTGAATTTTAGACAGTTCATCGCGAACAATTGCAGAGATCCCTAACATGCTTGGGTTATCTTCAAAAATCTATAAAAAAATTAGAACGAGAGAAGGTTATCCTCTTTTACTGCATGGAATTCTCACTCATAAAAAATGGTACTGAGAAGTAATGTAAGGTTGAATAAAAAAATGAACAAATATCAGTAAATAGATGATTCGTCTGAGAGGGTGGAGAACCTATTATAAGAGAATCATGTGAATGATTATAAAAAAGAATATCGAAATTGTAAAGTTTTAATAGATTAAATTAATGGTTTCAAAGCAGCAAGGAAAGCAGTTTTTCGGCAATGGGTCATGAAAAAACCGCTTTAAAAGCGAAAAATCAAATTTCAAAAAATGCTTCAAGAATCTTTTCTCCATTTTCCCTGCTTATTCACATAATCGAAATGTTTCATGCAAATAATCGGCCAGCGCTGCAGAAGCGATGAATCCAGGATAGACACTGCAATCAATAATGTGAGTGAAATACAAGTATGCAAAAGAATTCGTTTGCCCGGATCACATTTGGATGCGCTTTTTCAAACCCCGTTGTTTTTATTAAGACAAGAAAATTTAATGTTGACAAATGTTCACATTATTGCGTTACAAGCGCTTGACTTCTGGAAAAGCTCTCCCTATAATACAATAGTGAGCTGAATAACATTGAATCATTCACGATTGTGAGTTGTTTCAATACATTATGCACAGCAGAAATCTATTCAGGAGTATGCATGGGAAATCCTCAAGAATTCATCTACACAGCCATATTAGAAGGGGATGAAACCGCTGTATCCGAACAGGTCGAAAAAGCAATTCAGTTGGGAATTCCCGCTGGAGTGATCCTTAATGAGACATTGATCCCTGCCATGGCTGAAGTGGGAGAGCTGTTTGAAAAAGGGGAATATTTTGTCCCTGAAATGTTGGTGGCAGCACGGGCTATGAAAGCCGGGCTTTTTATTTTAAAACCACTGCTTGTTGAATCAAAAAATGACACTCATGGAAAAATCGCGATCGGTACTGTGAAGGGTGATCTGCATGATATTGGCAAGAATTTGGTTGCCATCATGTTGGAGGGTGCCGGATTTGAAGTGGTCGATCTGGGGGTGGATGTTCCAGCGGAAAGATTTATTCAGGTGGTGGAAGAAGAACATGTGGATATCATTGCCATGTCGGCATTGTTGACAACGACCATGGTAAATATTGAAAAGACCATGCAAATGATCCAGGAGAAAGGCATCCGCGACCAGGTGAAAATCATGGTGGGCGGTGCTCCTCTTACAAAAGAATATGCCATTGGGATCGGTGCAGATGGATTTGCCTCAGATGCAAGCCAGGCAGCAAAAACAGCGATTTTCTTAATGTCAAAGAAATAAGGATCTTTTTGATGGATGTGGGAAGAAGACTGGAAAGAATCGGAAAATAGCACGAAAAGAAACTGAAACTGGGAGCATTTATCTTGGAACAGTTGACACCGCGTAAAAGAGTTGAATTAACCATTCACCACCAGGAACCCGATCGAGTACCCATTTCTCTGGGGGGATCTGCGAATCATCTGACAGAGGATTTATATCAATTATTAAAAAATCATTTTGGATTTAAAGACACCGGGCGCCGTACGCTGGTTGGATTTTACTCGACCCCGGATTACAATCCGTTGCTGGATTGTCTTGGAACGGATATGCGGTTTTTACATTTACGACCGGTATCTTCTTTCATTATGAATGAGATCGGTTCCCACTTTCAACCCTTTACAGACGAATGGGGATTGAAACATGAATTACTCTCCGGTTATTACAACCTGGGGGGAGAACCACTTGGTGCCCTTGAAACGATCCATGATATTGAAAAATATCCTTGGCCTGATCCTTATCTACCGGAACGCGTGCAGGGATTAAAAGCCGAAGCAGAACATTTATTCAACTTTACAGAATATTCCCTGGTGGGTCACCGCCCGGTTTATGGCAACGCCTGGGAAATGTCGCGTTTCTTACTTGGAATGGAGAAAACCCTTTTAATGACTGCGAAAGATAGGGTGTTATTTGAAGCGTTCTTTGACAAACTGAGCGACGTTCTGGATGGATTCTATGATATGTTTTTGGAAGCCGTTGGACCTTATATTCAGATCATTGAGATGGCTGAGGACCTGGGAACCAACAACGGGCCTATGTTCAATCCCAAATTTTATAAAGAGGTGATGTGGTCCTATCATCGCAGAACGATCGAAAGAATAAAAAAGAAAGCACCCCATGTGAAAGTAATGCTGCATTGTGATGGTGCAATTCGACGATTTATTCCGGACCTGATCGATGCCGGCTTTGATATCTTGAACCCGATCGAATCACAATTAGTGGGTATGGAACCTGCCGGGCTTAAAACTGATTTTGGGAAAGACCTGGTTTTCATGGGGGGAGTGGATGTGAAGAAGGTTTTAACCAAAGGGAATCGACAGGATATTCAAAAAGAAATTCGTACACGAATAGAAGAAATGGGAAAGGGTGGGGGCTATATTCTCGCTCCTTCCCATAATTTTTCGAACGATGTGCCTTTAGAAAATTTACTGGCGTTCTTTGAAGAAGGAAAAAACCTTGGGGTTTATCCACTCTAAGGGTGAGGATAAGCGATGAGATTGGAACAACTGCGTAAAGACGTTCTTTCGACTGCACTTGACCTGGCGAGATTTGGGCTGGTGTGGATGGCGGGAGGTACCGCCTGTGCCAGAGATCCAGAAAGTGGATTGGTGGCAATGACCCCCAGCGGATTGGCTTACGATGGTCTTCAGGCAGAGGATATAGTTCTGCTTAATTTACAAGGTGAAGTTGTAGAAGGACGTTATAAACCTTCCTGCGCGAGTG
>DHHD01000020.1 GCA_002403105.1 Anaerolineaceae bacterium UBA4781 | reverse complement strand
GAACCCGCGGTCTCGGCCTTGACAGGGCCGCATGTTTAGCCACTACACCACGCCCCCGTGATGTGTGCAAAAGTTTAACACAGGATATAGTCAGAGTCAAGTTTTAATTTTTTCCAAAGATCCAGGGGTAATGCGGGTCCGACCAATCACATAACTCTTCCGGTTTGAACCATAATGCGATCTCCCTTTCAGCAGTAGCAGGTGAATCGGAGGCATGGATCAAATTACGGCTGGTGAGCAGTGCATAATCATGGCGGATGCTGCCGGGCGCCGCCTCGAGAGGATTGGTTTTTCCAACAGTTTGGCGGACTGCTTCTACAGCATTTTCTCCCGCCCAAACCATGGCGATGACCGGAGCTGCAGTAATATATTGAACCAAGCCAGCATAAAAATTTTTTCCAAGATGTTCTTTATAATGTGTTTCAGCCATTTCATGGCTGACCTGTATCATTTTAATTGCCAATAATTGTAAACCGCGGCTTTCAAAACGGGTAATGATCGCACCGATCAATTTTCGTTGTACTCCATCCGGCTTTATCAAGACTAGTGTTTTTTCAAAGTTTTCTTCCATGCTTTTTCTTTCTTATGAGAAGGATGTTTCTTCCGCTTTTCTAAATGCGTCCAAAGCTTTTTCTTTTTGATTCGTTTTTAAGTATGCTTTTCCAAGCACATACCAGGCATCCGGTTCTTTCGATAAAATGGATGCTGAATTTTCTATAGTTTGAATGATATCTTCAACATGCGAGGTATTTTCAAGCAGGACGTCAAATTTCTGAACGGCGACATGCAGGTCATTATTATCAATGGCGTTCAGCGCAGATTGGTAAATATCATCATCGCTTTCTTGGACCTGTACTTTGACCTTCTGTGTATCTTCAAGACTGGATTGTGGTTTGGTTGCTTGCTCATTTTCGATCTTTACCCAATGCTTAGAAATGACTTCAGATTCAGGTTCCGAAATAGTAGGAACATCCTGATCGACCATTCCACTTTCCATTGAATCAATTTCCAGGTCGGGAGAAATTTCGTCGGAAGATTCGGGTAATGGCAAATCAAGGGGAATATCCTCTTTTTGCGCATTCGGTTCATCAAAGATCCAGCCGGGAATATCATCGAGTACTTCAGCTTCTTTTTCTTGAGATATTTCCGAATCAGATATATTTTCAAGATGATCGTCGCTTGTTTTAGTATCTGATTCCGATGGAATCTTTTGAGTTTTTTCCTTTTTTTCAGCAAGTCGGTTATCAATGATACTATCCCAATCAAATTCTGAATCCCGATCAGCATCTTCTTTCCAAATACTGGTTTTATTCCACTGACTCTCTATTTGTTCTTGAATGTTGCTAGCATCCAGATCAATGGTTGGTTTCTTCCCATCATACCGATCGAAGCTTACTGCCACATCCGGTACATCTTCCACATTGCTGATACGATCGCCAACATACATGAAATAAGGATCTACATCGATCAAATGTTGATGAAAAGCCTGTGTATCTAATGCATCTGAAGTATTGGGGATCGTCTCATAGGCAATACGATTCGCTGTAAAATTGAAAGGGACTTTTCCGAGAATTTCAACACAGGTTTGAACAGCTTCGATCTTCTCACCTTGTTTGAAAAGTGCTTCTGCCAGATGTTCTTTGAAATCAATACGGTTTGGATTGGTCTGCAAACCAATACGCAATTCTGCAATTGCTTGTGGAAATAAAGCACTGCGTAAATACATATTGATAAGAGCGCCGCGTGTTAAACGAATCGTTTGGGGCTCAATACCATCCTTTTTTAAATGGAGACGTTTTAATTCTTCTTTGAGAACGGCACTAGTTGGTTGCAGTTCAAAAGCATGTTCCATGTGCTGCACTGCCTCATCAAGCTGCTCATGCACTTCAGAAATAAAACTTAAGCCAATATGTGCAATAAAATCATCCGGAATCACTTCAAGAACTTTATTAAAAATATAAACAGAATCCTCATAGCTTCCTTTCTCCATGAGGATTTTCCCTAATAAGCGGTAAACGGCGATGTTTTTTGGAAATGTTTTAAGGATGTAGAGACAGTGTTTATGGGCTTCATCAAGGTTTCCGTTCTCGATCAAAACTTCAATTTCTTGAATGTATTTTCGTAAAGGAATCCTTGACATAATCACCTAATCCAAATTCTATTCTCCCAGATAATCGCGTAATTTACGACGAATGGTGGGGTGGCGGAGTCTGCTGAGCGCTTGAGCTTCGATCTGTCTCACACGTTCCCGTGTGACGCCCATTTTTCGACCAACTTCCTCTAACGTATATGCCTGACCATCCAGTAAGCCGTAGCGAAGCTGCAAGATCCGCACTTCGCGCGGTGGGAGTGAATTTAATATTACACTAAGATGCTCTTTTAATAAATTGTATGTTGCGGTTTCATCCGGTGCAGGAATCTCATCATCTTCGATGAAATCGCCCAATACAGAATCATCTTCGTTATCGGTTGGAGTTTCCAATGAAAGTGGGCGCCGGGAAACTTTGATCATATTCTCAACTTTTTTCGGAGTTACATCCAAAGCATCCGCCAGTTCGTCGATGCTGGGATCGCGTCCTAATTTTTGTGTCAGCTGGTGCTGGATACGAAGCAATTTATTGATCTGATCGCCCATATGGACTGGAACGCGAATAGTACGACCTTGGTCGGCTATTGCGCGGGTGACAGCTTGTCGAATCCACCAGGTGGCGTAGGTACTGAATTTATGTCCACGGCGATAATCAAATTTCTTGGTGGCTCTGATGAGCCCGATATTTCCTTCTTGAATAAGATCAAGGAAAGGCACACCCCGCCCCATATATTTTTTAGCCACACTGATCACCAAACGCGAATTTGCTGTTACCAAATGTTCGCGAGCGGCCCAGCCGTCTTCAATCAAATTTCGTAATTCTGATCGGCGGTCGTTTGTGACATTTCCTTTGGCAAGTTCTTCACGTCCCATTCTGCCACGTTCGATACGCTGCGCGAGATCGACTTCTTCGTCAGCAGTTAATAAGGGAACTCGGCTTACTTCTTTCAGATACAGCCCAATCGTATCATCTGTATCAATATGCCGAAGATCATCTATTGTGGCATCTAGATCAGCATCTTCCTCATCGAGGTTTTCGTGCTCTTCATCTTTAGCGATCTCATCATCAGGGGGTTCTGGAAGACTCTCCTCATCTTCCAAATAGGGAATGCCGGCGCTCATTAATGTGGCGAACGCTTCTTCTAATTGACCTATATCCTGTTCTGCTTCGGGGAAGAAATGCAAAATATCATCATAGGTTACATACGATTTTTGTCGACCAAGTTCGATAAGTCTTGCGATTGCCGAGTAACCAATGACATCATCTTCTTCTTCGATATCGTTCATTTTGCTATTTGCCATAAATTTAACACTACCTTTTTTCATAAAAATAAACAAAATTATGGCACGCAAAAACAAATACTCTTATTGAGCATACCTGTTTTCAAAACAAAAATCAATAATACTTTCGTTTTATAGAAAAATCTTACAAATTTGCGTGCTGCGCAATGTTCTACTATACACACATGACTTACAAAAGTCAACAGCCAATTTTTATTATAGGGTTTTCAGAGCCTGTTGAAAATATGATGGGAGTAATGCTTCTATATGAGTGCGCTCAGTAGTTGTTGGATAGTCAAAATCGATGGAAAAAGCATGCAATAAGAGTGGCGCAGAGCCGGAAGGCTGTATTGGAGAGGGATCCCAATTGGAATAAAAAGAATATAAGGTGTCTCCTATAATGGGAAAACCCAAACAAGCGAGATGTGCTCTGATCTGATGGGTAACACCCGTTTTAATTTCCAATGCAAGAAGTGCATAATTCATGAATCTTTTAAGAACATATATCTCGGTTTGAGCAGGTTTCCCACTTTTGAGATCGCGGACAGTTCTATGATTACGGTCCCCATCTTTACGAAGTGGAAAATTTACTGATTTTTGATTCCAGCATGGAAATCCATGTACTAAAGCAAAATAAATCTTTCTGATAGAGTGGTTTTCGAACTGACCATTGAGATTGCGATGTGCGCTTGTAGTACGAGCGAAAAGAATAACTCCACTGGTATCTTTATCCAAACGATGTACAACCCATACTTTTCCATACTCAGTAGAAAGTAATTCTTTCAAACAAGGGAGAGCTGGATCATATCCATCCGGAATAGTTCGTAAACCGGAGGGTTTATTCACAACAAGAATTTCAGGATCTGAATAGATCAGATCAAAAGTACCGTGTTTATTCATTCAGAGCAACTCTGTTTTATAATGGCTAAAACCAGTGACAATGAGTTCATGGAGGTAAATACATGTTGATTGTAATTGTACACGTTCATGTGAATGAAGAGCATATCACAGCATTTACTCATGCGACGATCGAAAACGCATCCAATAGTTTGAAAGAAGAGGGCATTTATTCCTTTGACGTAATTCAAGAGCAAAGTGATCCCACAAAATTTGTGCTGCTAGAAGTTTATAAGGACGAGAATGCTGCTGTTGCGCATAAAGAAACGGCTCATTATATGAAGTGGAAAGATGCAGTTGCTGATACGATGGCCGAGCCACGTTACAGTGTGAAATATCATGAGTTCTATCCGCCTATGGAAAATTGGAAAAAACTAAATTAAAGAATATTAGTACATGGATATGCAATTTCCACCTCTTTTCATTAATACTAATATTGTTATTTAATTGTAGACCGACAAGCGGGGAATCCTTCAATCGGTTCCGCGTTTTTTACGGCATTCAAGATCGCTTCTGCGACCATCTCAGCGGCAAAAGCTCCAACCGTATTTACATCACATTTCTTTTTCCCTGTAGAAAGAGCAAATAAAGTATCTCCATCCAACATGGTATGTGCCGGGCGAATGACGCGCGCCAACCCATCTTGACCCATTTGTGCTACTTTGTTTACTTCATCTTTGGTAAGGTCAGCATTGGTAACAACTGCACCAATCACTGTATTTTGTCTGGCAGCGATCTGAAGAATGGTTTTTCCAACCATGGAGCGCATTACTTGCTGGGTATCAGCAAAAAAACCGGATTCACCGATCTTGATCGGACCTTTTTGGAATGAACGAGTCCCCGCCAGGATAGTTTTTGTATTAGGATCATGAATATCACCAAATGCATTTACTGCAATGATCGCACTAATAAAGACCCCAGAGCTTATTTCTATGGCTGCAGACCCGATCCCTGATTTCATGGCTTGATGCATGCCTAAAATTTTTCCAACGGTTGCACCGGTTCCAGCTCCAAAGTTCCCCATTTTTGGAATTTCTGAAGAAGCATTGCAGCAAGCCTGATAACCCATTTCGGCATCTGGCCTCTTTGTAGATGAACCGATCCCCAGGTCGTATAGAATTGCAGTTGGTACAATCGGCACTTTTGCAAATCCAGTATCCACACCACATTTTTGCTCTTCGAGATAACGCATTACACCTGTTGCGGCATCCAACCCAAATGCGGAACCTCCAGCTAATAGAACAGCATGTACTTTTTCTACTAGGTGCATGGGTCGCAATAAATCTGTTTCGCGTGTTCCCGGGGCACCACCACGTTGATCAACTCCACAAACCACCCCATCTTTGCATAAAATAACGGTACAGCCTGTTAAGGCATCATAATCGCTAATCTGCCCGATCAAAATACCATCAATATCTGTAATGGAAATCTCGTTCTTCTTCAATCATTACCTCCTTTACAATTCAGAACACAGTAATCAAAAGATAGAAGCATTATAAATCCATTGCCAATATGATATGTAAAACAGGAATGACTTTTTTTCAAGTCATTCCTGTTTATCAAATTTATATCAAATAGACGCTAACTTTTCTGATAATGCTTCAATTGGTGTCGCATCCATGAAGCGGTTGGGTTGTCATGACGATGGACGACTAAAACAGAATTCCTCGATTTTTCCGCAACAGTTTCACTTACCTGCCCAAAGAGTGATTCAGAAGCATTTTGAATATCTGCTGAACCAATAATGGTTAGGTCATATTCATTTGTTTCACTTTCTTGGATCACTGCTTCATAGATTGAGTCTGCCGGAATAAGGCGAAGTGAAGCATTGACTGGATTTTCACCCAATTCTGTCATAACTATTTCCTGCAAAAGCGAAATCTCATCTTGATTGGTTTCTTCATTATTTTCAATTTCTTTTGGAATGATGCGGAAATAATCAACATTTGCTCCTTCTTGCATAGCAATGTCATTTGCGAGATGGATCGCCAAGCGACTGTGAAAACCACCGCCTACAGGAACCATGATATTCTGGAATTTATTTATTCCTCGATCATATAAAATCCCAATATTCACTCCTGCATCAGTCATTAGCCGTTTCACAGCAGCAGTGTATTGAAGATTTACCTTTTTCTCGCCCGGCCAACGCAATAATAAAAGTTTGACATTGCTATCATTCTTAATTTCATTGATTATGCCATCTTCAAAAGATAAATCCGAAACCATTTTCGTATACATAGGTACATTACGATCTACCGCATAATGGATGAATTTTTCCAAAACTGCATGACGTTGTACTTTGATCTTCTCCACATAATCACCGGAGATCTGCTGATCGGTTTGTGCAGTCGTTGGAAGAACTGTCAGCAGGCACATATTCAAATCTTTTTCAGATTCCGCCAATAAAGTCCCAACTTTCAATAATCCGTCAGCATGTGCGGGTGTAGTTATGGGCAGAATAATACGCCAGCGACCAGGAGATAGATCGCGTTTATGAGCATCATTCCAAAGTTGCAGACTCTGGCGCCCATAATAATAGATTGTAAATAAAAAGATGATACCAGCCGTAAATATTAAAGCATCAATATCCGAAAAAATTATGACAATGATGCATGTCAGAGATGCCAATATGGGAGTGAGCGGAAATAATGGGGCTTTAAAAGGACGATGTATATTGGGATATTTCTTATGCAATTGGATCATCGCCATATTAGAAAAGAAGAGTACAAAAAGGTACCCGGCAGAAGTGATATAGCTAAGAAAATCAACTATTCCGATTACTGCTATCAAAATAGACACGATACCAACAAAAAGGATCGCCATAAACGGAACACGGGAGCTATTTAAACGGGATAAAATTCTTGGCCAGACACCATCCCGGCTTAATGTAAATGTTTCGCGGGTCGCACTTAACATAGAGGAATTAATGGACGTTAATGCACCTACCATACCTGCAATCCCGATGATGGTTACACCCCAGCCAGGTAAAAATACTTTGATCGCATCGGTGAGTGCGGTTTTCGATCCCGCAACAGATTGCCAGGGTACGGTTCCCAGAGTCACAACCACAGTTAATGAATAAACTATAGTGATGATCACAAGACTTACCAGAATTGCAATCGGTATAACCTTGCTGGGATTCTTAACTTCTTCAGCGTCGTCAGCGATCACCTCAAAACCGACGTAAGCTGCATAGATCAAGGCAATAGTTCGCATTAATACTTTTATATTCATTCCAAGGTCATCTGAAATGAATACTTTACCACCTGGTAATAGAATGGAAGGTTGAAAACCCGCAGGAGAGATAAATCCGGCGATAATAAAAACCGTAAACGCAAATAAAAGGGAAGCACCCATAACAATTTGAACATTCCCAACATTTGAGACTCCTAGAATGTTGAGTATGACAAAAATAATAACAACCGCGATGGCGACAGGAATAATGGGGATGTTTGGGAAAAAGACGCTGAGGGAATAAGAAAAACCAATGGCTGAAAGGGCACAGTAAAAGGTGCTTGAAATACTATCCATGGAACCAATGAGGAAGGAAAGTAATCCCTTGCCCCATGCTTCTCGTACATAGGTCATGGCACCACCAGTTTCAGGATAGATGGTAGCTAATTCACTATAATTCAAGGCGATGGAAAAACTAAGAAAACCACCCACCAGAATTGCCACGAAGGTGGCAGGACCTGCTACTTCTGCTGCCAATCCCGTTAAAACAAAAATACCAGAACCTAAAGTCCCAGCAGTTCCAAGCATGATCACTTGAAATAGATTTAGTTGTCTTTTTAACGTACGTTTAGCCATGCACTACTCCTTTTTCTATAAAAAATATTCAACAGAATATTAAATCCATACAAAAATAAATATTTCTGCCAATTAATTTGGTATTCAAATGTATATTTCAGGGGAAAAAATTTAATATAAAAATAATTACCTCATACAGCGGAGTACAATATACACCCATTTTTCTGAATATACAATCACCGAATTCATTCGACGAATAATTATCTCGATAAAGATACAAAACAAATTTGCATAAAAAAAATAGTCTATTTGCAAAAAAGTATTAACGAATCAGAAATATGGAAATTATTGAAAACGGATTCACCTAAAGCTTGCTTTTACAATTAGGGCAGACAGATGCTTGATCCAGAATGATATAGCCGCAATTTTTGCATGAAGTAGGTTGGACGAATCCCATTGGTGCACCGCAAGCTACACAAGTTGGCAAACCGGCGGGGTTAGCCGCACCGCAATATTCGCAGGTGATTCTACGCAGCTTCTCTGATAATTCATAACCGCTGCCAAGAGCGCGGGCATTGGTCTCGATCACTTTCCAAACTTCATCAGTAAGCTGCAAATATTCAACATCTTGTGCAATATCATCCAGGCGATTCAATAGGTTTACAGGGTTTAGATACGCTGCTAAAGCAGAATAACCCAAGCTGGCTGCAATACCCACCCATGTTTGCTGACCTACTTGAACCGAAACACCATCCTCAGCTTTTTTTAGTGAAATACCAAGAGCTGTATTTCCACCTGAGGTTCGAAAATCTCTGGTTTTAATCTGAATTCCCAACCCATCATCGTAAACAATCTTTTGAACGATCAAATTACCACGATTGAAATGGATCTGCAAACATTCTGCTAATTCCTCAGGTGAGAATTGACCGTGAAATATTTTATGTTCCATTAGATTGCATTATAATCAAAAACACCAAAAAACGAGTTAATTATGCTAAAAAGAATTCCTCTGGTTCTTTCCATTCTTCTAACGATCTTATTTACCTGTTTACTTAATAATAAAGTAAATGCTGATTATCAATTCCAGCAACCAACTATCGCGCTGCCGACGGTAACAGGTACGCCACAAGGTGTAATGGCTTATGTGAATCTTGACCAGGAAGATCCGGTCAATGTACGCTCAGGACCGGGTGTTTTTTATGATGAAGTGGGTGTGCTGCTACCTGGTGAAGAAGTACCTGCATTGGGAAAATCGGCTGGCGGAGATTGGATTTTGGTTGCATATCCAGGAATTTCAGGAGGATCAGGATGGGTGTATTCACCATTAGTAACCCTTTCGGCTGGTGAACTGCCCATTGTTGAACCACCCCCAACTCCAACACCTGCAACCACCACTACCATCGATCCTACCTTAGCTGCTCAATTTGTTGTTACTCCAGCAGCGACAAATTTACCGACCTATACCCCCGCACCACCTCAAACAATCCCTACCTATGCAGACGAGGTTACATCAGGAATTTCTCAACATATTCCCATCGGTCTGATCATTCTTATCATAGGTGGATTGGGTGTGCTTATAGCAATTATTTCATTGATTACTGAGCGCTAATCCGTTGGCAGCATCAGATTAGAAAGAAAAACCCCGGATGGTTTGTGTTCGGAAATATGGAATGATTGAATTCCTGCTTCGATCTGTTCCAATGATTTTTCAACAATCCTTTGTCCATTTGTGATAAGTTCAACAGGATTCACGTCGTCCAGATAATAATACTTGCTGGTATCAGGTCGTAAAACAACTTCGGGTGTGGTAAGTTGAATCTGCATATCTGCCATAACCACCTGCATGACATCCATGGAATTTAAGAAAACTTCTAAGGCTTTTCCAAGTCTTAAATTTGCAAAGTAATCAACCACCGTTGAGGAGATGGGTGTTATGGATGGGAGCTGTAATTTTATTAATTCTTTTGAGGTTTCTTTTTGCGGCGTAAGGCAAACCGCAATAATCGGATACTCTCCTGCAATACAGCGTGCCAGGTTTACTGGGATGGGATCATATACCCCTCCATCAACAAGGGTAAAAGAACCCAGCTTTACATAAGGAAAAACACCCGGAATAGCAATGGTTGCTTTGATCGCATCCGTTATTTTTCCACAATTGAGATATATCTCCTGATTGGTATTTATATCTACAGCAGTGGTTGCAAACGGGATCTCCATTTGTGAAATTGAATGATCCCCAAATTTATCTTGGAGGATCTCATACAGTCCCTTTAAACCTATCAGGGAAGGAGTATCGTTATGCATGCGTTGAAATAATTTGGATTTATCCAATTCATCTATGAATGAGAGGGTTTCATTGAAAGTATAGCCAAAAGCAGAAAAAGAACCAAATAAACCACCTGCACTTGTTCCAGCGATTCCTGCAATTTCATATCCGTTATCTTCTAATGCGGTAATAACACCAATATGGGCATACCCTTTTAAACCCCCACCACCAAGTGCCAGTGTAATTTTTTGTTTTGTCATACATCCTCACTTGATTTCTCTTTATATACGTATAAACGTATTTTTGGTTTTTATAGAAGAAAGAAAGGTAGAATGTACAAAAGAAAAGGAGTAGTTTAATAAAAAAATAAATTAGAATCATCTGTATGGATAAAAAGACCATTGCAACCAATCGGAAAGCCAAATTTGAATATAACCTTCTGGAACACTTCGAGGCTGGATTAGTATTACTTGGTACTGAAATTAAATCTATCCGAGCAAGACAAATAAGTATTGCAGAAGCATATGTACAGACTGATGGTGATGAGGTGTGGTTGATCAATGCGCATGTTTCACCCTATGACCCAGCCAGCCGGATGAACCATGATCCAAAGCGAAAACGAAAGCTTCTCCTTAAAAAACGTGAGATCAATCAATTATGGAATGGTGTTCGCCAAAAAGGTTTGACCATCATTCCGGTAGAGGTGTACTTAGTGAATGGGAAAGCGAAAATTGATATTGCATTGGCACGGGGGAAAAAATTGTATGATAAAAGGCGGGATATCGCTGAACGGGATATGCAAAGAGATATGGAAAGAAACAGAAAAATCTGATTCTAAGGAAAACCTATGATTCAATTAACCGGAAATGACTTGACCATTGAACAGGTTATCAGAGTTGCTTTCTGCAATGAAAGCGTTGAGATTGATGAAAATTCAAAAGCAATCATCGATGAATCCAATCAGACGCTGCAGGAAAATTTGAAGAAAGATATTTCGTATTATGGAATTAATACCGGATACGGAATCTTTCATTCACAGAAAATATCCCCTGCACATTTAGCAGAACTTAATCGGAATCTGATATTAAGTCATGCAGTGGGGATAGGACCGGATTTTGATAATAATACGATCAGGGCAGCTATTCTTATCCGAGCGAACTCGCTCGTAAAGGGTTTTTCAGGGGTGCGATTAACACTTATTCAAACTCTGCTGGATATGTTAAATAAAGGTGTTATCCCTCAAGTTCGTTCCCAGGGTTCCATGGGCTCTTCCGGTGATCTCTGTCAGCTTGCTCAATTGGCACTTGTGGTTACAAAAGATGAGCAAGACCTTGTACAGGAATCAGGGAATGCCTGGTATAAGGGAGAATTCATGAGCGGGAAGGATGCAATGCGTGCGGCTGGTATCGGGCGCATGATCCTGGATCCGAAAGAAGGATTGGCACTGATCAATGGGGCGACATTTTCCGCAGCTCTGGGTGCAATTAACTGCTGGTATGTTAAAAGCCTGTGTCACTTTGCAGAAGAGAGCCTGGCACTATCCATGGAAGCATTGCTGGCACGCAAAGAAGCATTTGATGCCCGCTTACAGGCTGCAAGAGGGATGGCAGGGCAGATAGAAACAGCAAAGAATGTATGGAAAAAAATTGAAGGTAGTACATTCATTAACAGCTCCAATCATATTCAAGATGGATACGCTATCCGCTGTGCACCTCAGGTACATGGTGCAGTACGTGATACTTTGGAGTATGCAATAAAAGTTATTACATCCGAAATCAATGCGGCCACGGATAATCCATTACTTTTTAAAAATGGAGATATTATTTCCGGAGGCAATTTTCACGGGGAACCCATAGCTCTGATAATGGATTTTCTGGGTATCGCTGCGGCTGAATTGGGCGCAATCGCTGAGCGAAGAATATTCCGTCTGTTGGATGCAAATCTAAATAATGGGTTGCCATTGATGCTGATCGCAGATGCAAAAAATTCGGGTTTGGAATCTGGATTGATGATACCGCAATATTCAGCGGCCTCTTTGGTGATGGAAAACCAACATCTGGCAAACTCTGATGCTGTCCATTCACTTCCGACATCAGCCAATCAAGAAGATCATAATGCCAATTCTTTAACCGCTGCCCGGCATACATGGATGATCACCGAGAACGTCCTTCGAATTCTGGCAATTGAGATGTATACTGCTGCGCATGCCATTGAAATTAGGAAAAAACAATTTCCTGAGAGGAAATTAGGAGAAGGAACATTTAGCTTTTTTACCTTCATTCGACAGAATGCTCCATTTTTGCAGCATGATTCTTTGTGGGGGGAAGAAATAAATAAAGTACATCTTTGGTTAAAAGAAGAAGTATTTTCAATTGAAGAATAATAAAAGGTTTGACTTTTTAAAAGTAGATTGGTAAGCTTGACGTAATGAAAACAAATGAGTCATTTTCAAGAAGAGAATTTTTAAAGAAGTCTTTGATCGGTATGGGTGGAGTAATTTTTCTTGCAAAAAAAAAACCAGTACGGTTGTTGGAAAACTTTGCGTATTTGGATGATTTTTCTGATTCAGATTATTTCGCGCGAAATACCGTGTACTTACCGAATACGCTTCCTATCCGAATGAAACCAACTTCTGATGCAACGATAATCCGCAATATGGAAGTGGATGAATGTTTGGTTTGGAATCGTGAAGTTGTTGGAGCCACTCCAACGGGACGAACTGGCAATAATCGCTGGGTAGAAACTCCTGAAGGTTTTGTCTACCTGCCAAGTGTGCAGAAGGTTCGCAACATTTCCAACCAACCTGTCTCACAAATACCAGCCAGTAATGGGAGTCAGGGTATGTGGGCTGAAGTGACTGTGCCCTATGTGAAAATGACACTCGAAAATCCTCCTGCAAGAGCACCCTGGTTGAATGAAGCCGCATCTGATCTCTGGCGTTTGTATTACAGTCAGGTGGTGTGGATCGATCAAATGAGTGTGGATGCAGATGGGATCGTATATTATCGTGTCAATGAAGATTACGGTCACGGGTATGGATATGGGGATATTTTTTGGGCTGAAGCTACGGCGTTCAGACCAATCACAGAAGAAGAAATTGCGCCGATCCATCCCGAAATCACAGATAAAAACATTGTTGTCAATGTAAATCAGCAAACCTTGTCCTGTTATGAAGGAGCATCCGAGGTTTATTTTTGTCGTGTTTCTACGGGGCAAAAATTGGATGAATATGGGTTACCTGCTGATGATTGGGTGACACCGGTTGGTGACCATTGGATTTGGCGTAAAACAATTTCGCTCCATATGAGTGGTGGTGGAACAGGAGCAGGGTGGGATACGATGGCAGTTCCCTGGACATCTTTGTTTGTAGGTACTGGTGTTTCTATCCATGCCACTTTCTGGCACAGTGATTTTGGAACTGCCCGTTCACATGGATGTGTGAATGCCAGCCCGGAAGATGCAAAATGGATTTTTCGCTGGACGACACCGTATATCAGTCTTTACCCAGGCGATCAAACCGCATCCGATTACAGTGGAACCATGATCCATGTCAAGGAACCACTGTATTGATTGCAAGACAATCAAATAACAATGACTAACTTTTGGTGCTGGTTTTATAAAAAATACATTCTGGTTTTTTGCTTTCTCATATTGATCATTACCCTTGGAGCATTCATTGCTCCACTCTTAGCGCATTACAATGCACAAAATGCAGCACAACTAATCTATGCAATGTATAGTGGTACCTGCCATCAGCTTGCGTACCGCTCCTGGTTTTTATTTGGAAATCAAGCATTTTACCCATTACGTTTGGCGGGTATTCAAAACATGGTACCCTATGAAGAGGTCACAGGTAACTCTCCATCTGACCTAGTTTCCGCTCGAATTTTTATCGGTGATGCTTTGACAGGTTTCAAGACCGCCCTTTGCCAGCGTGATATCGCTATCAACCTTGGATTTATCCTGGCAGGATTTGGATTTGCGCTATCGAGAAGGAAATGGCATCCGATCCCAATTCT
This sequence comes from Anaerolineaceae bacterium UBA4781, assembly GCA_002403105.1. Classification (GTDB taxonomy): domain Bacteria; phylum Chloroflexota; class Anaerolineae; order Anaerolineales; family Anaerolineaceae; genus UBA4781. Next base: position 8,077 of record DHHD01000020.1, on the reverse strand, counting down.
TTACTGGATAACTCTTGGATTATTTCCGTTATTTTTCGATGGGATCTTCCAATTGGGGGGAGATGTTTTTCAAGGACTGAATGGCAGCATGGGATGGGAAAGCACGCCTTTACTGCGCACTGCAACGGGTGGACTCTTTGGTATAACAACAGGGTTATTTATTTTCCCAAAATTGGAAGAGTCACTGCGTATAGCAAATAATAATCACCGCTGTAAGGAGATTTAATGCCATTTCGAGAGAAGAATGGACTTCGTTATTTCACACTCTCCTCATTTGATGAATTCGGTATAGAACATGGTTTCTTTACACGAGCGGGGGGAATCAGTCCACAACCCTGGGCATCGCTTAATGTAGCAACTTCTGTGGGCGATGCACGAGAAAATGTCATTGAAAATCGTGATCGCATTCTAAAGATATTTGGCAAAGGGTTTGATTCGGTGTTTGATACCTGGCAAATTCATAGTGACATCGTGCGTTGTTCAGAAAGCCCAAGACCAGTAGAAAAACCTCATGCTGAGGGGGATGCTGTTATAACCTCGAATCCGGAGGTAGCGCTTTTGATGGTTTTTGCGGATTGTGTACCGGTGCTTTTCTATGATACAAAAAAATATGTCATTGCAATTGCCCATGCTGGTTGGCAGGGTACAGTAAAGCATATCGTCTGTCGAACTATTGAGAAAATGCAAGCAGAATATAATTCTAATGTACAAGATATCATTGCCGGAATTGGGCCATCAATTGGCGTCGATCATTACGAAATTGGAGGTTCAACTGAAGCTTCTATAATGGAAACTTTTCCAGGGCAGGAAGAGAGAATTTTTCAACGACGAGCAGGAAGTTTATATTTTGATATGTGGCAAGCCAATGCACTGCTCCTCGAAAGATATCCATTGAAATCGATCGAAATTGCAGGAGTATGTACAGCTTGTGATCTGGACAATTGGTATTCGCATCGAGCTGAGAATGGAAAAACAGGACGATTTGCGGCGGTTTTGACTACGAAGAAATGAAAGAACTTCATCTGACAGTAAAAGTTGCCCCGAATTCGCCAAAAACTGAATTAATCGGTTTCATGGAAAATGATGTATTAAAGATAAAAGTCAAAGGCGTGCCTGAAAAAGGGAAGGTAAATCGTGAATTAGTACGCTTTTTCGAAGAAATATTCGATGTAAAGAGAGGGGATGTTAAATTAATCGCAGGGGGCGCATCCAGACTGAAGCATATCTGTATTTCTGGTAAAGATCAAAACGATCTTCAAAAAATAATCAATGACCTTTAAAATATTTAGTTTTGATGGAGTATTCGACCGCAGGTAGGGCAGAGGAAGATCTTTGAGGATTGATGAACCTCTTGCCGTTCACTGGGCGTCAATTGAGTTCCGCAGGCTGAACAGGCATCATTTTCCAAAGCAGCGATCGCTAATCCCTTCTTTCTTTTACGTAAAAGCTCGTACCGAGCAACCAATTCAGGTTCAATGGATGAAAGAACCACGTCTCGTTTTCTGCGCAACCGTTCTGAATCCAGACGGAGTGTTTCTTTCCTGGCTGCCATTTGAGATTGAGCAGTCTCGAATTGGGAAGCGATCCCATTATATGAGCTTTTGGCAGAATTATGAGATTTTTGGATTTCTTCTAATTTGATCATCTGATTAAGCTGTTTATCTTCCAGATCTGAAATGTTATTCTTCAGATATTGAATTTCTTGTTGTAAATCCTGCAGCTCTTTTGGATTTTGGACTTTACCACTATACAGCATGGAGTCGCTTTGTGAAAGTTTAATATTTTTCCGTTCTATTTCTTCAATAATCAAATTCAGTCCTTGTTGAATAAGCTCGATTTCATTTTGGATGGAGAGCACTGCTTGATTAGCATTCTGCACAGCTCCATTTTTACCAATTCGAGCATCAATATTTATTAATTCAGCTTGAAAAGCATCTAGCTGAGTATCTATGTTTTGCAGTTCAAAGAGATTTGTGAGGTTCATTTCTTCTTTCGAAGGTTTAATTTATATAAACTTTATATCTATTTTATAAACATAATACAATATCATAACATGCAACCTGTGAATTTATTGAAAAAAGTGATTGGCAACTTTATAATCAAACTAAGAATAGAGTTAGGAGGATAGAACCATGAGTTCAGCGGTTTCAACGAATACAAAGATCCTTGTTATTGAAGATGAAGAGAGGATGGCACGCTTTGTCAGATTGAATCTGGAACAAGATGGTTTTCAAGTAAATGAAGCATTAACAGGAAGGGAAGGTTTGGATAAATTGCGCACCTTTATGCCTGACCTGATCCTTTTGGATATTATGCTTCCTGATCTGGATGGATTTGAATTATTGAAAATGATCCGTGAGATCGACACTGTACCGGTGATCATGCTAACTGCTAAAGGGGAAGAAGAAGATAAAGTCCGGGGTTTGGAATTGGGCGCAGATGACTATATAACCAAACCCTTCAGTCCACGCGAACTGGTAAGCCGGGTAAAAGCTGTTTTACGTAGAATCGAATCCACCAGTGTGAGCTCTGATGAATTAATCGAGGTCGATGACCGATTAAAGATCGATTTTAATCGCCGTGAAATATGGGTGGAAGGTAAGCTGGTGAAACTACGCCCGACAGAGTATCGTTTGCTGTATCATCTTGTTCAAAATGCTGGTTGGGTTTTAACTTACGATCAAATACTTTCCAGAGTGTGGGGATATGAATACAGAGACGAACCGCATTATGTACGGCTTTACATTAATTATTTAAGGCAAAAACTTGAGAAAGACCCATCCAATCCAAAGTATGTTCTGACCGAACGTGGAGTAGGGTATCGTTTTTACGATTACCGTAGAAAATAGATAAATATTATAAAATTCCTATGCAGCGCTAATTTATTTTTTATACTAGCGCTGTATTATTTTAATAAAGAAGGAGGTCGAAATGACTAAGATAATAAAAAATGATCCGTTTTTAGATATTGTAAATGTGCGGGATACAATGGATCGAATGCTGGATAATTATTTCGGTCGTTCACCAGTGGCATTTGAAGGATATGGTGTCGTCGATCTCGATCTGTACCAAACAGATAATGATGTGGTGGTTGAAGCGTCTATACCCGGTATTGATCCAGAAGATATCAATATTTCTGTCGCTGGCGAAGTTTTAACGATCAAAGGTGAAGTCAAACAAGAAAAAGAGACTAAAGAAGCTGATTATCATATTAAAGAACGAAGATATGGTAGTTTTAGCCGATCCATCACTCTTCCAACACAGATCGTAGCGGAAAAAGCTGCCGCTGATTTTAAAAATGGGATATTAAAATTGACTTTACCAAAAGCAGAAGATGTAAAACCAAAAACGATTACCGTAAAAGTGATCTAAAAGATTAGAAATGTATTAGTAAAAAAAGAAAACCTTTCCGAATTCAAAAAACCTTGTACAATGACGGAAAGGTTTTTATAATCAATTATTTGTAGGAGAAAAATAATGAATGAACCAATTCATGTTACCGATGATGCTTTCACCAAATCAGTAATCGAATCAGTAGTACCAGTAATCGTAGATTTTTGGGCCCCCTGGTGTGGTCCATGTAAAATGGTGGCACCGATCCTGGATAAAATTGCCAAAGATTACGACGGAAAGCTTTTGGTAGCGAAAGTAAATACCGATGAAAATCAAGAATGGGCATCACGCTATGGAGTGCAAGGAATTCCAACTATGCTATTCATTGCAAACGGAAAAGTGATCCATCGTCAGGTAGGATCTGTGCCAGAAGGTATGCTTCGCGAAGCAGTGGATCAATTTCTGGATGTAGTGGCAGAAACTGAAAAGAAATAAGCATCAAGTATTGCTAAAAAAGACCCAAAACGGGTCTTTTTTCTTAAACACGCTTAATGGAAGCACCTAAAGCAGCTAGTTTTTCGTCTATTTTTTCATATCCACGATCAATTTGTCGTATATTGCGTATAGTTGATGTACCAGCGGCAGAAAGCGCAGCTAATAGCAGTGCCATACCAGCGCGAATATCCGGCCCAGATAAATCATCACCATATAGTTGGCTTGGACCCTGTACGATGCAGCGATGGGGGTCACAAAGCACAATTTGGGCTCCCATACTTGCCAATTTATCGGTGAAGAACATGCGGCTCGGGTACATCCAATCATGAAAGAGGATTGTCCCCTTGGATTGGGTGGCTACCACAATGGCGATGCTCATCAGATCGGTCGGGAAAGCAGGCCAGGGCATTACACTAATCACTGGAATTGCATTATTCAGGTCCGGATCGATACAAAGGCATTGATTAGAAGGTACAAGAATATCTTCTCCAACATCCTGCCAATCAACGCCCAAGCGATTAAAAACGAGTTTCACCATAGAAAGATACTGCGGACCTGCATTTTTGATCTTGATCTCGCCCTTGGTGATCGCAGCAGCGCCAATAAAACTGACAACCTCCAGATAATCAGGTCCGATCGTAAACTCACCGCCCGAAAGGCTTTTCACACCTTCAATTTCGAGGGTATTGGAACTGATATTCTCGATCTTTGCACCTAACATGTTCAGAAAAAAGCACAATTCTTGAATGTGTGGTTCAGATGCAGCATTACGAAGAACCGTTTTCCCTTCCGCCAATACGCTAGCCATGATCGCATTTTCAGTAGCTGTCACGCTGGCTTCATCAAGCAATATATCCGCGCCTTTAAGATGCTCACAGCGAAATGTAAAGATGCGGTTATATTCCACTTCGGCGCCTAATTTTTGAAGTGCAAGGATATGTGTATCAACTCTTCTTCTTCCAATCACGTCTCCGCCAGGGGGAGGTAGGATAATATATCCCGACCTGGCTAACATCGGACCTGCCAGCAAAATAGAGGCACGGATCGTCTTGCAAAGTTCGGGATCCAATTCAGCCGGGCAAATTTCAGAGGCTTGCACTTTCCAGGTGTGTGCATCCATGGTCTCGAAATGAACACCTAAACTTTCCAGTAGAGCTCGCATGGTATGTACATCCAGAATATCCGGCACATTGTGCAAAATAATGGGTTCTTCAGTTAAAATGCAAGCCGCCAGGATGGGAAGGGCAGCATTTTTATTTCCGGAAGGTGTAATTTCACCTTTTAATGGAATTCCACCCTCGATAATGAATTTATCCATTAAAAACCTCCATTTAGAAAGTCTCTGTTACTTTTCGCAATCCTTCAGGTTTATCGGGGTTTAATCCTCTTTCTATCGCAAGTTGACGTCCAAAGAATTGCCCGGGGATCACACTTACAATCGGAGAAAGCGTTTCAGGGATTTCTGAAGGAATTTTAAAACTCAGGTTACTTTCAGAAAGAATTTTCTCATCGGCTGCAATTGATATAGTTTCGCCTTTAAGAGCCTTGACATCCAGAAACATTTGCTGCATGTCAGCGAATACTTTTCCATAAGGAGCAATGATAAAAACAGGGAAACCTCGATAAACGGTGGCAATCGGTCCATGTCTGAAATCAGCAGAAGAATAGGGGTCCGCATTAATGCCAGTTAATTCTTTTACTTTTAAAGCAATTTCGAATGCGGTCGAGTAATTGAGACCTCTTCCAAGCACTGCGCAGCTTTCAATGTAGCGATAACGCTGGATTTGATCGAGCATTGTTTCTGCTGAATCAACGGTGGTCTTCATAAAATCAGGGACTTGCTCCAATTGGGTTGAAAATTCATCATTTCCTAAAAACGCTGCGGAAAGCATGGCAAGCGTGATCAGTGAATTGGTATACGATTTTGTAGCCGCAATTGCTTTTTCTTCTCCGGCGTGGATCGGAATTATGAAATCTGATTCAGAAGCTAGAGGAGAATTGGGATTATTCGTAATACAGATGGAAGTACATTTTTGAGATTTTGAGTTCTTAATGATTTCAACAATATCCGGTGACATACCAGATTGTGAAATAGAGAGAATAAGAGCATTTCGAAGGCTAGGGGGAGTGGAATACAAAGTAAATAGAGAAGGGGTTGCAAGGGCAACCTGAAACCGGTTATTGATTCCAAATAAATATTGCGCATACCTTCCTGCATTATCTGAACTTCCACGAGCAGCAATCAATACATAATCAAAATTGGCATGAACTTTTTTAACAATGTCTTTTATTTTACTAAATTCCTGACGGATTAATGTGTTTGCCAGTTCGGGCTGTTGGGTTATTTCATGATAAAGCTGATCACTTTTATTGTTTCCCATTATTTTTCATCACTTCTTATTGAGTTTGGTGTTTTGTTTACTGTACAAGTATAACCAGAATCTAAAACTAGAGTATACTGTTTTTATTCATTTTATGGAGATAAACCATGATCAGCATTCATAAGATAGATACGAAATCAAAAAAAGAAGTAAACGAGTTTGTTGACCTTCCCTTTAAACTATTCAAGGATGTACCGCAGTGGGTTCCACCGCTGAAGAGTGGTGTGAAGGATGTTTTAGACAGAAATAAACATCCCTATCACGAACATTCCGATGCAGATTTCTTCGTTGCAAAGGATGGTGATGAAGTTGTAGGTCGTATAGCTGTACTCGAAAATAAGGTCTACAACAAATATCACGATAAAAAACAAGCTTCGTTCTATTTATACGACAGTGTTGACGATCAAGAAGTCGCAAACAAACTTTTTGAATGCGCTATCGAATGGTCGCATAAACGTGGATTGGAATATTTCCTGGGTCCAAAAGGTTTTTCTCCCTTTGATGGTTATGGTTTTGTTGTAGAAGGCTCCGAACATCGCCAAATGATGAACATGATGAACTACAACAAAGAGAATTATCCAAAGTTCATGGAAAACTTAGGATTCACGAAAGTTGTAGATTGGATTTCTTGTTACGCAGAAATTGCAAAATTTAACATGCCTGAAAAAGTGCGTGCAGTGGCTGATAAAGTTCGAGAGAATGGCAAATTTAAAGTACACAAATTTGAGTCGAAATCTGAATTGAAGAAATATGTTCCACTTATCGGTCAAACCTATAATAAAACATTCACCAAGAACTGGGAATATTATCCACTTACTCAGAAAGAAGTCGATTGGGCATTCAAAGATCTGACTTTTGTGGCACTCCCTGATTTAATAAAAATCATCACCTATAAAGAAGAGATCGTTGGGTTCTTATTGGCATTTCCGGATATTTCTGCTGCTTTCCAGCGCCATCCGAAAGGAGTACTAACCCCTGCATTGACCGTTGATATCCTGAACGAAGTCAAAAATTCTAATTGGATAGAATTCAATGGAGTAGGTGTATTACCTGAATATCAGGGTTTTGGCGGAAACGCGCTCTTATTTGATGAAATTGAAAAAACTGCGAAAAGCCATCATTTTGTACATGGTGAATTAACCAATATTGCTGAGACCGCTGTACAAATGAGAAAAGATTTACTGAACCTGGGTGTTAAACCATATAAGAACCATAGAATTTTTGGTAAAGCCATATAAAGTTTAATCATCGAAGGAGATGATCTTTCTTTCATCTCCTTTTTTTATTCTTTTAAAACATGCATTAGAATAAGTTCAGGAGACACCATGAAAAAAATTATTTCATTTGTTATTCTTATTGCAATGATTGTTATTGGAATCGCTGGTTGTTCAACGAAAGCTGATCCGGCTGATGAGGTAATGAACTATCTAACTGCTCTTGTCAATCAAGATTCTGAAAGTGCTATCGCGACCTCTTGCTCCGATTGGGAAGAACAAGCCAGGTTAGAAACAGATTCATTTTTATCGGTTGAAGCGGTGCTCAACAATGTGCAATGCCAGACGCTTATGTCTGATGATTCAACAGCCGAAGTTTCCTGCACCGGTACGATCGATATGACGTATAACGAAGAAATACGCTCTATCGATCTCAGTTTGCGTGTCTATGCCATGCAATATCAAGCCGGTGAATGGCTGGTATGCGGTTATAAATAAGAAATCTGTTTCCCAACATGAATGGTAATAGCCATACCGAAAACATTTTTGTTTTGCTTCTGGTAGTGATCATCTTGGCATTATTAATTTTTAGCGTTGATACCTCTCCACTTTGGATCTATCAGGGTTTTTAAATGAATATTCTGCAAATAACTT
>DHHD01000077.1 GCA_002403105.1 Anaerolineaceae bacterium UBA4781 | reverse complement strand
AGAAGAGAGCGCTTCCGGGGCGCTTTTACCAGTGCGCAACAGTTCCAAGCCACGCGGACCATAGCTGACTTTCACCGATGATTGGGTAGCGACTGCACCCACACCGGCTTCCACCCACGGGCATAAAAAACCAACATTAAACCAGTGTGATTGGACAGCCACCCCCAATTGACCGGTTGCTTCATCTCTGGCGACGATGGAATAGGTATGTAAAAATGGTTCCATGAAATTCCTCCCGGAAGAATTATTTTTTCCACAGAGCGTAAATCGCCCGTGATAAATACCTGTCACTATCCGTTTCTTGTTGAACCAACTCACCGGCAGTGATGGTTCCAGCACGTTTTTGCATTCTTTCTTGCATGGCTCGTAAAAGAGTAAGCGCGGATGCTTTAACAGCATACGCGGTTAATAACATAAACGATGCCTGGCTGTTGAGGACCTCTTCGCAGGCTTGCAGTAAACTGGGAAAGTACTTATAAAATTCCCAAACTTCACCATTTGGTCCGCGTCCGAATTTTGGGGGATCTAAAACGATGGCATCATAAAAATTCTGCCGGCGGGCTTCTCGTTTTACAAATTTAAGCGCATCATCCACTATCCAGCGGATGGGTTTTTCGTTTAATCCTGAAAGAGCTTGATTTTCTTTCGCCCAACTGATCGCTTTTTTTGAGGCGTCCACATGGGTTACCTGTGCTCCGGCTTGGGCTGCGAAGAGGGTAGCCATGCCGGTGTATCCGAACAGGTTGAGTACTTTCATAGAGTGCTTGCTGTTTGAAATATGATCATACAACCACTGCCATTGCGGGTACTGCTCCGGAAAGAGACCGATATGGCGTGAACTGGTGAGTTCCAATTTACAACGTACAATTCCCACTGAAATATCCCACGGATTCGGAAACTGTTTGCTTACCTTCCACAACCCATTTTCATCCTGCGAAGGGGAGAAATACATGGCATTGGCCTTCTTCCATTCCTGTTCTCCCAGGTTCTTCATCCAGAATGCTTCCGGTTCCGGGCGTGCAAGCAGGATCTTTCCATAGCGTTCCAGCTTCATTCCATCCCCACTGTCGAGTAATTCATATTCATCCCAACCACGGGTAATGGTGATAGGAATTTGATTAATGCTGATATCCATCGTATTGTTTTGCATTATTGATTTTGGTTTCTCATGTTTAGTATACCAATGAACCCTTTATATATAATTGGACGGTTAGACTAACCAATTACAACTATTCATGAAGCATTCATAGGATCCCTGACTGTTTTCCATAGTTTGCTGCAGAAAATACTAGAAAAGCAAGCATGAACAGGACTTATCGTAAAAGTGTTGCGAAAAAAAATGCATTATGAGAAAATGTACCCATTCGTTTCAAAAAATCTCTTTACTTATTGGTTTTTTTCTACCACACAAGGTGATTCGATGACTGGGAAACTTTCAAAAGATAGCAGCATCAGTTCAATATTTCGAAAACTATTCAAATCGCCTGATATTGAGACGTTCTTGAAGAGCACTGAAGATGATATGTGGTTACCTCCATTCAATATCTATATCACTGAACTCTGTAAACAAAGGGACAAGGTGCCGGAGCATGTGATCAGAAATTCTGCTCTTGAGCGTACGTTTGGGCATCAACTTTTTAACGGAACACGCAAGCCATCTCGAGACAAGGTAATTGAATTGGCGTTCGGTTTTGAAATGGATATTGACGAAACGCAAAAGCTTTTGCAGATCGCACAGAAGAGTCAACTTTATCCCAAGATCAAACGTGATGCAGTGATCTTACATTGTATTCAAAATAAAAAGAGCATTTTAGAAACACAAAGCAAATTGCAGGACTTGGGACTGACTTTATTAGGTGGCAGGTAAATGATGGCAGAGGATTCCAGTGAAGATTTCTTAGAAAATTACGACGATAACCGATTTCCCCAAGATTTCTTGCAGCAATATGAACCGATGGAATGTTTTTCGCATAATGAAATGGGTGAAACACTGCTGGTAAAAGAACGTCAAACCGGAACATATTACGCAGCGAAATGTTACACTGAAAAATCCCTCCTATCCCACATAAGTGAAAGTGAACTGCTGAGAAAACTGCACCACCATGGATTGCCTGCATATGTCAGCGAACATCACAATGAGAATATGCTGTGCGTCGTACGCACATTTATCCCGGGAAGATCATTGGATGAGTTTGTCCGGGAAAAACGATTCACAAAGCAGCAATCTATAGATATCGCTGTGCAGCTCTGTGATATTTTATCTTACCTGCATGGGCAAACACCGCCCATCATCCATCGGGATATTAAACCGCAAAATATCATCATGGATGATCACGGAAGAATCACCCTCATTGATTTCGGTATTTCCCGTACTTACAACGAAACTGCGCAAGAAGACACCCTGTGTTTTGGAACCAGATATTTTGCTGCTCCAGAGCAGTATGGTTTTTCACAGACAGACTGCCGCTCTGATATCTTTTCTGTTGGGATACTGCTTTGCTGGTTGTTAACTGGCAGCATGGAGGTGAAGCACGCTTTGGGGGAAATTGTAGACCGTAGGTTGATGAAGATCATTCGAAAAAGCACTGCTTTCGATCCAAAAGATCGCTACAGTACCATCTCAAAACTTAAAGATGAACTAACCGGTCGCAAGATTCGTCGAAGAATGTTTTCGTCGTTGGGCGCGATCTTGTGCCTTGTCATTGCTGCGGTTCACTTTCTTGATCCCTTTTCGTTCTTCAGGCGTTACCCTGCGGATGTGGTGTTCCAGGAACCTCTGATCGAAGAAGCGGTGCGATTGGAACTTGATAAAAAAGAAGGGGAGGCGATCTCAGAGCAAGATCTATTGTCGATCCAAGACCTCTATATTTGGGGAAATAAAGCAGCTACCGATGCCGACGCTTTTCATGAATTGATGGATGATTTTGTAAACAATGAAGGGAATATTACACGAGGTAGCATCACTACGTTAGATGATCTTAAAGAAATGAAAAATCTTCAGAGTATTTCACTGGTGTATCAAAATATCACCGATCTTTCACCGCTCTCTGATCTTGTATTTTTAGAATACATCGATTTACATCATAATCCGATAGAAGACGTTTCTCCTCTGTCACAAATTCCCTCGTTAAGATCGCTGGCATTATTTGACACAAATGTCCACGATCTCCGTGTTTTATGTAGTTGCACGAAATTAACCTCTCTGGATGTGGGTGATACACCGATCACATCACTGACCGCTCTGGACGGATTGACCTCCTTGCGGAACCTGATGATTCGCAAGGCTCCACTGCAATCGCTCGAGCATATCGTTGAAATATTACCCAATTTGGAAAACATCTATCTATCGGAGATACCGCTTCAAAATCTCTCATCTCTTCTTCTGCTTCCAAAATTACAATTGGTGGAAGTGGATGAATCGATGCGTTCTACAGTGGAAGCGATAGAAGATCAAGCTCAATTCGTGATCGTCTATCAACAAAAATAAAAAATTTCTAATGTGTGCAATCTGCACACCTATAAAATTATTTCATTCAGTATAATACTTTAGAAAAAGGGATATTCTCTTTTTTCTTTCATTTAAGTCGTTAAATCAATGCAGCCAAGGAACATTTCAATAATGACAGCAAATAAAAAAGTTTGTATCAGTAATGGAAATGAAAATGTATTTTGTCCGAATTGTGGCAAAGTGATGCCAACGGTTGAATATTTCACCGCAAAACCGATCAACCAGGAGGTCAGGCAACAAAATTACAATACCCAGCAGATCATAACAACCTATACTGACATTGTTCACCATTTTGGAAATATTTGTCTTTTCTGTGCATATGGCAATGAAAAGAAAAAACGGACGATCGGTTTGATCCTTTTAATTGGCGGGGGAATATTGAGTTTTGGATCCATGCTGACAGGGTTGGTTCTTTCCACTCTCGCACAAAACAATGGCGGCGATGTGGGTGCCGCCTTGGGTTTGCCGATGGCACTCATGTGTGTTTTTTTGATCCTGGCAGTATTTGGTATCGCAATTTTCCTTGGTGCTGATTCTCTTCGACCCAATCGCATTCGTTCAAAAGAACAGCTTTATGTATTATTTGAACGATGCATTAAGAAGGAGGCTCCGCGTGTAGGGATCGTTTATCTGAGTCCCTGGTTGGCGGCACAATTGAAGAAAAAATAACGGAGTAATGGAGCATTAAATCCTCTTCTTCATGCAGATCACAGATGAAGAGGACATTATCTAATCACACCCTTAATTGAAAAGAAAGGAACATCATGAAAAAGAAATCGTTATCAATTCTCATAATCCTCTGTATTTTTAGTTTGATCTTTACAGGTTGTACACCCGCGGTAACTGCTGAACCATCCGGCAATAATACGGAATCTGTGGCAGTTGCTACTGAATTACCGGCCCCTACTGCAACCGCAGAACCCATTCCCTGTATGATCGCTTTTGATTCTGACCGTGACAAGAATAGAGAAATCTATGTGATGAATCCTGATGGAAAGGATCCGGTCAATCTCACCAACAATCCGGCAGATGATTTTGGACCAGCCTGGTCACCGAATGGCCAGGAGATCGCCTTCGTTTCGAACCGTGAGAATGAGCAAGGCGGTGGTCAATACATCTACATTATGAATGCGGATGGCAGCGATGTACGCCAACTTACTACCGGCAATAACAGTGATCATCCAGACTGGTCACATGATGGAAGCGCTATCGTCTTTTCCAGTGATGCAAATGGAAATAACGAAATTTATGTTATTAAAGCAGATGGTGGTGTTGAACCAACAAACCTGACCAACAGCGATGCGCAAGATATCCAACCCACCTGGTCACCGGATGGCAGTAAGATTGCCTGGCTCTCGGGAAGTGATGGAAACTGGGATATCTTTGTGATGTATGCCGATGGCAGTAATATGAAGCAACTCACGGATAATGGTAAAGTATCTGATGTTGCGTGGACTATTGACAATCAGATTTTTGCCTACTGGGAAAATCAGGAGATTGGTTGTTTCAATTGTGTGATGGATGCAGATGGTTCCAACGTTATCGATGCGGGGGGAAAGGGAGAGATGCAGCGCTATATACCTTTCTGGACTTTAAATGGAGACAGGGTGGAATTGGTTTCGATCAGCCTGAACGATAGCGATGAGGAGATCTACCTGGTGAGCGATATTTACCCGGATTTGTTCCTCAATCTTACCAATAATCCGGGCAATGATCGCAACCCTGATTGGCCGGCAAATTGCGGATTGGGAAATACGGTGACCAATTCGCAGCCGCAAGAGACTGAAAATAACGGAGTTGCTGAAACTGAAACACAACCACTCAAAGACCCCAAAGATATCATTATTGGTTATGGGGGAGATGACCAGTGGGAGCCGCAGAAAAAAGAGGATTTCCAGAAAGCATGTAGTGAATTGGGCATCCAGTGTGTGGTCGGCGATATGAACCAATTAATCGAACAGGGAGTGGATGCCATAATACAAAATTCGAATTATCAATGGACTGTAGATGGTTTATTCACTGATGTTCAAAATGCCAAAGACAAAGGTATTCCCGTATTCATCTTGGACAACGATTCATACTTTGATGGGACGTATAGCATTTCCATCGATCAGAAAGAGTGGGCTACGATCAGTTTGGAATGGATGGCTGAGAAAATGGGAGGAGAGGGTGATTTTATTTATGTTATCCCAGGAGAAAACAATCCTCATTCGGTTGTTATGGAAGAAATACTTGCAAAATATCCGGGAATAAACGTGGTTGACAGCCGGATAGAAAAATATGATGCACATGAACAGCTCCAATCGGATGTCACCAGTTTCATCACTGCTTATCCGGATCTCAAAGCGATTTGGACAGACTCACAATTAACGCGGGTAGTTTGGGGATTAAAAGATTCTAGTATCTCCTCGGATGAATGGCCGCTGTTTATATGTGATGCATCGAAAGAAGGTTTGGATACTTGGGTGCTTCTATTAAATAAAAACCCGGATTATGAATGTATCTCTGTTATCAATCCCCCAGGCATTGCCTACGATGCGGTCTATGCAGCTTACTATTTGCTGAGCGGTTATGAGATCAACGAATCTGTGCTTGGTGGTGAAAATGGAAAAATGCTGCTGGTTAATATTCCGGTAGTAACCAATGAAAATCTTCAAGAATGGTGGGCTACTGTTGAAGGAGAAGATGTGGAATGGAGCGTATTGTTGGATCAACTGATGACCCCTGAACAAATCAAGGAAGCGTGGTTTCTTGATTGATCTGTATATGTAAAAAGAGTATTTCTTTTAGCTGAGGGATGCTAATCAAAAACGGCCACTAAATGGCCGTTTTTGATTGATAACAAGACTTCTTTTTTCCCTTTATTATTTTTATCATGAACTTTATTGATCTGTTCACGAAGAGAATTTATCTGATTACCATCAAAAATCCTTTGAGTCAGGAGAGTAAAGTAGAATAGGGATATCATATGAATTGAGGTGGCATGGCTGAATATTTCGATAATATTATTGACCGGTTGCACAGCGACTCCATAAAATGGAATGTTTTTCCAGAGGATGTACTGCCCATGTGGGTGGCAGATATGGATTTTCTTTCACCACCGGCGGTAGTAGATGCATTGGTTGAACGAGTACAGCATGGCGTTTTTGGATATGCAGCAGAACCCCAAGATCTGAATGGCATCGTAGTACATTGGATTAAAGAGCAATATAAAATGCAGGTCGAACCCCAACACTTGCTGTATGTGCCGGGCGTGGTCACTGGATTGAACATGGTGAGCCGGGCATTTCTTTCTCCCGGGGATGGGTTGATGTTCCAACCACCCATTTATCCACCGTTCTTTGGCGTTGGAGAACATACCGGATTGGAAAACCATCAAGTTGACTTAATTCAAAATCAGAATGGCTCTTATGCCATTGACTTCGAAATGTTAGAACGCGGGATCAAACCCAATACAAAAATGTTTCTGCTATGTAATCCACACAATCCGGTGGGAAGAGTATTTACTGAAAGGGAACTGGAACAGATAGCAGATTTTTGTTTGTGCCATGATCTGTTGCTGTGTTCGGATGAAATTCACTGTGATCTGGTCTATGCAGGCAACACACATATACCGATCATATCGTTGGGGGAGGATGTCGTACAGCGCACTATAATGCTGATCGCGCCCAGTAAGACCTTTAATATAGCCGGGCTCGGTTTTTCAGTGATGATCATCAAAAACAACGATTTAATGGACAGGATGAAAAAATCTTTCAGCGGAATACTCCCGCACCCTGATCTGCTGGCTGTGCAAGCTGCTCGTGCTGCTTACCTTTCAGGGTATACCTGGCTGCAGGAACTGATTCAATATCTTCAAGATAATCGAGATTATTTGTATGAGTTTGTGAAAGCAGAATTACCCGGCATATCCATGGTGAAACCGGAAGGAACATTTTTAGCCTGGTTGGACTGCAGAAAGATGACTTTTGGTGATAACCCTTCTTCTTTTTTTCTCAATCAAGCTCGGGTAGGATTAAATAATGGATTGGATTTTGGATCGGTCGGCAAAGGTTTTGTGCGACTGAACTTTGCCTGCCCGCGAGCAACATTAAAAGAAGGATTAACCAGGATGCGGCAAGCAATAAAAAACTATATCTGACCTTTGATAATTCTGGTAGGATTGTAATGAAATGAACAAAAATCTTACAAAAGGAACCAGGAAAAAGAAGAAAAACGGATTACAAAAATTTGTGATCCTGTTTGTAATTTTATTCTGTTCAATATTTCTTTTTAGAACCCTAGGTTCTTATTTGATCGTTTCGAATGAACTTGAATATGCCAATGCCATTGTGGTGCTGAGTGGGGGAGATGAAAGCCGCATGCAGGAAGCATTGGAACTCTATAATCAGAATTATTCCAACCTGATCATCTTAACCGAGACAGGCGACGTAGTGGAAGGATATGATTATTTACACAGCTTTGACATGCGTATAGAGCTTCTGAACAATGGCGTACCAAGTGGAAATATTCTCATGACCGATCAGGTTGCCACCAGCACGCAAGAGGAAGCCGAGGCTGTAAAACGGTTGCTTACGAATCGGCAATTAGTTTCCTGTATTGTGGTTACCGATCCCTACCACACCCGCCGTGCTTACACCATTTTCAGAGATGTCTTTGCAGATACAGGTATCAAGGTCATGATTCACCCAACTTCACCACATTGGTTTAGTGCAAACTCCTGGTTCTTAAAAATAAAGGGTTGGCATTTTGTGGTTCTGGAATATATAAAATATTTATCCTATCAATTGGGAGGATGACGATTTAACATACTACAATGCGATAAGGGTTGCTGCAATTGGTTGGCAGGTATAATTATTTATCAAGGAAATTTTCATGCGAAAAAGATTTCTCATTTTATTTATCTTCGCTTTCTGTTTTTTCATGACAAACTGCACCATCAATTTCCCATCCGATCACCAATCCGGAGAACTGCTGCTGATGGACGATTTTTCTTCTCCGAATTTTGAATGGAATGTATGGAAACGTACAGATGGTTCAACAGTTGGTTACTATCAAGAAGGTTTGGTATTCGTCATTAATTCGCAAAATACGGATTACGTCAGTACCGTAAACAGCACCTATACCAATGTGCGGGTGGAAGCGATCGCAGATAATCTCAATGGGTTAATGAATAATGGTTTCGGATTGGTGTGCCGGTATCAGGATGATTCTAATTATTATGCTTTCCTGGTCTCATCTGATGGATATTATGGCATCCTGCGGGTTCTTTATGGAGGGTATGCGGTTCTCAATGGGGGAGAGCTTCAATATTCTGAATCCATTTATCAAGGGAAAAGCGCTAATCATATTCGCGCTGACTGCATCGGAAATGAGCTGACCCTCTATGTAAACAACGTTATGCTAGCACAGGTTCAAGATGATATTTTCTCCGAAGGACTCATTGGTCTGACAGCCAGTTCTTTTGAAGAACCTGGTGTAGCTATTCTCTTCGATAACTTTTTTGCGGTTTATCCTTAGAAATGAAAGTGTTTTTGGGTTCCATTGGCTGCAGACTCAACCAGAGCGAATTGGAAATGCTGGCAGTGGAACTGCGCGCGGCAGGTCATGAAATCGTCGCTGTTCCAGAGCAAGCGCAAGCTGCCATCGTTAATTCCTGCACGGTAACTGCCGCCGCTGAAGCCGATTCGCGTCAATTAGTGCATCGCCTCCAACGCCTAGGTGTCGAAAAAATATACCTGACGGGATGCTGGGTTTCTGTAGATGATCACAGGAAAAATGATCGTGTTGATGATGCGATCATTATTTCGAATAAAGAGAAACAGAGCATTGTTAAAACCTACTTCAGCGATACAGCTGATTCTCAATCTGAAAGATCTGTACGGATTCCACTACCCGGTAAAGCGAAACGAACGCGCGCTTTTATTAAAGTGCAGGAGGGTTGTGATTATCACTGTACTTTTTGCATTACGCGCGTTGCTCGTGGGAAAAGTACCAGCCGACCCCTGGAGGAGATCATCAAGGATGTTGAATCAGCCGTACGAGCGGATGTAAAGGAAGTTGTACTAACCGGAACACAGCTGGGTGGTTGGGGCAGGGACCTTTTAAATAAAAAGACGATCACTTATTTAGTTAATACAATTTTAGAAAGAACGAGCATTCCCCGTGTTCGGTTAAGCTCCATCGAACCATGGGATATTCAACAAGATTTTTATTCACTTCTTTCCAATCCCCGTTTTTGCGATCATCTGCATCTTCCACTTCAATCAGGTTCGGCATCCACTCTAAAACGTATGGGAAGAACGATGGCACCGATTGATTATTTATCCTTGCTGCAAAAGATACGAGCAGTGAATCCGGATACTGCGATTACCACGGATATTGTGGTTGGTTTCCCTGGTGAAAGCGAAGAAGAATTTACCGAAAGTTTGCATTTTGTAGCCAATGCAAACTTTGCAGGCGGACATGTTTTTCGATATTCTCCGCGAATAGGTACACCTGCAGCAGATTACTCTGGTCAGATCGATGGATTGGAAAAAAGAAAACGGAATGAGAGAATGCGTGAAGTACTGCAGCAATTTGCCGCCAGTTATCGCGCGGGCTTCCTGGGGAAAACCATTTCGGTGCTTTGGGAGCGAGGACAAAAACAGGGGAAGAATAGCTGGATCATGGAAGGTCTTTCAACGAACTATCTGCGAGTTCAGGCGGAATCTATAATGAATCTTTGGAATATAATTTCACCTGTAACCTTGAAGGAGGACCATACGAAGAGTTTTATCGGCGAAATTGAAAGGTAACTCCTGCAGGAAATATACCCAAAACTAAATAGCCATTATGGTATAATTTTCCAGCTATATCAAAAGAAATTAATCGTTAAAAGAAGAGGAAACGAAACATGCCGAAGAGGACATACCAACCACGTATACGAAAACGCGTTCGTGTTCATGGTTTCAGACAACGCATGGCAACCGCCAATGGCAGAAAAGTTCTTAAAAGAAGAATGGCTCGTGGGCGCCATATCTTGGCAGTTACCAAGAACAATCATGTAAAAAATGCACGCTGGTAATTCAGAAAATTTTCTGAGCAATTTATTTCGTTTGAGTTGCGAGTGAATCGAAAATTCCGTCTTGTAAAGAGTGCGGACTTTAAAAAAGTAAGGGATTCTGGCAGCGCTTTTTTTCACCCAATCGTGAAAATGGCAGTTATCAAAAACGAACTGCCGCATTCGCGATTTGCGGTGATAACCAGCAAAATAATAGGTAATGCAGTGGAACGAAATCGCTGTAAACGAAGAATGCGAGCTGTGATCAATCTTCTTAAGAGCGAATGTGAACCTGGTTGGGATGTTATTTTTATAATCCGAAAAAGCTTTTCGCGTTCCAATTCGAGTGAAATACGGGCAGCCGCCGAGAATTTACTTCTTCAAGCTGACCTGTTGGAAATCAAAGAAAAAATTTTATGATCGCTGAAGAGAATTATTCTCAAGAACCATCATTGCGTGATGTCAAGGTTACGATCTGGTCATTCCCGCGATATATTGTGCTGTTCTTGATCCGTGTTTATCAAAAAACAGTTTCTCCTGCATTACCGGCAAATACCTGCCGCTTCTATCCAACTTGTTCTCATTACGCATATCAAGCAATTTTTCGATATGGAATATGGAAAGGTGGTTATTTATCGATTCATCGTTTAATTCGTTGTAATCCCTTCAATGAGGGCGGATATGATCCTGTCCCGTAGGAAAGAAAAAATCTAGGTGAAAAAAATGAAAAAAAATATTACTATCGCAGCACTTTTGATCTTGATTATCGCGGCTACTCTTGCTGGTTGTACTTCTACCGTTGGAGCATCTTCCAGCTGGCCTGGACTCTCAGTTGGTGATGATCTCGCTGTTGTATCGTACGGCTATCAACTCTATGCTTTGGATGTTCAAAATGGAAGCAAGGTTTGGGTTTTCCCAGCAGAACAGGAGAAAAATGTTATTTTCTATGCTCCTGTAGAGTTTGCAGAAGATATGGTCATTGCCGGGGATTATGCCCATAATCTCTATGCAGTAAATGATAATAACGGATCATTGATTTGGAATTTTGATGGAGCAGAAAGCCGTTATGTTGCCAGCGCTTTTTATAAGAACGGATATACATATGCTCCTAATGCTGATGAAAAACTATATGTGCTTGATCAAAATGGAACATTGCAGTGGGTTTTTCAGACTACAGGTCCAAACTGGTCAAAACCGGTAGCTGATGAACAGTATTTGTATTTGGCTTCCATGGATCACAATGTATATGCATTGAATCTTACCTATCTGGTTTCTGACCTGGTTGCTGATGAGGAAGGTACCAAGAACTTGGTGGAAAAACCGATATGGAAAACCGATCTGGGCACCGCAATCGTCTCTGCCCCGCTGCTAGTTGATGGTTTCCTTTATGTCGGAACAATCGATGGGAAAATGTTCAAGATCAGTGCAAGCACTGGTGAAATCGTCTGGATGTATGAAGGTGAAACAAAGATCAAAAGCGTTTGGACGAAGCCAGTCATCCTGGACGGTGTCTTATTTTTTGCAACGGAAGATGGCAACATTTTCGCCCTAAATAGCGAAACAGGTGCATCTGTATGGGATTCACCCATGGCTACCGGTTCTCAGATCGTGGCAGGTGGGGTAATCCTAACGAATTCTGTAGGCTTTGGAACTATCGATGGTAAATTGGTAATCGTAGACAAAGACCAGGTTACTTCTCCTTCATTAAGTCGTGAGGGAAGTATCTATACTACACCGACCTTCAAAGATGGCAAGCTTTATCTGATGATGGTCGGCGGAGAAAAACTGGTTTATGCACTGGATGAAAATGGCCGAGAATTTTGGTCGTTTTCGACAGAAGAATAAATAGAAAAGGAAAAAACCATGTGGGATTCTATCATTATTAAACCCTTCATTAATTCTTTACTCTTGATCTACAACCTGACCGGAGAAAATTTCGGGATCGCGATCATTGTTTTTACAGTTTTGATCAAAGCGATTACCCATCCTTTGATCGCACGCCAGATCAAGAGTTCCGGTGCGCTTCAAGATCTTCAAAAAGATGAAGAATATCTTGAAATGCAGAAAAAATATAAGAATGACAAGGAGCGTTTGGGTCAAGCACAGATGGAATTGTATAAGAAGAAAGGTATTAAGCCCTTTGCTTCGTGCTTACCAACTCTAATTCAATTCCCGATTATCATTGGTCTTTATCAAAGCATTATTCAAACGATGGGAACTGCACCACTGCAGGTATTTAACCTGGTGTCTAAAATCGGGTTGGGAATGTCTAATTTCTTCTCTTTCATTCCTTCAGTAAAGAATCCATTTGCTCTTATTCCATTGAATAATCAGTTCCTGTGGATGGATCTCAGTCAACCCGATCGTGTCTATATCCCTGGAATCTCCTTTGGCATTCCGGTATTGGCGATCTTTGTTGTGATCACCAGCTTTATTCAAAATAAACTGATCAGCCCTACCGGTGGTGATCAGCAAGCCAACCAGGCGACCGGCATGATGAATATTTACATGCCGCTGTTGATGGGTTATTTTGCATACTCACTCTCATCTGGCTTGGCTCTATATTTCGCCATTTCCAATGTGATCAGCCTTGTGCAATATGCCGCATTGGGACGTGTGAAATTAAAAGATATTTTCAAGAAGAAAGCAGCGCCCACAAAAAAGCTATCTGCGTAGACGGTCAAAAATAAATGACGCTGCACAAAAAATAAAAGCTTTAGAGGTTTCTACCCCTTTAAAAAAGGGGGGTAGTGAGGTTTTGCTTGATTTCTGAGGATTAATTTTAGAAGCATAGTGAAATCCATTATCTGATATTTCGATTCCAGAAAAACCGCTGAAGCGTAAAAAGGGAAAGGAAGAAAGAAATCATGGAAGGACAAGCTGCTGAAGTAAAATTGTCAACCCCAACATCCTCGTACCTTGATGACGCCGATGATAATATTGAAAAAGCCCGGCAAATGGCTTATGAAACACTGACTGAATTGCTGGGAAAAATGAATATTGATGCAAAAGTAGTTACTCGTATCGTTGATCCTGAGGATGATAAAGACCGCCCCATCATCCTGGCAGATATTTCTGGCAAGGATCTAAGCATATTGATTGGACGTAAATCAGAGACTTTAAATTCTCTTCAATATGTCACCAGTCTCATTCTATGTAATCAGATAGGTGAATGGGTACCCCTTATGGTAGATGTGCAGGGATACCGCTACCGCCGTGAGCGTCAATTACGCCAGCTTGCTCGGCGGATCGCTGATCAGGTCGTTCAAACCGGTCGTAAACAGGTGTTGGAGCCTATGCCCGCGAATGAACGCAGAATCATTCATCTCGAGCTGCGCTACCATCCTTTTGTGACAACCGAGAGCACCGGAGAAGAACCTAATCGACGTGCCACAATTTTCTTAAAACCACGAGACTAAAAATTCTTTGTGTGTTATAAGGGAAGGAAGCATTATGCGTGCAGTTGATATCATCACTCGGAAACGAGATAAACAAGAACTCTCAAAAGAGGAGATCGAATTTTTCATCAAGGGTGTAACCAGCGGTTCCATTCCTGATTATCAAGTTTCAGCCTGGGTTATGGCCATTTTATTAAATGGCATGACCCCGCAAGAAACTACCTATTTGACTTTGTCAATGGCTCATTCGGGAGATATCCTCGACCTCTCGTCTGTTGCTCCTTTGGTGGTGGATAAACATTCCTCCGGGGGAGTTGGTGATAAAACCACTCTGGTCGTGGCACCCATTGTTGCTTCGTATGGCTTACCCGTAGGAAAGATGTCAGGAAGGGGATTGGGATTCAGCGGTGGAACACTGGATAAAATGGAATCCATCCCCGGATACCGTGTGGATTTATCAGAAGCTGAGTTTATGCAACAGCTTAAAGAAATTGGAATTGTCCTTACCGGACAAACCAGTGATCTTGCCCCAGCTGATGGAATTCTATATGGACTGCGGGATGTGACCGGAACAGTTCCTTCTACCCCTTTGATCGCTTCATCCATTATGAGTAAGAAAATCGCAGCCGGCGCACAAGCTATAGTATTGGATGTCAAACTGGGTTATGGTGCTTTTATGAAAGACCTGAAACAAGCCCAGGAGCTGGCACATTTGATGGTAGAAATTGGAAGATTGAGCGGACGGAAAGTGCGGGCGCTCCTATCTGATATGAACCAACCGCTTGGTGAAGCTGTGGGTAATGCTAATGAATTAAAAGAAGCGATTGAAACTCTGCACGACCACGGTCCTGCTGATTTTCGCGAACATTGTTTTACGATCTCCGCGCATATGCTGCTGCTGGGAGAAAAAGCAGAAAATCTGGAAGCAGCCCGCAATATGGCGGAAAAAGCAGTCACTGATGGAAAAGCATGGGAAAAATTCATCCAGCTTGTGAAAGCGCAAAAAGGTGATATTTCCTATATAGAGCACCCTGAAAAATTACCTTCTGCATCCATTCATGAAGAGATAAAAGCTGAAAGGGATGGCTATCTTTCTATGGTAAATGCTCAACTGGTTGGTGAAGCTGCAGTTTTGTTAGGGGCAGGACGTGAAAAGAAGGGTGCTCCCATCGATTTGGGCGTGGGGATCATCGTCCATCATAAAGTGGGAACGGAAATTAAAAATGGCGATGTGCTTTTTACTATCTATGCCAATAGTAGAGAACACCTGATTGCTGCTAAAACGAAACTCATGAATAGCGTCAGCATAGTAAAAGAAAAATGTGACGAACTTCCACTCTTTTATGGTGTGATATAAAGCTGCTTAATTGATAAAAATCTCTATTTATGAGATAATCACAATCGAAAAGCTGTGATGGAAACGAGTAAATACGAGTGCGGTTCTCAGCGAGCTGGGAGTCTGTGAAAGCCCGGTGAACATCTCGAATTGAAAATCCTTCCGGAGCTGTGATCTGAACATGGTAAATAGACCATCAGTAAGAAAACCGGGATAGCCAATCGTTAAAAAGGCACAGAATTTTGTGAATACAGACTTCTGTTGAGGAGCTCCCAAACGGGAGAAAGTGGGTGGTACCGCGGGTAATTTTGCTCGTCCCTGAAACAGGACGAGCTTTTTTATTGGAGGTGTTATGTTCAAACCGGTTTCTTCCAAACTAGAAATCAAAGAATCAGAAGAATCAATCCTGGATTTTTGGAAGCAGCAGGAAATCTTTAAACAAACCTTGAAAAAGACGGAAGGTGGTCCGGAATATGTATTCTTTGAAGGACCCCCAACCGCAAATGGCATGCCAGGTGTGCATCATATTCTAGCCAGAGTTTTCAAGGATCTTTTTCCTCGCTATAAAACCATGCAGGGCTATCATGTTGACCGGCGGGGTGGTTGGGATACGCATGGACTACCAGTTGAAATTGAAGTTGAAAAGAAACTGGGTTTCACCAACAAACAGCAGATCGAAGAGTATGGAATTGAAAAATTCAACAGACTCTGCCGAGAATCAGCTTTTTCTTATATTCAGGAATGGGAAAAATTAACCGATCGCATTGCCTATTGGGTTGATTTGAGCAGGGCATATGTTACATATAGAAATGAGTATATCGAATCTGTGTGGTGGATTCTGAAATCTCTCTGGGAGAAAGATCTTCTGTATCAAGGCTTTAAAGTTGTTCCATACTGCACGCGCTGCGGTACACCACTTTCAGATCATGAAGTATCTCAGGAGTATCATGACATAACAGAACCGGCCATTTTTGTACGTATGCCGCTATTGGATGAAGAGGATACTTCTTTGCTGGTTTGGACAACCACCCCCTGGACACTGCCTGGAAATGTGGCGGTAGCTGCCGGGAAAAACATTAATTATGTCAAAATTGAAAGAGAAGTACCCAATGGAGAAAGCCATACAAAAGAAAAGTTGATCCTGGCAGAAGCATTGGTTGAAAAAGTTTTTGGAGATGAAAAAGTAACCATCCTGGATAGGTTCAAAGGGAAGCAGTTAAAGGGAAAACGTTATCAACCGCTATTTACTTTCCTTCCAGTAGAAAAACCGGCTCATTTTGTTGTGATGGGGGATTTTGTCACTATTGAAGATGGTTCGGGATTGGTGCATATGGCACCGGCTTTTGGTGCTGACGATATGAATGTAGCCAATCAAGAAGATTTGCCGATCTTGATGACTGTAAAACCGGATGGTACTTTTATTCGTGAGGTGGACCATTGGGCAGGACGATATGTAAAGGATGCTGATCCACTCATCATTGACCATTTAGATGCACGCGGATTGCTTTTCAAGATTGAGCAGCACACCCATTCATATCCTTTCTGTTGGCGCTGCGGCACTCCCCTGTTGTATTATGCACGGGCAACCTGGTATATTCGCACCAGCAGGGTGAAAGATCGTCTGGTGGCGTTGAATAACGAGGTTAACTGGTATCCGGAACATATCAAGAATGGTCGTTTTGGAAACTGGTTGGAAAATAATGTTGATTGGGCATTGGGCCGCGAACGTTTCTGGGGAACACCTCTACCGGTTTGGCAGTGTGAGGATTGTGGAACACAAGCTTGTGTCGGCTCCCAGCAAGAGTTATCCAAACTGGTCGGGCACGATCTTAGCGGGCTTGAACTGCATCGCCCTTATGTAGATGAAGTGGTCTTTGATTGTCCAAAATGTCATGGAAAAATGAAGCGTGTGCCTGAGTTGATTGACGTTTGGTTCGATTCGGGTTCTATGCCCATCGCGCAGTGGCACTATCCATTTGAGAATGAAGAAGAGTTTAAACAACAATTTCCGGCTGATTATATTTGCGAGGCTGTTGACCAAACACGGGGTTGGTTCTATTCGCTGCATGCTATTTCAACGCTTGTGTTTGACCAGAAATGTTTTAAAAATGTGGTCTGCCTTGGATTGATATTGGATGAAAACGGCCAGAAAATGTCCAAATCCCGCAAGAATGTGGTCGATCCATGGGAAGTCATTAACCAGCATGGTGTGGATGCTATGCGCTGGTATCTCTACACTGCCAGCCCTCCCGGGCAGGAAAGACGCTTCTCAGCGAACCTGGTATCTGAAGTAATCCGTACGTTCATGCTGACATTATGGAATACCTATTCCTTCTTTGTAACCTATGCAAATCTCGATCAATGGCAGCCGAATGCGCAGAAGAAGGATATCGAGTATTCTGCATTGGATAAATGGATCCGATCAGAACTGCATGNNACCCGACCTATCGAAGTGTTCGTGGATCGCCTTTCGAACTGGTATTTACGACGATCGCGCCGCAGATTCTGGAAGAGTGAATCAGATGGTGATAAATATGCAGCATATGCCACATTGTATGAAGCATTGGTAACAGTAAGTAAATTAATCGCTCCTTCTATGCCATACATGGCTGAGAATCTATATCAAAACCTGGTGCGTTCTGTTGATCCCGATGCTGGTCTATCTGTTCATCTGGCAAATTGGCCAGGCTATGATGAGACTGTGATCGATGCCACGCTGAATTATGAAATGGATGCCATCATGAAACTGGTTTCGCTCGGGCATGCTGCCAGAAATAAATCAGGCATCAAAGTGCGCCAGCCATTAGCTGAAGTAGCATTTGCTCTCAGCGTGGGGGATGATCCCAGTATTATCGAGAGATATGCAGACCTTCTTGAAGATGAATTGAATGTGAAAAAAGTACGTTTGTTAAGTGCAGCCAATGAAGCAGTCGCTTATGAACTGCTTCCCCTCCCGAAACAATTGGGGCAGCGGTTTAAAGGTGATTTTCCAAAGATTAAAGCAGCAATTCTGAAACTGGATGCAGAACCAGTAGCTGCAGCAGTGTCAAAAGGTGATCCCTTCTCGGTGAGCGTGGATGGGGAGGAATATTTCATCAACCCGGATGAAGTTGAAATTCACATTCAGGCGAAAGAGGGATTTGAGGTAGCCTCTGAAGGTGCATATCTGGCTGCACTTGTCACGACAATGGATGAAGACCTTGTTTATGAAGGTCTGGTTCGTGAATTCATCCGTAGAATTCAAGAAGCGCGCAAACAGGCTGGCTTTGAGATCTCCGATCGTATCCTGCTTTCCTTCTCAGCTTCGGATAAGCTTGAAAAAGCCATTGAACAGAATCGCGATTATGTGATGAATGAAACACTGGCAGTACAAATGGATTCAAAGAACCATCCCGGCACATTACCGAATGCAAGCGATGAGTTCGATGGGGAACAGGTTACCATTTGGCTGGAACGAACAAAATAGGGAGATACAAAGAAGAGACCAACGATCACAGTTGGTCTCTTCTCTTCTTTAATCCCTGTTGAAATGGGAAATTACTTCTGGTATTTCAAAACTAATTTCCACCAGACCAGCATATTTTCCATTTTTAAAATATGGAGTTTGATAAATAAGTTTCTTAAACGCTCCCTTTTGTATTGTGTAAATATTGGCTTTCTTATTTTGTGCGATCGCTTGAATTTTTTCCTGTGCGGCAGCGGGGTGGCAATCCAGGATATTTTTTCCGATGAGATTCTTTCCACCGCTGCTGGCAAAAGTTTCAGTTGACTTTCGATTCATTTCGATGATGATTCCTTCTGCATCGGTTACGGTGATGGCTGCTGGAAATTCTTCTTGCCAGGGATGATCGTGCATAGGTACTCCTTAATAATTTATATTCTTCTGATGGTTATGTTGCTAAGAATCTATTATATTCAATATATCGGATGGATTTGCGAAAGTTCGACTGAAAAGCGATTATCCATTACAATCATTTGAAATTCATTGCGGAGAAATTATTTGAAGAAAAATGCTAAAGCGTATATTTTTTTATTCATCCTTGCAGGTGTCATCATTGTATTGGATCAATACACAAAAAATCTGGTGCGAGCGAATCTGGACTATGGTGAGATCTGGGCACCCTGGGAATGGATGATCCCGTATGCTCGTGTTGTGCACTGGTATAACACTGGCGTGGCATTTGGTCTATTTCAGGGGATGGGTTTGCTATTTACTTTTTTGCCCCTGATCGTTGTGATCCTGATTTTTATTTTCTATACTCGTCTGGCAGGAGATAGCTGGTGGATGCGAATTGCCATTGGGTTAGAGTTTGGTGGAGCGATCGGGAATTTAATTGACCGTATCAAAATTGGGCATGTCACCGATTTTATTTCCGTTGGGAATTTTGCCGTTTTCAATGTAGCGGATGCGTCTATTACCGTTGGTGTATGTGTGTTATTAATTGCCCTTTGGCAAGAAGAGAAGAAAAATTCTACGAAACCTGTTCAATAATATGGATTTAACTGGTGAAAGATATGAATTTTCATTTCTAAAAGACACCTCCGTTCGACTTGATAAATATTTAGCGGAGATTCTTGTTTCTCAATCCCGGTCGCGCATACAGGATTTAATTAAAACCGGATTTGTAAAAGTTGATGGCATCATTGTAAACAAACCAAGTTTTACCTTATCTCATCCCTGTGCTATCGAAATCGAGATCCCTCTCGCACAACCGGGAGAGTTGGTGCCTGAAAATATTCCCCTGGATATTGTTTATGAAGATGAGAATGTGATCATCGTCAATAAATCTGCCGGAATAGTGGTACACCCTGCGCATGGTCATCAAACCGGAACGCTGGTACACGCTTTACTGGCACATAATCCTTTTCTTCAAGGAATTGGCGGAATTCAACGTCCCGGGATCGTGCATCGCCTTGACCGCGATACATCAGGTTTAATCGTGGTAGCGAAAAATGAAAAAACCCACCGCTGGCTGCAGGACCAATTCAAATTACGAAAAGTTATTAAAACCTATATTGCGCTCGTGGATGGGCATCCACCAACACCAACGGGAAGGATCGAGGTGGGAATCCAGCGCGACCCCCATGACAGAAAAAAAATGGCTATTGCGTATGGTGAAAATGGCAGAACTGCCATATCAGAATACAACACCATCCGATCATTTAAAAACCATACCCTGCTGGAAGTACGAATATTGACTGGAAGAACGCATCAGATTCGAGTTCATATGGCTTATTTAGGATGCCCGGTAGTGGGGGATACCACATATGGGCATAAACATTCATCCTTGCCGCTGAACCGCCAGTTTCTGCACGCCAGATTGATTTCAATAACGCTGCCAGATCAACAAGAACAAAGAGAGTTTATCGCAGAACTACCGGTAGAACTGCAAGATGTGATCGACAATTTATTCTGATGGAGAATGGATGGAACACAAAATGAATTTTATTGACCTGCGTTCAGATACCGTCACAATTCCAACATCTGAAATGCGGCAAGCGATGGCAGAAGCCGCAGTGGGGGATGATGTTTATGGAGAAGATCCAACCGTGAATCTATTGGAAGAAAAAGCGGCTCAATTATTTGGGAAAGAAAGCGCACTGTTCGTTTCCTCCGGAACGATGGGAAATTTACTTGCAGTACTGGTTACGTGCAAGCGAGGTGACGAAGTGCTTATGGGGCAAGCCGGGCACACCTTTTTGCATGAGGTAGGTGGTATTTCTGCGTTGGGAGGAATTTTCCCAAATACCCTTCCCAATCAACCCGATGGGACGTTGGATTTAGAGATGGTCGATAATGCGGTCAGAGGTGAAGATATACACGAACCACGTACCAAAATGGTCGTGATTGAAAACACCCAAAATCAATGCGGTGGAATTCCGATCACGTCTGCTTATATGAAAGATCTAAACAGGATTGCGAAAAGGCATGGTTTGTTCTTGCATGTGGATGGAGCACGCATTTTTAATGCTGCGGCTGCGCTACATTGTTCTGCAAAAGAATTGGCAGATGAAGCAGATTCGATTACTTTTTGCCTGAGTAAAGGATTATGTGCCCCGGTCGGTTCTGTGCTGTGTGGAACAGATCATTTCATCCAGGAAGCACGCCGTTATCGTAAAATGTTGGGTGGCGGAATGCGCCAGGTGGGTATTTTAGCGGCTGCCGGAATCGTAGCGCTGGATACCATGACCGGGCGTTTGGTAGAAGATCATGCTCGAGCTGCGATACTGGCTGAAAATATTTCAAAGGTACCCGGATTTTCTTTAACCAAAGGAATGCCTCGTTCGAATATGGTTTTTCTAGGTATTGAGCGAGCAATATTCCCGGATCTGGAAACTCTACAAGATAAATTAAAAAAAGAGAGAATACTCTTTGGTTTTTCCGGACCTAATGAAATACGCCTGGTTACCCATTATTGGATCACAGATGATGATATAAAGCATGTGATCCAAAGCTGGCAACATGTATACGCGTAAAATTAATAAAGGACTGATTTAATTGCTTGTTATAATTTATATCTCATGAGGTGAGTTTATGAATGATTTTATTACGATGGATCAAATTAATAACGCAGTAAAAGAGATCCAAAATCGAACACAGCGAAAACCAAAAGTAGGATTGATTCTGGGATCGGGATTGGGCGATCTGGCGAATTCAATCAGCCAGCCTGATTTTATTGATTACAAAGACATCCCCGGATGGCCTGTTTCCACTATCCCGGGACATAAAGGGCGGCTTGTTATTGGTGAATTAGAAAGCACACCCGTCTTGATCATGCAGGGTAGAGCACATTATTATGAAGGATATTCCATCAGCGAGATCGGTTTTCCAATTCGAGTAATGAAACAACTTGGAATTGATACACTTATTGTTACCAACGCTGCCGGTGGGATCAATCCTGAATTCAAACCCGGTGATGTTATGGTTATCAACGATCATATATCATTGATGGCAATGGGTGGAGAAAATCCACTGCGCGGTCCTAACCTGGAAGCATTTGGCCCACGCTTTCCTGATATGAGCCGTTGTTATTCCCCAGAATTGATCAACCGAATAAAAACGGTTTACGTGGCAAGTAAGATCGACTTTCACTCTGGTGTGTATGTGTGCCTGGCAGGACCTTCATTTGAAACACCAGCTGACCTGCGCTTCCTTCGATTGATCGGTGCGGATGCGGTTGGTATGTCAACGGTTCCGGAAGTAATTGTGGCAATTCACTCTGGTATGCAGGTACTGGGTTTTTCAGGGATCAGCAATAAAGCCAACCTGGATAGCAGTACGATAACAACGCATGAAGAAGTGCTGCAAGCCGGGAAGGATATTGCACCAAAATTGGAAACTCTCATCCGAGGTCTGCTTGCAACGTTTTAATGATCCATGGATTTACTGCAGGTGAAATGAAATGGAAGGACTGCTTCGCTTTCTGAAAGAGTTTGAAGGGGGAATTTACCTTTTATTGCTAATCTTGGCGCTTATTATGGGGAGCCGGTTGATTGCGGCAATTCAGGTAAAGAAGAAATCAGCATTCGGTTTGGAAAAAGAGGTCGTTCAAAAACGTATCAATTCAACTACTGCATATCTGGTGATCATCGGAGTTCTCTTCATTGGTCAAATTTTGTTGGTATCGATCGCATCTGTACGTTATCCAGGTTTGTATACCATTACAACGCCAACAACTGGTGTTTTACCGACACCCACTGATTTTTTTCAAGCCATGCTGCGCATGGAAGAAACTCCCGAAGGATTGGAACAAACTCAAACCGCAGTTGCTTTAACAGGCTGTATTCCCCAGCAAATTGAATGGCTTTCTCCCAAATCGGGTGATGAAGTGACGGGTTCAGTTTCCTTATCCGGAACGATCAATGTTCCCAACATGGGATTTTATAAATATGAATATCGCCAAAAAGGTCGAGAAGACTGGATCCCTATCGCTGCTGGAAATAAAGTCATCATCGAGAGTGAACTGGGAGGGAATTGGAACACTGTTCAATTGGAGCCAGGATTCTATGAACTGCGCATCGTTGTTTCAGATAATCAGAATAATCTCTTCGAGCCCTGTGTGATCGAAGTTAAAGTTGTATTATAAAAGAGAGGATGAATAATGGCTGAAGTGATGATCCGCACCGTGGTTTCTCCTGATTTTTCGATCTTATCGAGTTTCAAACATTCCATTGAAACAAAAACGGTCTGGCAAATGGATCAGGAATCAACAGAAGGAAATGTCACCATCAGCTTTCGTGAGTTGAAACTACCCCGGTTGATGAAATTATCCTACCCACGGTCTGCACAGAGTCTATTTGATCGGTGGAAGGATCTATCCATTATTCTTGTAGGATGTGTTGACAATGTACCGGTTGGATATATTTCTTCTTCTTCAATTCAAACAACTTCGAATGTATGGATAAAAGACCTGGTTGTTCATGAGCGCTGGCGACGGCAGGGAATAGCAATATCCCTTATCAAAGCTATTGCGGTTTGGGGCGAAGAGCGGGGTTTAAAGCGGATGACACTTGAAATGAGTTCCAAAAATTATCCGGCCATCTGTCTTGCAAAAAAAATAGGTTTCGAATTTTGTGGTTATAACGATTATTATTATGAAAATAATGATATTGCTATTTTCTTCGCTCGTTTGATCAGATAAGGGATGAGGAGATAAGAATGAGCAGCGTTGATTTTACAAATAACCTGATTGTTCTATTTAAAACAATCAGTGATGTTCTCACTGCCGGATTAGCAATTACAACGTTTTCTCTTTTCTTATATTCCTTAACGTTTAAAATTCACGATAGACTGACCAATATTTTTTCTCTGATCTTATTTGCACTCATCCTTATATTTGGAGCTGATGCATTTGGATCGGTTATCACTGAAAAAACAGCATTATTAAATATTCTAAAAGTGCATTGGACGGGTTTGATCTTTATCCCGACTCTGTATTTTTTACTCTCTGATGCTCTTCTCGCATTAACTGGAAAGCCCAGCCATGGAAAGCGCCGGATCATTGGATCCGTAATGATCGGGATCAGTATTTTTCTCTGTTTTCTGTTGTACTCGAATAACCTGTTGGGTGAATTAATTGTCGATCAATCTCCTGCACCGTTCTTTATGAGAACGAAGACCATGGATCTTTATCTCATGTTTTTCTTTTCTGCCGTAGCATTTTCACTTTATAATTTTTTCCGCGCGATTCGGCGGACAAATTCTCCAACCAGCAAAAGACGCATGGTTTATTTAGTAGTGGGAGCGATCGGTCTTTTCTTTGGGTTATTTCCATATTTAATTTTTGAATCATCCATCGGTGTTCTCAACTCTCTTACATTTTGGTTTTTATCATCGATCCTTTATCTGGCAAGCTGGATTTTGTTGATCATAATGACCTATGCTATTTCTTTTTTTGGGTTTTCTGTCCCAGATCGAGAAATTAAAAACCGTCTGTTCCATTGGATCTTTCGCGGCCCTCTGACAGCCAGTGTTACATTAGGTTTGACAACCTTGATTCGGAGAACCGGAAATATTCTTGGAAAAGATTTTGTTATGCTTGAAATTCTGGTAATGGTAGCGTGTATCGTTCTGCTGGAACATCTTTATACACTTCTCTTTCCTAAAATGGAAAAAATATTATTCCGAGGAAAGGACCTGCATGAATTGGAGCGAATTCGCTCATTGGAAGAACGTTTATTTACGAAAAACGATTTTAATCAATTTGCGGAGATCATACTGGCAGCTCTTTGCGATCGAATTCGTGCAACCAGCGCAGTTCTTTATTTGAAACAGAATGGCGGGTATGAGAAGCCGGTTGAAATCGGTGATGCTTCTCGCATTGTTGAAAAGGTAACCAAATTTAATTTTGATTTTAATCGAGAATGGGCAAATAAAACCATTCTGCGCTGGAATGGGATGGTGGTGATCCCGATCAGGAATACCAGGGAGATTGAAAATGGTGTGATGATTTCAGGTTTCATTGGTCTGGATAGAATGAAACGCACAGATCTTGACCCTGAACAGGTTAGGGCGGTTAATCTACTTTTAAACCGCCTGTATACTGCTATTGCAGATTATCAACAGCAGCAGAAGATGCTGTATTCATTAGAATTGCTCGAACCGCAGATGGATGAAATTCAAAATCTTCTGGCTGCCGGGCGATTTGCAAATATAAATATGTCGATTAACCTCGAAGATACGGAACAATTGAATAAATGGGTAAAAGATGCATTAGCTCACTTATGGGGAGGACCAAAACTGTCGGGAAATTCATTAATGCAACTGACGGTTGTTCAATATAGAGCAGATGAATCAGGAGAAACATTAACCAAAGCATTACGTGCTTTATTGCAAGATGCCATCAACTCAATTCGCCCTGAGGGTGAACGCCAATATACAAATGACTGGTTGCTTTATAATATTCTTGATTTTAAATTTAACGAGAATATGAAAATGCGCGATATCGCAAAGAGGTTAGCACTTTCAGAAGCTGATCTTTATCGAAAACAACGGATCGCAATTGATGGTGTTGTAAAAAAGATCGTTGAAATGGAAACAACTTTCTTACAAAATCAAGCAAATAAATAGGAGGGAAAACAATGGCTTTGAAAAATAAAGGAAATCCAAACAATACAGAACCCATGCTCGACGATTCATGGTGGAATTCACTATTGGACTCTGCGAACAAATACCAGGGCACAGAGAAAACAATAGCAAATCATCTCATGGAAAATGAAGATGTTGACATCGATTGGACACTCATGGAAGAGTACTTCCGAAACGATGAAGTTTTTACTGTACAGGTATCTGGCTATAATAAAGGCGGTTTATTGGCACATGGAGAAAAATTTAAAGGATTTATTCCTAATTCTCACATCAAAGAAATCGCAAAAATCCAATCTACATCTGCCAGATTTCAAGCATTGAAACAATATGTGGGTAATGAAATGCAGGTAAAAGTGATCGAATGCGATCAAAAACTTGGGAAACTCATCCTATCGGAACGTGCCGCAGAAAATGCCCCGGGTCGAAGGCTGGATGTATTTGATGATCTTTCCATAGGAAGTGTTGTAGAAGGAGAGGTAACGAATATCACCAAGTTTGGGATATTTCTCGACTTGGGAGGTATCGAAGGGCTCATTCATGTATCTGAAATCTCCTGGGGAAAAGTTAACCATCCTGCGGATGTTGTTAATATAGGGGACAAGGTTAAAGCAAGTGTTATTTCAGTAGATAAAGAGAAGATGCGCATCGCTTTAAGCATAAAACAATTAATGCCCAATCCCTGGGTAGAATTCAATGAACACTACCTGGTTGGAGATGTGATTACCGTAACCATTAAAAAAGTGGTTGGTTATGGCGTATTTGCGGATATTGAAGATGGAATCGAAGGCTTGGTACATATTTCAGATATCCAATCCAAAGATG